>DXAR01000089.1 GCA_019116945.1 Candidatus Janibacter merdipullorum | reverse complement strand
GTCGGCGAAGTCCCGCCGGTCGCTGGCCGACAGGCCGGAGTAGAGGCGGCTCAACGTGTCCGGCGCCCGGGTGGTCCGGGCGGCGCGCAGGTCCTCGTCGCCGAGGTCGATCTCCGCGATCCCGACGAGGCTGAAGCCACCACCGCGGATGCGGTCGACGGTGAGCTCGATCTCCTCGGTCCGCTCCCCGCCGAGGTCGATCGTCGCCGTGCCGTCCTTGACGGTGACCGTCTCGTCGGTGTCCCCGGAGCGCACCCGGAGATCGGCGATCTCGACGTCACCGAGGGCCTCGGTGTCGATCTCGATCTCGCCGAGCTCGCGGGGCTCGGGCAGGGTGATCGTGAGGGACTCCCCCTCCGCGCGGCGAAAGTCCCCGAAGAGCCATGCGGTGTCCGGGTCGCCGTCGATGGCATTCTCCGCGACCCCGTGCGGGAGGTCGAAGAAGGCGCCGCCCGCGCTGGACGCCGAGACCTCGACCCCCTCGCGCACGAGGGTGCTCTGGTCCCGGGGGTCGTCGCCCAGGGTGCGCGTGATCTTCGGGGTCTCGTCCGCCGAGACGATGGCTCCCTGGTTGGCGGTGAGCCGGTTGGTGATGGCCGAGCGACGCTGGTTGGTGTCGGTGAGGACCATGCGTCCGTCCTGCGCGAGGAGCTCCCGCAGCTGCTTCGCCGACAGGTCATGGGCGTAGCGCACCGGGGGCTGCCCCTCGAGGAGCCCCTCCTCCGCCAGGGGCGGGATCGCCCACGCGTCGCCTGCGACGACGAGGTTGCCCGAGGCGGGGCTCGCCCGCACCATGCCCTGGGAGCCGGTGACCCCGTAGAGCTGGAGCGGGTGGAGGATCGCCTCCTCCTCGGAGGTGGGCGGCGCGGACTCGGTGAACATGTTCTCGCCGGGCTCGCCGAAGTTGCGCAGGCCCTCGAGCCCGGGGTCCTCGGCGAGAGCGGTCGCGGTCTCCCCCGGGCGGGCGCCGCCCGTGTCCTCCCAGACGACGTCGTGCCGGAGGAGGACATGGTCGGCACCGAGGTACCGGGCGAAGGGAGAGATGCTCCGGCTGCCGGCGGTGCCGGACTGGAGGGTGTCGTCGAGCGCGGCGAGGAAGTTGCCCCCGCTCTCCGAGGTGTTGGGGATCGTCTCCGGGATGACCGCGTCACGGGTGAAGAGGGAGTTGGGCACGTCGTCCGGTCGCTCGAGGCTCCACCGGTAGGACGATCGCGTCTGCCCCGGCAGGAGGAGGACCCTCTTGTCGGGGTCGCCCCGGTCGACGGAGTCGGCCGCCTCCTCCCAGTAGTCCGGCACGTCCATGGGCGAGACGTAGAGGTTGCCGGTCACCGCGGGGGCGACGAGGGCGACGACGACCGCCGTCGCGAGCCCGCCCACCACGGGTGCCCGGCCCGGCCCCCGGACGAGCCGGGGCAGGAAGCGGACGAGCGCGAGCCCGATGACGAGAGCGAAGGCGAGCGCGAGACCGGCACCGACCTTGTTCGTCGTCCGGAAGGCGACGAGGGGTCCGATCGTCTCGAAGACCCATCGCAGGACGACGGCGAAGGGGGATCCGCCGTTGCCGCCGGGGTACAGCCCGACCATGATCACCGCGACCATGCCGGCGGCCATGGCGGAGAAGCGCGCCAGCCGGGCGGGCACGACCTTGAGGGAGTACATCGCGGCCGCCGGCCAGAGCATCGTGAAGAGGATGATGACGGCGCTCGTGAAGTACAGGGCGTACTGCGGGAGCCACGGCCCGGCGTCGGAGGAGCCGTAGTAGGACCACAGGCCGAGTCCACGGAGAACCTCGACGAAGGAGCTCGTCCGGGCGATGCCGTCGAGGCTCTCGGAGCCCTCGGCGATCTGCGACCCGGTGTCGCTCGCGGCCGCCCCGGGGATGAGCCAGTAGAGCGAGACGATGATGACGAAGAAGGCGCTCTTGCCGAGAACCGCAGCCACCTGGCGCCACGTGAGCCCCATCTCGGCGCGCACGTACAGGGCGAGCGGGATGACGAGGAGGAGCTGGTAGACGGGCACGACCCCGACGTTCATCCCGCTCATGCCGAAGAAGGTCAGGCCCACCGCCGCCGGCCAGGCCCAGCCCGAGGGGGCCCGCAGGGCGCGGGTCATCGCGACGAGCATCCACGGCAGGAGCGCCATGGGGAGCGCGATGGCCAGCGTGCTCCCGGCCGCCACCGCGTACGGGTTGGCGATGTAGGCCACACCCGCGATGAGCCCCGCCCACACGCTCGCCGCGGGGACGAGGGTCCGCAGCAGCCGGTTGGCGCCCCACGCGGCGAGTGCCCAGAGGATGAGGTGGTAGACCTTGAAGGCCATCTCGGGGTCGAGGCCGACGAGCCGCAGCAGTGCCGTGACGGCGAGGACGGGCACGAGCCCGACGTTGAAGTTCGGCGAGCCCAGGTAGGGCGAAGAGGTCCACGCCGACAGGTAGCGCGGGAGCATCTCCCCCGGGGCGAGGTACACCTCGGGCTTGATGTCGGTCTGGAAGACCCCCCAGCTGTTGGCGAAGACGATGACGCCGAGGATGATGAGGAGGAGCACCGATACCGCGCGCGCCGAGATCGCGCGGGGAAGCCGAAGCCGGCTGCGCACGCTCACGTCTCCTCTCGCCTGGGTCAGGGTGACGCACCGCAGCACGCCGGACGGCGATCCTAGCCGACCCACATGATTCGGCTACCGGGGCGTAACATCAGGCCGTCGTCACACCGAGAGCACGAGGAGGGGTCATGTCCCCGCGCATGCGGCGCGCCCTCCCCGTCACCGGGCTCCTCCTCGGCGTGGCGATGGGTCTGGCCAATGTCATGGGCTACGTCTTCGTGGCCCTCGTCTCGGCGACGCTGGGCCCCGCTGACTTCGGCGGGTTCTCCGCGCTCAACACCTACGGGGTCCTCCTCGCCATGCCGGCCGGTGCCTTCCAGGTGGTCGTCGCCCGTCGCCAGACGCGGGCCCACCGCGAGTCGGGCGAGCACGTCACCGCCCTGACGACCGCCACGGTCGTCGGCATCGTCCTCGCCCTGGCGACGATCGCCACCGCGCCCCTCCTCACGGAGATCCTCCGGCTGGACACCGGGTGGTCGGTCGTGTGGATGGCCCTCATGCTGCCTCCGATGACCGTCACGGGGGCCCTCCAGGGGATCCTCCTCGGTCGGGAGTCCTACGGGCGGCTGTCCACCGTCTACCTCGTCACCGCTGGGTCGCGCATGCTCGCGGCCGTGGGCGCCGTGGGCTGGGGTTTCGCCGTCCACGAGGTCTTCGCCGCGACCTTCGTCGCCGCGGCGGTCACCCTCGCCGTCACCCTCGTGCTCGCCCGGGGGGCGCTCACCTCGGGGCGCGTCGCCCCCCGTGCGCTCGCCGTGCTCGAGGACCTCGTGCGCAGCAATGTCGCCCTGGCCGGACTCATGGCCCTCTCCAGCCTCGACGTCGTCCTCGCCCGGACGGTCCTCTCGGACCACGACAGCGGCTCCTACGCCCTCGCCGCCCTCTTCGGCAAGGTCGTCTTCTGGGGCACGCAGTTCGTCGCCCTCACCGTCGTCCCCTCGGTCGCCGACGCCAGCGGAGGGAGCCAGGTCCGGACGACGCTGCACCGCTCGGCCCTCGCCGTGCTCGGCATGGGGGCGGTCGTGGCGCTCGGCTGCGCCCTCGTCCCGGGCCCGCTCGTCGCCCTCTCCGGGGGGAGCGCCTTCGCGGACGCGGAGCCGCTCCTCGTCTGGGCGGCCGGCATCGGCACCCTGTGGGCGGTGGTCCAGGTCTGGCTCTTCGCCGGGATGAGCCGTGGCGACCACGTCATGACGGCCGTCGTCTGGATCGCCGCCGGCATCCAGAGCGTCCTCGTGCTCCTGTGGTTCAACGGCTCCCCCTACGAGGTCTTCGGGACCGTCGGGGGCACCGCTGCCGTCGTCGCCCTCCTCGGTCTCCTCCGGGTCCCGAAGGGAGAGACGACGCCGGCCCCGGAGTCGGCCGAGACGGCCGAGGCCCTCGGCCTCACCCGCGAATGAGGCCGAGGCGCCGGGTACGTCAGTCGATGGAGCTGGCCTTCTTCGAGGGGTAGAGCTTCTTCGCCAGCGGGATGAGCTCGGGGAAGCGGTGGATGGCCTTCCACGCCGCCTTCTGCCCCGGGCCGAGGGAGGAGAGGTAGGCCAGCCGGCGCCACCGCACGTCCCAGGGCTCGTCGCTGCCTCGAGCGGTCGCGGCATCGCGACGGAAGCTCAGGGCGTGCAGACCGTTGGCCCAGCGTGGGTCACCATTCGTCGCGGCATCCCACCGCCGCTCGACCCGCCACTGCGGGTGCCGGGCGATGAAATCCTCGTGGGCCCCGCTGACCATGGGGTAGGTCGCGTCGTCGACGAGGATCACCGCCTCGTCGGCGAGCCAGGGCTCGATGATCCCGAGGGCGAGGTAGTGGGACAGACCCGTGTGCTCACCGTCGTAGAAGTACACGCCGACCGGCCGGTCGACGATCCCGGGGCGCCGCAGCAGCGAGAAGCAGTTGCCCTCGATGAGCCGCACGTCTGCGTGGGCGGCGTGCGTCGCGAGGTTGCGCTCGAGCTCGGCCCGGGCCTCCTGGCCCTGCATCCCGAACTCGAGGTAGTTCTCCACGACGTAGAAGGTCTTGTCGTGCACCCCCTGGACCGCGGCGCACATGGAGCGTCCCTTGTAGCTGCCGACCTCGAGGTAGCACTCGTCGGCGGGCATGACGCGCGCTGCGGCATTGAGCACGGCCAGCTCGTTGGCCGAGGTGTAGCCGTTGACCGTCTCCGCGATGCGGCCGAAGAGCGGGTCCGTGGGCTCGCTCGTCTGCGGGTCCCCGTCGAAGGCCCGGTCGACCTCGGCGAGGAAGTCCTCGACCCGCATCAGCGCCAGCCGTCCGATGACCAGTCGTCATCGGCGCGCCGGCGCGGGGACGGATCGGCGAAGTCGTCGTCGCGCAGGACCGACCGCCGGCCCCCGCGGCGCGAGCTGCGGGTCTCCGGCTCGAGCTCGTCGTCGAGGTCCCCGTCCCGGTCGCCACGATCCGCGACACCCCGGGAGCGCGGCTCCTCACGGTCACGTGCGACCCCGCGCAGGCCCGCGTCCTCGTCCCGGTCGCTGCCGCGCCGGCGTGCACCGCGGTCACGGTCACGGTCGTCGCCGCGCAGGTCGATGTCGTCACCACGTCGACGGCGCGGCTCGTCGTCCTCGTCCCACTCGTCGTCGTGCCGCTGCCCGCGGAGCAACCACACCGCACCGAGGCCGAGGAGGGCCACCCCGGAGAGACCGGAGTAGATCGCCTTGTTGCGCTCGACCTTCTCCGGCTGGGAGCACACATTCTTCGCATCCGAGTTCGGCGAGCCCGGCGAGCCGCACTTGAAGATGCCCTGCTCACCACCGGTCTCGAGGACGACCGGACTGGTGTAGAAGAAGATCGCCGCGAAGAGCAGCGGGATGGCGACGATGATGGCCAGGGGGGCGAATCGCCGTGTGGGCGAGGTCGCCTCGGTGTGGTCTGTCATGCAGCGCATATTACCCACGGGTCGGGTCATAATGGAGCGCCCCCACCGGAATCAGGACATGACCTCGACGAGCGCCGAACAGCACACCTCCCTGCCCTACCGCCCTGCCATCGACGGCCTGCGGGCCTTCGCCGTCCTCTCGGTCATCGTGTACCACGTCCTGCCCTCGGCCCTCCCCGGCGGCTGGTTCGGCGTGGACGTCTTCTTCGTCATCTCCGGCTTCCTCATCACCTCCCTCCTCCTCGCCGAGTACCGGCGCCGGCGGGGCCGGATCAACCTGCTCGGCTTCTGGCTGGCCCGGGCCCGGCGGCTGCTGCCGGCCCTCTTCCTCGTGCTCGCGGTCGTCATCGTCGCGGCGACCTTCCTCACCCTCCCCGGGCGCACCGGGAATGTCGCCGGCGACGTACTGGCCACGATCGGCTACGTCGCGAACTGGCGCTTCGTCCTCGGCGACGAGGCCTACTTCGGCCAGATCGCCTCCCCGTCCCCGGTCCGCCACGCCTGGTCGCTCGCGGTCGAGGAGCAGTTCTACATCGTCTACCCCCTCCTCCTCATCGGGCTGCTCGCCCTCGTGCGCCGCCGGACGACGCTCGTCGCGGTCCTCGTGGCCATGAGCGCCGGGTCGGCCCTCCTCATGGCCCTCCTCCACGAGCCGGGCCTCGACCCCAGCCGGGTCTACTACAGCACGGACACCCGCGCCCACCAGCTGCTCGTGGGCGCCGCCGTCGCGGCCTTCATCAGCGGGGGGCCCGGGTCCGTGGACCGGGACCGGGTGCGGGCCTTCGACGGATGGTGCCGGCGGCTGGCCCTCCCGGCGCTGCTCGTCGTCCTCTCCGCCTTCTGGTGGGCGGGGCGGGCGCAGTCCGCCCTCTTCGAAGGGGGTGCCGTGCCCCTGTCGATACTCATCAGCATCGTCCTCGTGGCCGCGACGAGCCCGTCCTCGTCCGTCGTCCAGCGCGTCCTCTCGCTGGAGCCGCTGCGCAGGATCGGGGTGGTCTCCTACGGCCTCTACCTCTGGCACTGGCCGATCGTCATCTTCCTCAACGACCAGGTCCTGCCCCTGCCCACGGCGGGACGCGTGGCCGTGCAGGTGGCGCTCACCGCGCTGCTCTCCTGGCTGTCCTACCGCTTCGTCGAGCGGCCCATCCGGCGCGAGGGCATCAAGGCACTCGTCCCCCGGGTGCCGAAGGTCAGCGCCGCCCTGTGCTGGGCGACCGTCCCCGCTCTCGTCATCGGCGCCCTGTCGCTCCCCGCGGCGGCCCGGACCGTGGCCCCGCCCCTCGCCGGGTCGGGCGAGGTGACCGTCCCCGAGACGGTCTACCGGCCCGGGGGGACGATGACGAATGTCAGCTTCATCGGCAACTCCGTACCGCAGAGCCTCATCACCCACTTCCGGTCCTCCGAGCACCCGGACCTCCGCGTCACCGGAGTCACCAACGCCGGCTGCGACCCGGTCGACGCGCCCCGGTACGCCGACGGTGCCGTCCTGCCCCAGAAGGACGAGTGCGCCACCTGGCGGGACGGGTGGGCGACGGAGATCGAGAAGAATCAGTCCGATGTCGTGCTCTACTTCGTCGCCCAGACCATGGTCACCGACCGGATGGTCGACGGCGAGGTCGTGGAGTTCGGCTCCTCGGAGTGGGAGGACCTCGTCGTGGAGAGCCTCGACCAGGCGCGGTCGGCCAGCGGCAACAGCGAGTTCGCCGTGATGAACCTCGCCTGCCACGAGATGCCGAGCTTCGGCAACGAGGAGATCACCCGGGTCAACGACACGGAGTACGTCCGGACCCTCAACGAGACGGTCGAGGAGTGGGCCGCGGACCACGACGTCCCGGTGCTCGACCAGTACTCGCTGCTCTGCCCCGGTGACGAGGTCCACACGACGATCGACGAGGTCCCCCTCTACGACGACGCCATCCACTTCACCGACCAGTCGGCGCCGATCTTCTGGCGGTGGCTCGCCCCACGCCTTCAGCAGATCTCCCGTGGGGAGAGTCCCTCCTGAGCCGCATCGCTGCCGTCATCCTCGCCGGCGGTCTCGGGCGACGGATGGACCCGCTGACGAGGGACCGCCCCAAGCCCCTCCTGCCCGTGGGCCCGTGGACGCTCGTCGAGCACCAGATCGCCGCCCTCTCCCGCGCCGGGGTCGAGCGCGTCGTCCTCTCGACCGGCTACCGGCACGCGGACTTCGCGGAGCTCGTCGCCTCCGTGCGGGCCAGGGGCGTCGACCTCACGACCGTCGTCGAGGACAGCCCGCTCGGCACCGGTGGTGGCCTGCGCGAGGCCCTGCGCCACCTCACCGACGCCGAGGTGGTCCTCGTCCTCAACGGCGACCTGCTCTCCGGCCACGACCTCTCGGTGCAGGTGGCCCTGCTCCGCGCCGCCGCGCCGGCGGTGCTCGGCGCGGTCCACGTCCGGGAGGTGCCCGACGCCCGTCCCTACGGCAGCGTCCTCACCGATGACGAAGGGAGGATCACCGCCTTCGTCGAGAAGTCCCCGGAGCCTCCGTCGCGGACGGTCAATGCCGGCACCTACGTCGTGCGCCCCGAGGTGCTCGCGGACCTGGGAACCGGGCCCGTCTCCCTCGAGCGGCAGGTCTTCCCCCGACTCGCCGATCGGGGTGCCCTCCTGGCGCACCGGGAGGAGGCCTACTTCCTCGACGTCGGCTCCCCGGCAGCGCTCGTCACCGCCACCCGAGATCTCCTCCTCTCCCCCTGGCCCGGCGCCGCGGAGACGCCGACCGGCCCTGCCCTCGTCCTGCCCGGCGCGGAGGTGCACCCCACCGCCGAGCTCCGCGGAGGCACCGTCGTGCACCCGGGCGCCGTCATCGGCGCCCGGGCCCTGCTGGACTCCGCGGTGGTCCTCCCCGGCGCCCGGATCGGCGAGGGCGCCGTCGTGCGTCGGTCCGTCGTCGGTCGACGAGCCACGGTCCGGGCCGGCTGCCGCACCGAGGACGATGCCCTCGGGACGGGAGACCACCGCCCGAGCACCTGACCGGGATCAGTGCGCGGCGTCGTGCCAGGTGCGTCCGAGCCCGACCGACACGTCCAGCGGGACGTCCATCTCGACGGCGGCGCCCATCTCCCTCCGCACGAGCTCCTCGACCTCGTCGCCCTCGCCGGCGGCGACCTCGAGGACGAGCTCGTCGTGGACCTGGAGGAGCGCGCGCGACTCGAGGCCGGCCTCCGACAGCGCGCGATCGACGCGGAGCATCGCGACCTTCATGATGTCGGCGGCCGACCCCTGGATGGGAGCGTTGAGCGCCATCCGCTCGGCCATCTGCCGACGCTGCCGGTTGTCGCTCGTGAGATCGGGCAGGTAGCGGCGCCGACCGAGCATCGTCTCGGTGTAACCGGTGGCGCGGGCCCGGTCGACGATCTCGTCGAGGTAGTCGCGTACCCCGCCGAAGCGCACGAAGTACTCCTCCATGAGCTCGGTCGCCTCCCCGGTGGAGATGCTCAGCTGCTTGGAGAGACCGAAGGCGCTCAGACCGTAGGCGAGACCGTAGGACATCGCCTTGACCTTGCTGCGCATCTCCGGGGTCACCCCCTCAGGCTCGACACCGAAGACCCGCGCCCCGACGAAGCGGTGCAGGTCCTCCCCCGTGCGGAAGGCCTCGATGAGCCCCTCGTCCCCCGAGAGGTGGGCCATGACCCGCATCTCGATCTGGCTGTAGTCGGCGGACATGAGGGTCTCGTGGCCGGACCCGACGACGAAGACCTCCCGGATGCGACGCCCCTCCTCCGTGCGGATGGGGATGTTCTGCAGGTTGGGGTCCGTCGACGAGAGGCGGCCCGTGGCCGCGATCGTCTGCTGGTAGGTCGTGTGGATGCGCCCGTCGTCGGCCACGGACTTGATGAGCCCCTCGACGGTGACCCGCAACCGGGTCGCGTCGCGGTGGCGGAGCAGTGCCTCGAGGAAGGGGTGCTCGGTCTTGGCGTAGAGGTCGGCCAGGGCGTCGGCGTCGGTCGTGTAGCCCGTCTTGGTCTTGCGGGTCTTGGGCAGGCCAAGGGTGTCGAAGAGCACCGCCTGGAGCTGCTTGGGCGAGCCCAGATTGATCTGCTCGTCGTCGATGGCCGCCCAGGCATCGGCCTGGGCGGTCTCGACCTTGCCAGCGAAGTCGGCCTCGAGCGAGGTGAGCGCATCGCCGTCGACGGCGATACCGGCGCGCTCCATCCGGGCGAGCACCCCGACGACGGGCAACTCGACCTCGCGCATGAGGCTCGTCCCACCGGTCGCCTCGACCTGCTCCTCGAGGACTCCCGCGAGCTCGACGGCGGCCGCGGCGCGGGTCATGGAGACGCGACCCGCCTCGCCGTCGTCGGCCGAGAAGTCGAGCATCCCCTGGTCCCGGGGCTCGTCGTCACCGGAGAGGTCCCTCCCGAGGTGGCGGACGGCGAGGTCGGCGAGGTCGTAGGAGCGTTGGTCCGGCCGGACGAGGTAGGCCGCGATGGCCGTGTCGACGGCGACACCCGCCACGGGCAGGCCGCTCGCCGTGAGGGCGAGAATCGGCCCCTTCGCATCGTGGAGGACCTTGGGCCGGTCGGCGTCGGCCAGCCACTCGCGCAGGGCCGTCTCGTCCTCGGTGGCGAGGTCGGTCACGTCGACGAAGCCGGCCGTCCCCTCGACGGTCGCCAGGCCGAGGCCGCTGACCTCGCCCGTCCCACGGCCCCACTCCCCCACGACGTCCACGCCGAGTCGGCCGGTGCCGTGCTCCGCGAGCCATCCGGCGACCTCGCCCTCGCCGAGGACCGTGCCATCGATCTCGACCCCACCGCTGACCTCCGTCTCGGCGGTGTCGAAGGTCGTGAAGAGCCTCTCGCGCAGGACCCTGAACTCGAGGCTGTCGAAGAGGGTGTGGACCTTCTCGCGGTCCCACTCCCGACGCTCGACGTCGGCGACCCCGATCGGGATCGGCGCATCCCGGACGAGTGCGTTGAGCCGCCGGTTGCGCAGCACCTGGTCGAGGTGGTCACGCAGGGACTGCCCTGCCTTGCCACCGATCTGGTCGATGCCAGCGACGATCCCCTGGAGGTCCCCATGGGCGGTGATCCACTTCGCCGCGGTCTTGGGGCCGACCCCCGGCACGCCGGGAAGGTTGTCGCTCGCCTCGCCGACGAGCGCCGCGAGGTCGCTGTAGCGCTCGGGCCCCACCCCGTACTTCTCCGTCACGGCACCGGGCGTCATCCGCGCCAGGTCGGAGACCCCCTTCTTCGGGTAGAGCACGGTCGTGCCCTCGTCGACGAGCTGCAGCGTGTCGCGGTCGCCGGAGCAGATGAGGACGTCCATCCCGGCCTCGCGCCCCTGGGTCGCCAGGGTGGCGATGATGTCGTCGGCCTCGTAGCCGTCGAGCTGCACGTGGGTGATGTTCAACGCATCGAGGACCTCACGGAGCAGCGGGATCTGCCCGGCGAAGGCATCCGGGGTGGCACTGCGTCCGGCCTTGTACTCCGCGTACTCCTCGCTGCGGAAGGTCGCCCGCGACACGTCGAAGGCGACGGCCACGTGCGTCGGGTCCTCGTCGCGCAGGACGTTGATGAGCATGGCGACGAAGCCGTAGACACCATTGGTGTGCTGCCCGGTGCTCGTCGAGAAGTTCTCGGCAGGGAGCGCGAAGAAGGCCCGGTAGGCCAGGGAGTGTCCGTCCAGAAGCAGTAGTCGACTCACCTGCGACAGCCTAGGTCCTTGGGAGGACAGCACCCCGTCATGGCAGGCTTGCCCGAGACCACTCGACAGTTGTAGGAGACCTGATGTCCGAGACCACCGTGCCGGTGCCCGACCGCACCCCGACCGTGGAGGAGCTCAACGCCTACCGCGGTGCCCTCCCGGAGCGGATGGGGATCGAGGTGCTCGAGGCGACGCCGGAGCGCGTCGTCGCCCGGATGCCCGTCGAGGGCAACACCCAGCCCTACGGGATCCTCCACGGGGGTGCCAGCGTGGTCCTCGCCGAGACGGTCGGGTCGATCGGCTCCGCCCTGCACGCCGGGCCCCAGGGCAAGATCTCCGTGGGCCTCGACATCAATGCCACCCACCACCGCGCCGCACGGTCCGGCTGGGTCACCGCGGTGGCCGTCCCCGTGACGCTCGGCGGCACGGTGACCTGCTACGACGTGACCCTCAGCGACGACGAGGGCCGGCGCACCTGCACGGCCCGGATCACCTGCCTCCTGCGCGCCCAGCCTCCCGGCGCCTGAGCCTGCGTGCCCTCGCAGCCCCTGCACCGCCACCTCCGCCGGTTCGACCCGCGCGACTGGGACGCCACCGACCGCTTCGTCGCGCTGGCGGTCGTCGCGGTGCTCCTCGCCCCGCTCGTCGCCGTCGTGCGCGCGCTCGGCAACGACTGGGCGCCGCACGGTGACGACGCGACGGTCGCCCTCCGCGCCGCCGACGTCCTCGACGGACGCCTCCCGGTCACGGGGATGCGCAGCACCTCGGGCGACGGCGTCGATCCGAGCCTCGCGACCCACCACCTCGGCCCGCTCCAGTTCTACCTCCTCGCCGTCCCCCTCGCCCTCACCGGCGGGTCGGGAGCGGGGATCGCCATCGGTGGCGCCCTCATCGCCGTCACCGCCTCCGTCCTCACCGTCATCTGGGCCCGCCGCCTCGGTGGCGGCCTCGGCGTCGCGGTCTTCACCGGCGGGCTGCTTCTCGCGCAGTGGGCCGTCGGTGCCGACGCGATGTTCCGCCCGCTCAACCCCTATGCCCCGCTGCTGCCGACCTACCTGAGCATGCTGCTCCTCTGGGCGCTGGCCCGGGGCGATCACCGGGCGCTGGCCCCCTTCGTCCTCTCCGTCTCGCTCATCGCCCAGGGCAACCTCGCCTTCGCCCCCCTCGCTGCCGCGCTCGCCGCGGGTGCCGTGTGGTTGGCCGTCGAGCCCCTGGTACGGCGGCGTGGGCCGCGCGAGGCCCTCGTGCTCCTGCGCCGACCCCGCCACCGTGGCCGGCCCCAGCAGCCCACGCGTGCCGAGGAGGCCCGCATCCGGTCCGGCCGCTGGGCCCTCGGCGTCGGCGTCCTCGTGTGGCTCCCCAGCATCATCGAGCTCTTCGTCCACAGCCCCAACAACATCCGTCAGCTGTGGCGCTGGGCCACATCGGGCACCGGCGACCCCATCGGCCTCGCTGCGGGACTGGAGCACCTGAGCCTCCTCGCGCCCGTCCCCGGCGGCTTCCGCCCCTACTCCGACGACCTGCTCACCGAGGGGACATCGGTCGGCACCGCCGTCGGCGCCGTCGTACTCCTCCTCGTCCTGGCCATCAGCACGGGCTGGCACGTCCCCAAGGGGCGGGCGAGCAGCGCGTGGCCGGCACGGATCGCCCTCCTCGCCAATGTCGGGATGATCGCCACGGCGTCCCGTCTCCCCGATTTCCCGGCCGCCCCCTACTGGGTCATCACGTGGTTGCCCGTCGTCGCCTTCACCTGGGCCGCGCTCGTCTGGCGCGGGCTGGCCTACCTGGAGAGGGCGAGCCCGCACCTCGCGCCGAGGATCGCGCTCCCGGTCGCCGGTGGTCTCGTCGTCGGCGGGGCCCTCGCCACCGTCCTCGCTCCCCAGCCGGACTGGACCGAGACGCGCGCGATGAACGACCTCGCCCGGGAGACCACCGAGGGTCTCGGCCCCGGCGAGGACCGGCACGTCCAGATCACCGGCCTCGGCTTCGTCCCGACCCTCGGCGCCGCCCCCGGCGTCGCCTGGGAGGCCCACCGCGCCGGCTGGAACCCGCACTACCTGCGGGACTGGCCCTACGAGGAGGACGCCGAGCACCTGTGGAGCGGCTCGGCGCCCGACGGGGCCGACATCCTCTACATCACCGACAGCACCGAGCCCGAGCTCATGAAGGGCATGTCAGCCTCGGCGCAGGAGGTCACCACGGTGCGGATGACCCACCGCGAGGGCACCCTCGGCGTCTACCACGACCCGGGCGACTGACGACGGGTCAGGCCTTGTCCATGCCCGCGACGACGGCGTCGGCGACCTCGCGCATGCCCAGACGGCGGTCCATCGCCGTCTTCTGGATCCACCGGAAGGCCTCCGCCTCGGTGATCTTCAGCTTCTTCATGAGGACACCCTTGGCCTTCTCGACCGCCTTGCGCGTCTCGAGCCGCTCTCCGAGGTCGGCGACCTCGGACTCGAGCGCCTTGAGCTCCGCCCAACGCGACGTGGCGACCTCGATGGCCGGGGTGACGTCCGAGACCGTGAAGGGCTTGACGATGTAGGCCATGACGCCCGCGTCACGCGCCCGCTCGACGAGCTCCTTCTGCGAGAAGGCCGTGAGCATGATCACGGGGGCGATCCGCTGCTCACCGATGGTCTCGGCAGCGGTGAGGCCGTCCATGACGGGCATCTTCACGTCCATGATGATGAGGTCCGGACGGAGGGACTCCGCGAGGGAGACCGCCTCCTCGCCGTTGCTCGCCTGACCGACGACGTCGTAGCCCTCGTCGGTGAGCATCTCCGCGAGGTCGAGCCGGATGAGCGCCTCGTCCTCGGCGAGTAGCACGCGCTGACCCTGCTGGCCCTCGGGGGCCTCGGTCTCCGCCGTCATGGATTCGTCCTTCGTCGTTGGTTGGTGCCTGGTGCCGAGGGCGGGACTTGAACCCGCACGCCCTTGCGGGCAGAGCATTTTGAGTGCTCCGTGTCTGCCATTCCACCACCCCGGCCGGAGTGCGCCGCCAGCATACCGACCGTGGTCGCCCTTCTTCCTGTCAGCCCATCCCGCCCGGGAGGCCACCCTCCGGGCTCGTGTACGAGGCATCCTCGGCGTAGGCGACGGTCGTCTGGTTGCGGGCATCACCGATCCGGTGGACCCGCATCGCATTCGTCGAGCCCGGGACGCCGGGGGGCGATCCGGCGACGATGACGACGCGGTCACCCTCCTGGCACCAGCCGAGATCGAGCAGCTGCTCGTCCACCTGGAGGGCGTACTGGTCGGTGTGGGTCACCGGGCCGGTGAGGAAGGTCTGCATCCCCCAGACGAGGGAGAGCTGGGACCGGGTGTCCTGGACCGGCGAGAAGGCGAGCATCGGCAGACCCGAGCGCACCTGCGCGAGGCGCCGGGCGGACCCGCCGAGCTGGGTGAAGGCGATGAGGTACTTCACCCCGAGCGCCTCGCCGGCCTCCGCCGCGGTCGCGGCGATGACCCCGCCCTGCGTCGTCGGCGGTGCCATGAGCGCCCGCATCCGGTTCAGGCCCTCCTCCTCGGTCGCCTCGATGATCTTCGACATCGTCTTGATGACCTCGATGGGGAACTTCCCCACCGCCGTCTCCCCCGAGAGCATGAGCGCATCCGCCCCGTCGAGGACGGCATTGGCGGCATCGGAGGCCTCCGCCCGCGTGGGACGCGAGTTGTCGATCATCGACTCGAGGACCTGGGTGGCGACGATGACCGGCTTCGCCTTCTGCCGGCACATCTCGACGGCCCGCTTCTGGACGAGCGGCACCTCCTCGAGCGGCAGCTCCACCCCGAGGTCGCCGCGCGCGACCATGATCCCGTCGAAGGCGTCGATGATCTCCTCGAGGGCGTCGACGGCCTGGGGCTTCTCGATCTTGGCGATGACGGGCAGCCGGACACCGACCTCGTCCATGATCTCGTGGACGCGTCCGATGTCCGCTGCGGAGCGGACGAAGCTCAGGGCGATGTAGTCGGCGCGCAGCCCCAGGGCCCAGCGCAGGTCCTGCTCGTCCTTGTCGGAGAGGGCCGGCGCGCTGACGGCGGCTCCGGGGAGGTTGATGCCCTTGTTGTCCGAGAGGGGCCCGCCGTAGACGACGACGCAGCGGACATCGGTCTCGTCGACGTCGTGGACGGCCAGGGTGATCTTGCCGTCGTCGACGAGGATCGTGTCGCCGGCGCTCACGTCGCCGGCCAGACCCGGATAGGTCGTCCCCACGACCTCGTGGTCGCCGGGGACGTCACGGGTGGTGATCGTGAAGTGGTCGCCCGGGGTCAGGGTGATCGGACCGTCGGCGAAGCGCCCGGTCCGGATCTTCGGCCCCTGGAGGTCGACGAGGACACCGACCGCGTGGCCGGTCGCGTCGCTCGCGGCCCGGACGCTGGCGTAGTTGGCCTCGTGGACCGGGTAGTCACCGTGGGAGAGGTTGAGCCGGGCGACGTCCATGCCGGCCGCCACGAGCTCGCGGATGCTGTCGGGGGTGGAGGTCGACGGTCCGAGGGTGCTGACGATCTTCGCGCGACGCATGCCTCCACCCTATGCCGATGCGACGGCGGGGGTGACCACCGTGGTGGTCACCCCCGCCGCTCCGACATCGCTCAGACCGTGAGCGGCCGGTCCGTCGGGTTGATGGGGCGCGGCAGCTGCGAGCTGCCCATGAGGTAGGAGTCCACCCCGTGGGCGGCCGCTCGGCCCTCGGCGATCGCCCACACGATGAGCGACTGGCCCCGGCCGGCGTCACCGGCGACGAAGACACCGGGGACATTCGTCGTGTACGCGGCATCCCGCTCGATGTTCGAACGCTCGTCCGTCGACAGGCCGAGCTGGGCCACGACCCCGTCCGGCTCCGGCCCGAGGAAGCCCATGGACAGGAGGACGAGCTGCGCCGGCAGGACGCGCTCGGTCCCCTCCACCGGCTCGAATCCCGTGTCACCGCGCCGGACCTCGGTGAGGCGCAGACCGGAGACCTGCCCCTCCTCGTCGCCGAGGAACTCGGTCGTCGACACGGAGTAGAGCCGCTCACCGCCCTCCTCGTGGGCGGACGCCACGCGGAAGAGCATCGGATAGGTCGGCCAGGGCTGGTGACCGGGTCGGTCCTCGCCGGGCTGCGGCATGATCTCCAGGCTCGTCACCGACCGGGCACCCTGTCGGTGGGAGGTGCCGATGCAGTCCGCCCCGGTGTCACCGCCACCGATGACCACGACGTCCTTGCCCTCGGCCGTGACCTGGTCCGGCACCTCCTCGCCCAGGGCCACCCGGTTGGCCGGGGGGAGGAAGTCCATCGCCTGGTGGATGCCGGCGAGCTCGCGGCCGGGGACGGGCAGATCGCGCGGCACCGTCGCGCCGATGGCGAGCACGACGGCGTCGTACCGGTCCCGCAGCTGCTGCCCGGTGATCTCGCTGCCGATGTCGACGCCGGAGCGGAAGCGGGTGCCCTCCGCCTTCATCTGCTGGATGCGGCGGTCGACGATCCTCTTCTCCATCTTGAACTCAGGGATGCCGTAGCGGAGGAGACCGCCGGGCTGGTCCGCCCGCTCGTAGACCGCGACGGTGTGCCCGGCACGCGTCAGCTGCTGGGCGGCGGCCAGGCCGGCGGGGCCGGAGCCGACGACCGCGACGGTCTTGCCGGTGAGCCGGTCGGGGATCTGCGGCGGGACGTCGCCGCGGCCGAAGGCCTCCTCGATCGTCGTCACCTCGATCTGCTTGATCGTCACCGCCGGCTGGTTGATGCCGAGGACGCAGGCGGTCTCGCAGGGAGCCGGGCAGAGGCGACCGGTGAACTCCGGGAAGTTGTTCGTCGCGTGCAGTCGCTCGATCGCGTCGTGCCAGTGGCCGCGCCAGGCGAGGTCATTCCACTCCGGGATGAGGTTGCCCAACGGGCACCCGGAGTGGCAGAAGGGGATGCCGCAGTCCATGCAGCGACCGGCCTGGCGCTGGAGCTCGCCGGACTGCTGCTCCTCGTAGACCTCCTTCCAGTCCTTGATGCGGACGTCCACGGGGCGGCGTTGCGGGAGCTCCCGCTCGCGGGTGGTCAGGAATCCGTGCGGGTCAGCCACGGGAGGCCTCCATGATCCGGTCCCAGACGACGGGCCCGTCGACGTCGAGGCCCTCGGCCTCGGCATCGGCCCGCACGTCGAGGACGCGCTGGTAGTCGCGGGGAAGGACGAGGGAGAAGCGCGCGAGAGCCGCCTCCTCGTCCTCGAGGAGTCGCTGGGCGACGGCGGAGTCGGTCTGCTCGGCGTGCTGCCGGAGCAGGTCCAGGACGACCTGCCGGTCACCGTCACGAAGGGAGGTGACGTCGACGAGCTCGCGGTTGACGAGGCTCTCGTCGAGGTCGAGGACGAAGGCGGTGCCGCCGGACATGCCGGCCGCGAAGTTGCGACCGGTCGGCCCGAGGACGAGCACGGTGCCACCGGTCATGTACTCGCAGCCGTGGTCCCCGACGCCCTCGACGACGGCCGAGGCACCGGAGTTGCGGACGCAGAAGCGCTCGCCGACGACACCACGGAGGAAGAGCTCACCGGAGGTCGCCCCGTACCCGATGACGTTGCCGGCGATGACATTGTCCTCGGCGACGAGGGTCGCGTCCTCGGGCGGTCGGACGACGACCCGGCCCCCGGAGAGGCCCTTGCCGACGTAGTCGTTGGCGTCACCGACCATCCGGAGGGTGATTCCCTTCGGGAGGAAGGCCCCGAGGCTCTGGCCGGCCGACCCGGTGAGGGTGAGGTCGATGGTCCCGTCCGGCAGCCCCTCGGCGTGCCTCTTGGTCACCTCGTGGCCGAGCATCGTGCCGACCGTCCGGTGGACGTTGCGGACCGCCACCTCGCCGGTGACCGGCGTCCCGCCCTCGAGGGCGGGTGCCGCCATCGCGATGAGCTCGTGGTCCAGGGCGTCCTCGAGGCCGTGGTCCTGGGCGCGGGTGTGCCGCACCCCGGACCCGTCGAAGGAGGCGACCTTGGCGAAGATCGGCGCGAGGTCGAGGCCGGAGGCCTTCCAGTGCTCGACCGCCTTGCGGGTGTCGAGGAGGTCGACCCGTCCGATGGCCTCGTCGAGGGTGCGGAAGCCGAGCTCGGCGAGCAGCTCGCGCACCTCCTCGGCGATGTACTCGAAGAAGGTCTCCACGAACTCCGGCTTGCCGGAGTAGCGCTCGCGCAGCTCGGGGTTCTGCGTCGCGATGCCGACGGGGCAGGTGTCGAGGTGGCACACCCGCATGAGGATGCAGCCACTGACGACGAGCGGTGCCGTCGCGAAGCCGAACTCCTCGGCCCCGAGGAGGGCCCCGATGATGACATCGCGGCCCGTCTTGATCTGACCGTCGACCTGGACGACGATCCGGTCCCGCAGCCCGTTGAGCACGAGGGTCTGCTGGGTCGAGGCCAGGCCGAGCTCCCACGGACCGCCCGCGTGCTTGAGCGAGGTGAGCGGCGAGGCGCCGGTGCCACCGTCGTGCCCCGAGATGAGGACGACGTCGGCGTGTGCCTTGCTCACCCCGGCGGCGACGGTGCCGACGCCGATCTCGCTCACGAGCTTGACGTGGACCCGCGCCCCGGGGTTGGCGTTCTTCAGGTCGTGGATGAGCTGGGCGAGGTCCTCGATCGAGTAGATGTCGTGGTGCGGCGGAGGGCTGATGAGGCCGACACCCGGCGTCGAGTGACGGGTCCGCGCCACCCAGGGGTAGACCTTCGGACCGGGGAGCTGGCCCCCTTCGCCCGGCTTGGCGCCCTGCGCCATCTTGATCTGGATGTCGTCGCTGTGGGTGAGGTAGGTCGAGGTGACCCCGAACCGCCCGGAGGCGACCTGCTTGATCGAGCTGCGCCGCTCCGGGTCCATGAGGCGGTCGAGGTCCTCGCCGCCCTCCCCGGTGTTGGACCGGCCGCCGATGCGGTTCATCGCGACGGCGAGCGTCTCGTGGGCGTCCTTGCTGATCGAGCCGTAGCTCATCGCACCGGTCGAGAACCGCTTGAGGATCTCGCTCGCCGGCTCGACCTCGTCGATGCTGATCGAGGGACGGTCGTCGGCGATGGCGAAGAGGCCACGCAGCGTCATCAGCCGCTCGGCCTGCTCGTTGACCCGCTCGGTGTACTGCTTGAAGATGTCGTACCGCCGCGCCCGGGTGGAGTGCTGCAGGCGGAAGACCGTGTCCGGGTCGAAGAGGTGCGGCTCGCCCTCCCGGCGCCACTGGTACTCGCCACCGACCTCGAGCTTGCGGTGCGGCAGGCGCATCCCCTCCGGCGGGTAGGCCCGGGCGTGCCGGGCCGCGGTCTCGGCCGCGATGACGTCGAGGCCGATGCCCCCGAGCTGGCTCACCGTGCCGGTGAAGAACTCGTCGACGAGCTCCTGGCCGAGGCCGAGGGCCTCGAAGACCTGCGCCCCGCGGTACGAGGCGACGGTCGAGATGCCCATCTTGGACATGACCTTGAGGACGCCCTTGCCGAGGGCCTTGATGAGGTTGGCGACGGCCGTCTCCTCGTCGACCTCGGTGATGACCTCGCGGCGGACCATGTCCTCGACCGACTCCATGGCGAGGTAGGGGTTCACCGCGGCGGCGCCGTAGCCGATGAGGAGGGCGACGTGGTGCACCTCGCGGACATCGCCGGCCTCGACGATGAGGCCCACCTGCGTGCGGGTGCGCTCCCGGATGAGGTGGTGGTGCACCGCCGACGTGAGGAGCAGCGACGGGATCGGGGCGAGGTCACGGCCCGAGTCCCGGTCGGAGAGGACGATGAAGCGCGCACCCTCGGCGATCGCCTCGGAGACCTCGCCGCAGATCCTCGTGAGGGTGGCGCGCAGGGCGGCCTCTCCCCCGGTGACGTCGTAGAGCCCCCGGACGACGTGCGTCGCCTTGCCGGGACGCTCCCCGTCCGCGTCGATGTGCACGATCTTCGCCAGCTCGTCGTTGTCGATGACCGGGAAGGGGAGGATGACCTGGCGGGCATTGTCCGGGTCGGCCGAGAGGACATTGCCCTCCGGTCCGATCGCCGTCCCCAGGGCGGTGACGAGCTCCTCGCGGATCGCGTCGAGCGGGGGGTTGGTCACCTGGGCGAACATCTGGGTGAAGTAGTCGAAGATCAGCCGCGGCTTCTCGGAGAGGACGGCCACCGGGGTGTCCGTGCCCATCGAGCCGAGGGCCTCCATGGCCTTCGTCGCCATCGGCGTGAGGAGGATCTTCAGCTCCTCCTGGGTGTAGCCGAAGGTCTGCTGACGGCGGGCGACCGAGGCCGGGGTGTGGAGGACGTGCTCGCGCGGCGGCAGGTCGCCGAGCATGATCCGCCCGTCGTCGAGCCACTGCCCGTAGCTGTGCTCGGCCGCGAGCCGGCCCTTGATCTCCTCGTCCTCGACGATCCGCCCCTCGGCGGTGTCCACGAGGAACATCCGCCCGGGCTGGAGTCGGCCCTTCTGCACGACGTGCGCCGGGTCGAGGTCGAGGACCCCGGACTCCGAGGCGAGGACGACGAGGCCGTCATCGGTGACCCAGAAGCGGCCCGGGCGCAGCCCGTTGCGGTCGAGCACCGCACCGGCGAGCCGGCCGTCGGTGAAGGTGACGCAGGCCGGGCCGTCCCAGGGCTCCATGAACATCGAGTGGAACTCGTAGAAGTCCTTGAGCGCGGGGTCCATCGTCGCGTGGTTCTCCCACGCCTCGGGGATCATCATGAGTACCGCGTGCGGCAGCGACCGACCACCGAGGTGGAGCAGCTCGAGGACCTCGTCGAAGGAGGCCGAGTCGGAGGCCTCGGGCGTGCACACCGGCATGATCCGTCGGAGGTCACCGGGGATGAGGTCGCTCGAGAGCAGGGACTCCCGGGCCCGCATCCAGTTGCGGTTGCCCTTGACCGTGTTGATCTCGCCGTTGTGCGCGATGAACCGGAAGGGGTGGCTCAGCGGCCAGCTGGGGAAGGTGTTCGTCGAGAACCGCGAGTGGACGAGCCCGAGCTCGCTCTCGAAGCGCTCGTCGGACAGGTCCGGGTAGAAGGGCTCGAGCTGCGCGGTGGTCAGCATCCCCTTGTATGCGATCGTCCGGGCGGAGAGGGAGGCGAAGTAGACGCCGGTCTCCCGCTCGGCCCGCTTGCGGGTGACGAAGGCCAGCCGCTCGAGGGTCATGCCCGAGACCTCGCCGCCGGGCGCGGCGACGAAGAGCTGGCGGAACTCCGGCATGCAGTCGCGCGCCATCTGACCGACGACATCGCGGTCGACGGGCACCTCGCGCCAGCCGAGGACTTCGAGCCCCTCCTCGGCGACGATCTCCTCGATGCGCCGTACCATGACCTCCCGCTCGGCGGGGTCGGTCGGGAGGTAGGCGGTGCCGGCGGCGTAGTGCCCGGCCTCGGGCAGCTCGCAGCCCGCGACCGCGCGGAAGAAGCGGTCCGGGACCTGGCACAGGATGCCCGCGCCGTCACCGACGAGCGGGTCGGCGCCGGTGGCACCACGGTGCTCGAGATTGGTGAGGGCGAGCAGGGCCTGCTCGACGATGTCGTGGCCGGCGTGCCCGCGCATCGTGGCGACCATGGCCACGCCGCACGCGTCCTTCTCGGTGTCCCGGCGGTAGAGACCGACGTCAGGGGGAAGGGCAGACCAACGCTCGTAGGGGGAGAAGGACACATCGGTCACGTCGGTCACCGTCCTCGGTGTCTGGATTCGGGAAAGCACCCGGCACTCACCAAGGGGTGACGGGTACTCGTCAGGGGGGTCCGCGGACGGCGCCGTCCGCGGTGCGCTGAAGTGTAACAGCGCACCGTCTTACCTAGTGAGAGACTTCTTCTCACTAGGCAAGACACGGGATGCCGCAGGTCGGCTCCCCCGCCGGGCGGAGACGACGTAGATCGCGACGCCGAGGGCGAAGACGAGGATGCTCGTCCAGATGTTGACCCGGAGCCCGAGGATGAGGTTGGCCTCGTCGGTCCGCATCGTCTCAATGATGATCCGGCCCATGGGGTAGCCCGCGACGTAGAGGCCGAGCACCTGCCCGGGGGCGAGGCGCGCCCGTCGGTCGATGACGAGGAGGAGGATCGCCAGACCGAGGAGGAAGAGGGACTCGTAGAGGAAGGTCGGGTGGAAGGTCCCCAGGACGACGGGGTCCCCAGAGGCGTCCATTGCCGCTCCCCCGGCCGCCGTGTCCCAGCGGTGGATCTCCAGCCCCCAGGGAAGGTCGGTCTCCTCACCGTAGATCTCGTTGTTGAACCAGTTGCCCCAGCGGCCGATGGCCTGGGCGACGAGGATGCCCGGAGCGGCGGCATCGGCGAAGTCGAGGAAGCGGATGCCCGTGGAGCGCAGCCCGAGCCAGGCACCGAGCGCGCCCAGCGCGATCGCTCCCCAGATGCCGAGGCCGCCCTCCCAGATCTTCAGCGCGGCGACGGGGTCGCCCCCCTCGCCGAAGTAGGGCTGAGGGGTCGAGATGACGTGGTACAGGCGGCCACCGACGATGCCGAAGGGCACGGCCCACATCGCGACGTCGAGGGCGGTGCCCGGCTCCCCTCCTCGGTCGCGAAGCCGCCGGTCGGCGACCCAGATGGCCGCCCCGATGCCGGCGAGGATGCACAGCGCGTAGGCATGGATCGTCAGCGGACCGAGCTCGATGACCGCGCTCGTGGGCGAAGGGAGTGCCGACGGTCGGGTCACTCGCTGGCCACCATGTCCTCGGGCACCTCACCGCTCGTGAGGATCTCCTCCAGCTGCGCGGTGTCGACCTGGCCCTGCTCGCTGACGACGGCCTGCCACTCGAGCTTCGTGCCCTCGACCTCGATCGCCGGGGTGCCCCTGACGCCGGACTCGGCGGCTGCGTCGTCGACGCTCTGCACGTAGTCGACGTACTGCTTGTCATCCGTGCACTGCTGCCAGGCGTCGCGCGCATCGCCCTCGAGGCCGGCCTCGTCGGCCGCCTCGGTGAAGGCGCTCTCGGGGAACTCGCCGCCCTGCGGCTGCCGAGCGAAGAGGGCCCGGTGGTAGTCGGTCCAGGCGCCCTGGTCGGCCGCGCAGACGGCGCTCGAACCGGCGACGGCGGAGGACTCGCCCCCGGCGTTGTTGTCGATGACGGTCATGAGGTGGACCCGCAGGCGGATCGTGCCGTCCTCGGCGAGGTCCGTGATCGTCTCGCCGGTCGCCTGCTCGAAGGTCTTGCAGTGCGGGCAGCGGAAGTCCTCGTACACGTCCACGACCGGGGCGTCCTTCGCCGGTGTGGCATCGGCGTAGGGCTCGAGGGGTTCCCCCTTCGCCACCCCGGCGGGTGCCTCCTTGCCGCCTCCTCCGCCCTGCGTGGCGGCGATGACCACCCCGCCGATGACGAGGACCATCGCGATGACGACGACGATGCCGCCGATGACGATGGCATTGGCTCCCTTGCCATGCGCCTTGGCGGCGGCCTGGGCCTTGGCCTTGCGGTCCTGCGTGCTCACTGCTGCTCCTTGTCGTCCCCGAAGAGGATCCGGTCCAGACTGTAGGTCGTGCGGGGCCGGACCACGAGCCAGGCCCCGCAGGCGGCGAAGAGGATGTCCCGGGCGATCTCGCGGCCGTACCGCGTCTCCTCGGCGGCGACCTGCCCGCCACCGCCGAAGCACCCGCAGTCGATGGTCAGCCCGCGTGCCCACGCCTGGGCGATCCCGATGACGAAGGCGGTCATGAGGAGGGCACCGATGAGGCCGTTGATCCGCGTGAAGAGGCCGAGCACGAGGAGGAGACCGACGACGACCTCGATCCACGGGAGGGCGTAGCCGATATAGGCCGCCATCTCGAAGGGGAAGATCTCGTAGCCCTGGACGGCTCGGGCCGCCCCCCGCGGGTTGCCGACCTTGAGCCCGCCGGCCACGAGGAGGGCCCCGCCCAGGACGAGCCGGGCCAGCAGCCCCACGAGGTCAAGGACGCGATCTCGGGTCACGCCCGGCCCCGGACGCCCTCTGCCAGTTCCTCGGTGAGGGCACGCAGCGCCGCCAGACCCTCCTCGGGCGCGCGGTCGAGCAGTGTGCCCACGAGGGCCGAGCCGACGATGACGCCGTCGGCGAAGGAGGCCACCTCGGCCGCCTGGGCCCCGTTGCTCACGCCGAGACCGACGCACAGCGGCAGGTCGGTGGCCTCGCGGACCCGGGAGACGAGCTCGGGGGCACTACTGCCCACGCTGCCGCGGGTCCCGGTCACCCCCATCGTCGAGGCCGTGTAGACGAATCCGCTGCACGCGCCGGTGACCGTCGCGATGCGATCGGGCGTCGAGCTGGGGGCGACGAGGAAGATCCGGTCCAGACCGTGCCGCTCGCTCGCCTCGTGCCACTCCCCGGCCTCCTCCGGGACGAGGTCAGGGGTGATGAGGCCCGCACCGCCGGAGGCGGCGAGGTCGGCGGCGTAGCGGTCGACGCCGCGACGGAGGACGAGGTTCCAGTAGGACATGACCACGGGGACGGCGCCGGCCTCGCGGACCGCGGCCGTGGCCCGGAAGACGTCGTCGACGTGGACGCCCCGGGCGAGCGCCGCGGTCGCGGCCCGCTGGATCACCGGTCCGTCCATGACCGGGTCGCTGTAGGGCATGCCGACCTCGACGATGTCGGCGCCGGCCTCGGCGAGGGTGCGGACGGCGTCGAGCGAGCCCTCGACGCTCGGGAACCCGACGGGCAGGTAGCCGATGAGCGCTGCCCGCCCCTCGGCGCGGCACCGGGCGAAGACCTCGTCCAGGGCGCTCACTGCTGCTCCCCCTCGCTGCTCTCGACGAGCCCGAACCATTCGGCGGCCGTGTGCATGTCCTTGTCACCCCGGCCGGAGAGGTTGACGAGCAGGAGTGCGTCGGGACCGAGCTCGCGGCCGACGTCGAGGGTGGCCGCGAGGGCGTGGGCCGACTCCAGCGCCGGGATGATGCCCTCGGTCCGGCAGAGCAGCTCGAAGGCGTGCATCACCTGCTCGTCGGTGGCGTAGCGGTACTCCGCGCGCCCGCTGTCGCGCAGGTGGGAGTGCTCCGGACCGACGCTCGGGTAGTCCAGCCCGGCCGAGACCGAGTGGGTCTCGAGGGTCTGGCCCTCGTCGTCCTGCATGAGGTAGCTCATGGCACCGTGGAGCACGCCGGGCTCGGCGGTAGCGAAGCGGGCGGCGTGCCGGCCGGACTCGATGCCCTCGCCGCCGGCCTCGACACCGATGAGGCGCACGCCCTCGTCCTCGACGAAGCGGTGGAAGATGCCCATGGCATTGGACCCTCCGCCGACGCAGGCGATGACGGCCTCGGGGAGGCGCCCGGTCGACTCGAGCACCTGCTCCCGGGCCTCCTCACCGATGATCGCGTGGAAGTCGCGGACCATCTCGGGGAAGGGGTGCGGCCCGGTGACGGTGCCGAGGACGTAGTGCGTGTGATCGACATTGGTCACCCAGTCACGCATGGCCTCGTTGATCGCGTCCTTGAGCGTGGCGCTGCCGTGCTCGACGGGCACGACGGTCGCGCCGAGCATGCGCATCCGGGCGACGTTGAGCGCCTGGCGCTCGGTGTCGACGCGGCCCATGTAGATCGTGCACTCCAGGCCCATGAGCGCGGCCGCCGTCGCGGTCGCCACGCCGTGCTGCCCGGCACCGGTCTCGGCGATGACGCGTCGCTTGCCCATCCGCGTCGTCAGCAGCGCCTGGGCGAGGACGTTGTTGATCTTGTGGCTGCCCGTGTGGTTGAGGTCCTCGCGTTTGAGGATGATCCGGGCGCCCCCGGCGTGCTCGGCGAACCGCGGGACCTCGGTGATGATGCTGGGGCGGCCGGTGTAGGTCCGGTGGAGCCTCGCCAGGGCCTCGACGAAGTCCGGGTCGACGGCCGCCTTGCGGCGGGCCTCGTCGAGCTCCTCGAGAGCTGGGATGAGCGCCTCGGGGACGTAGCGTCCCCCGAAGGCCCCGAAGCGGCCGGGTGCCCGCTCGGCCATCAGAGGGTCCCCGCCGAGATCATGCTGCGGACGCCGTCGGCCGGGTCGCCGCCGATGACGAGGGCCTCCCCCACGAGGATCGCGTCCGCGCCGGCACGGGCGAAGAGCCGCGCCTCCTCGGGACCGCGGACCCCCGACTCGGCGACGCGGACGCAGGTCTCGGGGATGAGCGGCGCGAGGCGGGCGAAGGTCTCGGTGTCGACGTCGAGCGTCTTGAGGTTGCGGTTGTTGACGCCGATGACGGTCGCCCCGAGGTCGACCGCGCGGGTCGTCTCGGCCTCGTCATGCACCTCCACGAGGCAGGTGAGGCCGAGGGTGCCGGCGAGGGCCATGAGCGTGCTCAGCTGCTCGTCGGTGAGGGCGGCCACGATGAGCAGGATGATGTCGGCGCCGCGGGCCCGGGCCTCCCAGACCTGGTACTCGGTGACCATGAAGTCCTTGCGCAGCACCGGGATGTCGACGGCGGCCCGGACCGCGTCGAGGTCCTCGAGGGTCCCGTCGAAGCGACGCTCCTCGGTGAGCACCGAGATGGCCGTCGCGCCGCCGGCCTCGTAGGCGCTCGCGAGCGCGGCCGGGTCGGGGATCTGCGAGAGGGCGCCCTTGCTCGGGCTGGAGCGCTTGACCTCGGCGATGACCGACAGTCCGGGGCGGCGCAGGAGGGCCTCCGCGTCCCGCGGTGCGGGGAGGCCGTCGCACTGGCGCCGCAGCCTCTCGAGAGGGATCCGGGACTCGCGCCCGGCGAGGTCCTCTCGGACCCCGTCGATGATCTGGTCGAGGACGGTGGCCATGGACCTCAGGCTAGTCGACGCTCGGGTCGTCCCCGCGCGTGACCCGGTCCCAGTCCGAGTCGACTCGCTCGCCGCGCGCTCCGCCCACCTCGGCGTCCTCCCCGGTGGGGCGCTCGTACTTCGCGCCGAGGGCTCCCCAGGTCCGGCTCCCGACGGCCGCGCCGGCCGCGGCCACGAGCAGGAGCACGGCGGCGGCGACCGCCACCCACGGCCAGCCGGTCGCGGACGCGACGGCCTCGAGCTCACCCGTCGACCCCGCGTGGGTCGCCGCGACACCCCCGAGGACGGCGGGTGCGTCGAGCACCGCCCGGAGGCAGAGGGCGATGACGCCCAGGCCCACGGCCGCGAGGGCGATGACGCAGATCCAGCGGGCGATCTTCCCGGAGGTCGTCGCCGCGACGGCCGCGGCCATGGCCACGAGCGCGAGGCCGGCGAGGCCGGGCGCGGCGTCGGTCCCCACCGCTGTCGCCCGCACCGGCCCGGCGACCCCATCGACGGTGCCCGTGATCCACTCGGCCCGCCCGGCAGCGAGCAGGACGATGCCCGCGGCGACCGCGAGGAGGACGACGACGGGCTTGCGGGTGAGGAGGCTCATGCCCCCTCCCTTCCCACGGGGCGCAAGGCACGGGCGGAGGCGACGGCGGCGAGCGCGGAGCCGGCCTTGTGCACCGTCTCCTCCTGCTCGAGCGTCGGGACCGAGTCGGCGACGATGCCCGCCCCCGCCTGGACGTGGGCCGTGCCGTCCTTGACGAGCGCCGTGCGGATGGCGATGGCCATGTCCATGTCGCCGTGGAAGTCGAGGTAGCCGACGACGCCGCCGTAGACGCCGCGACGACTGCGCTCGTACTTCTCGATGAGCTGGAGGGCCCGGGGCTTCGGGGCACCGGAGAGGGTCCCCGCGGGGAAGGTCGCCACGAGGACGTCGAAGGCATTGACCCCCTTCGCCATCTCCCCGACGACCGTCGACTCGAGGTGGATGACGTGGCTGTACCGGCGGAGGTTCATGAACTCCACGCAGTCCACGGTTCCCGCGCTGCACACCCGCTGGAGGTCGTTGCGCCCGAGGTCGACGAGCATGAGGTGCTCGGCGCGCTCCTTGGGGTCGCCGATGAGGTCCTCCTCGAGCTGGATGTCGTGCTCCGGCGACTTCCCCCGCGGCCGGGTGCCGGCGATCGGGTGGGTGATGGCCCGGCGCCCGGTGACCTTGACGAGTGCCTCCGGGGACGAGCCGACGACGTCATAGCTCGACCCGTCGGGGTGCGGCAGCCGGACGAAGTACATGTAGGGACTGGGGTTGGACCGCCGCAGGGCGCGGTAGACCTCGAGCCCGTCGACGGGACACGGGATGGAGAAGCGCTGGGAGAGGACGACCTGGAAGACCTCGCCGGAGCGCACCTCCTCCTTGGCCTCCTCGACGATCTCCTCGAAGCGCTCCACCGAGACATCGCTCGTCACCTCGCCCCGAGCGGCTGCGGCGACGTCCGGGTCGACCGTCGCGACCGTGCTCTCGGCCGGTGCGGCCAGACGCTGCTCCATGGCGTCGAGGCGGGCGATGGCGTCGAGGCGGGCCTCCTCGACCCGCTCGTCCGTGTCGTCGTAGTTGATGGCGCTGGCGACGAGGAGGAGGGAGCCGTCGCTGTGGTCGAGCACGGCGACATCCGTCGCGAGCACCATCCCCAGCTCGGGCACCCCCAGGACGTCGGGGAGCTCGCTGGGCACCTTCTCCCAGCGCCGGACGGCGTCGTAGGAGATCGCCCCGACGAGCCCGCTCGTCAGCGGCGGCAGGCCCTCCACCGGCTCGGTGGTGAGGGCCTCGAGGGTGGCCCGAAGGGCGGCGGTCGGGTCCCCGTCGGTCGGCACCCCGACCGGGGGTTCCCCGATCCAGTGCGCCTCGCCGTCGCGCTCGGTGAGCGTGGCCCGGCTCTGCGCGCCGATGATCGACCACCGGGACCACACGCCGCCGTGCTCGGCCGACTCGAGGACGAAGGTGCCGGGCGCCCCATCGGCGAGCTTGCGGTAGACCCCGACCGGGGTCTCCCCGTCGGCGACGAGCCGACGGACGACGGGCACGACGCGCCGGTCGCGCGCGAGCAGGCCGAAGGTGTCGGCATCGGGCCAGGTCCGGCCGTAGGCGAGGTCCGGGAGCTGGGTCGGGGCGGTCGTCACGCGCCCTCCCCCACGACGGCCGCGAGGTCCCCGGCGTCGAAGCAGGTGTGGTCACCGGTGTGGCAGGCGGCGCCCACCTGGTGGACACGGACGAGGAGGGCGTCGCCGTCGCAGTCGAGGGCCACCGAGCGGACGTGCTGCACGTGGCCGGAGGTGTCCCCCTTCCGCCAGTACTCCCCGCGGCTGCGCGACCAGAAGGTCACCCGGCCGGAGGTCAGCGTCCGGTGGAGCGCCTCGTCATCCATCCAGCCGAGCATGAGCACCTCACGGGTGTCGTGCTGCTGGACGATGGCCGCGACGAGGCCCGCCGGGTCGCGGCGCAGGCGCGCCGCGACGGACTCGGGCAGGGGCGAGGACGAAGGGGTGGACACGCTCGCCATTCTGCACCCCGGGCCCCTGCCCACCGAAGCCACCCGCGGGGCGCGCCGCCCGGTCTCGAGTCGGCCACGGAGGGCCGTCCGCGTCGCCCCCGTCGCGCCCGCAGGGTTACCCTGCCACGTCAACAGCACCACCACGTCCGCCCACGGAGACCAGATGATCCGCCACGCCCGCGCCGAACGCGCCGCCCTGTGCGACACCCTCCTGGAGGTCGGTCCGGACGCCCCCACCCTCTGCGGTGACTGGACGAGTGGCGACCTGCTCGCCCACCTCATCGTCCGCGAGGGCCGGCCGGACGAGGCCGCGGGCATCCTCCTCCCCCGCTTGGCGGGCCGGGCGGAGCGGGCGATGGCCCGGCTGCGCGAGCGGCACGACCACGAGACGCTCGTCGAGCGCCTCCGGCAGGGACCCCCGCGCTGGCACCCCACCCGAGTGCCGGCCGTGGACGAACAGGCCAACCTCGTGGAGATGTTCGTCCACCACGAGGACATCCTCCGCGCCGGCCTCGGCGCGCCGCGCCGGTCCCTGAGCACCGAGATGGTCTCGGCCCTGGGTGACCGGCTCGCCGTCATGGGACCGATGCTCTTCCGCAGGACGACGGGGGCGACGATCGAGATCGCCACCGCCCGGTGGCAGACCCGCATCGGCAAGGGCTCGGACCCGGTCGTCCAGATCCACGGCCGGCCCGGCGAGATCTTCCTCTTCGGCTTCGGTCGCCAGGCCGTCGCCGAGATCGAGCTCGTCGGCCCCCCGGATGCCGTCGAGACGGTCCGGACGACGAGCTACGGCATCTGAGGCGTCCCCGCCGTCCCCCGGCGCACCGGGTGGCCGGCGGCCGCCAGGGCGTCCTTGGCCTCCCCGATCGTCACCTCTCCGAAGTGGAAGATGCTCGCCGCGAGGACGGCGTCGGCTCCGGCCCCCACCGCCGGGGGCATGTGCTGGGCGCTGCCCGCGCCGCCGCTGGCGATGACGGGGATGCTCACCTCGGGGCGGACGGCCGAGATGAGCTCGAGGTCGAACCCGCCCTTCGTCCCGTCGGCATCCATCGAGTTGAGGAGGATCTCCCCGGCCCCGAGCTCGGCCGCCCGGGCACACCACTCGACGGCGTCGATCCCGGTACCGCGGCGACCGCCGTGCGTCGTCACCTCGAAGCCCCCCGAGAGCGACCCGTCCTCCGCGCGGCGACGACGCACGTCGGCGGAGAGGACGAGGACCTGGGCACCGAAGCGGTCCGCGACCTCGCTGATGAGCTCGGGCCGGGCGATGGCGGCGGTGTTGACCCCGACCTTGTCCGCGCCGCAGCGCAGCAGCCGGTCGACGTCGTCGACGGTGCGGACCCCGCCACCGACGGTGAGCGGGATGAAGACCTCCTCCGCGGTGCGGGTGACGACGTCGTAGGTCGTCGCCCGGTCGCTGCTGCTCGCGGTGACGTCGAGGAAGGTCAGCTCGTCGGCGCCCTCCTGCCCGTAGCGGCGAGCCAGCTCGACCGGGTCGCCGGCATCGCGGAGGTGGGCGAAGTTGACGCCCTTGACGACACGTCCGTCGTCGACGTCGAGACACGGGATGACACGAACGGCGAGGGACACGCCGACAGCCTACCCAGCCACGCGGCTACGCTTCGCCCGATGTCACACCTCGAGCAGGTCCTCGCGCACGCAGCCGGGGCTCCCCCTTCGTGTGGTGCCGTCCGGGTCATCGGCATCGACGGCCGCAGCGGGTCCGGCAAGACGACACTCGCGCGCGAGGTGGCCACGGCCTGGTCCGCGACCCTCGTCTCGATGGACTCGATCTACCCGGGGTGGGATGGCCTCGCGGCCTCGACCGGGCTGCTCGTCGAGCACGTCCTCTCCCCTCTCGCCGCGGGCGAGGCGCCGGTCGTCCCGACGTGGGACTGGCTGGCCTCCCGTCCCGGGCCGCACCTCCCCCTCCCCGCGACGAGCCGCCTCGTCGTCGAGGGATGTGGCAGCACCGTCGCCCCCGCCGCCGACCTCATCGGCACGCGGGTCTGGCTCGAGGGTGCGGCCGCCCTCCGGCGGGAGCGCGCGATCGCCCGCGACGGCGAGGTCTTCGCCGCGCACTGGGAGATGTGGGCCGACCAGGAGGCAGCGGTCTTCACCGCCGACCGGACCCGGGACCGGGCCCATGTCGTCCTGACGATCTAGCGACCGATGAGGTCCGCGAGCCGCTGGGCCTCAGCGACCGAGCGCGGTCCGTCGGAGCGTTGGATGGCCATGACGGCCATGTCCGTCCCGTCGCTGAGATCGATGCGCGGCCAGGGCATTCCCTGGGAGAAGCGCACCGCCGTGATCTCATCCCACGGGATGTGCTCTCCCCCACCGAGATTGCGCACGTACAACCCCTCGGCGTCCGGCTTCGCGTGGATCGTCGCGTACCGCGTCATGAAGGCGGCGACACCGACCCCGATCCCGGCGCAGGTGAGCCGGTCCATGATCCGGTACTCCTCGGGCAGGACGATGGCGAGCCCCACGGCGCCGACGAGGATCGCCACCCCGATGATGATGGCCACGGCGCGCCCTCGCACCGGCCGGAAGGCGGCAGCGGCGGCACGGTCGGGCGTCGTCACAACCGGCACGCGGAGATCTCGGTGACGAGGATGGCCTTCGCCCCGAGGTCGTAGAGCTCGTCCATGATCCGGTTGGTTCGGCCTCGCGGGACCATGGAGCGGACGGCGCACCACGTCTCGTCGTGGAGGGTGCTCACGGTCGGCGACTCGAGCCCGGGGGTGAGCTCGACCGCTTTCGAGACGAGCTCGGCCGGGCAGTCGTAGTCGAGGAGCACGTACTCCCGCGCGGTGACCACGCCGGCCAGACGCCGGTGGAGGACATCGATCCCCGACTCGCTGGCATCGGCAGCCCGGATGAGGACGGCCTCGCTGCGCAGGATCGGCTCGCCGAAGACCTCCAGGCCCTGCTGCCGCAGGGTGGTCCCCGTCTCGACGACGTCGGCGATGGCGTCGGCCACGCCGAGGGTGATGGCGGTCTCCACGGCGCCGTCGAGGCGCACGACCTCGGCCGAGACCCCCTTCGCCTCGAGGTGGTCGCGGACGAGCCCGGCGTACGACGTGGCCACCCGCCGGCCGTCGAGGTCGGCGGCGCTGCTCGCCTCACCGGGGCGGCCGGCGAAACGGAAGGTCGACCCGGCGAAGCCGAGGCCCATGACCTCGGTCGCGGCCGAGCCGGAGTCGAGGAGCAGGTCGCGGCCGGTGATCCCGGCGTCGACCTGGCCCTTGCCGACGTACACGGCGACATCGCGGGGGCGGAGGTAGAAGAACTCGACGTCGTTGTCGGGGTCGGCGATGATCAGCTCCTTGCTGTCCCGGCGGACCCGGTAGCCCGACTCGCGGAGCATCTCCACGGCGGGTTCGGACAGGGAGCCCTTGTTGGGCACGGCGATACGCACGTCGGTCCTCTCAGAGGTGGGTGTAGACGTCGTCGAGGCCGAGGCCTCGGTCGATCATCAGCACCTGCAGGTGGTAGAGCAGCTGGCTGATCTCCTCGGCGAGCTCCTCCTGGCTCTGGTACTCGGCGGCCATCCAGACCTCGGCGGCCTCCTCGACGATCTTCTTGCCGATCGCATGGGTCCCGGCGTCGAGCTGCGCCACGGTGCCCGATCCCTCGGGTCGCTCGGCGGCCTTGCGCGAGAGTTCGTCGAAGAGGGTCTCGAAGGTCTTCACAGCGGTGCAGCCTAGTTGCCGACGGCGGCGGCGCTTCCCGCGGGTTCAGGGTCCGGACGCTCCCGGCGCGAGGCGCGCAGCCAGACGATGAAGCCGTAGAGGACGAAGGCGGCGTAACCGGCGTAGAGGACCGCCGTCGGCAGGTACCCGCTGTGCCACAGCAGCGGCACCCCGACGAGGTCGACCCCGATCCAGATGAGCCAGAACTCGTTCCACCCGCGGGCCATGGCATAGGTCGCGAGCAGGGAGCCCATGAAGATCCAGGCGTCGGCCCAGAAGTACCACCGCGGCGCCGGCCAGCCGGCACCGAGGGTCGCGAAGATCTGCTGCACGACGACGATCCCGATGACCATCGTCAGGGCGAGGCCGGCCCGCTCGGCCACACTCGCCCACCGCGGCGTGATCGCGCGCTCGTCGCCCGAGGCCCGGGCCCGCTTGACCTGCCGCCAGCGCCACCAGCCGTAGAGGGAGGTCATGATGAAGAAGATCTGCCGGCCGGACTGGCCGAAGAGGGGTGCCTTGTCGTCGACACCGAGGGTGACCCCGATGTAGACGAAGAAGAGGATCGTGTTGCCGATGATCCCGATGGGCCAGGCCCAGATCCTCCGGAGCATCCCGCCGACCGCGGACGCGAGCCCGAAGCCGATGCCGATGACCTCCATGAGCGAGAGGCGGTAGCCGCCGAGGTCGACCCCGGCCGAGTAGATCCATTCGATGATGGACATGCGTCGTCCTTCTGCGCGTGCCCTCTCTCATCCGGACTGTCACCGTCGGCCCCGGGGTCTTGACCGGAGTTCACCGTCCGCCGAGGCGGACGGGTCGCGGGCTCTCACCGCCGGTTCGGATTTTCACCGAGTCACGAGACACGTGCGAGGTCCATGATGCGAAGGGAGCGGCCCCGCGGCAATTCCGTGGACCGTGATCCGGCACACGCGAGACGGTGCTTACGCCCCCTCCCAGGGGGGCGAGGAGGCTCAGTGCCGGTGCCGGAGCGCCAGCTCGCGCAGCTCCTCGACCGCGGACGCGGCAGACTCGGCCCCGTACACCGCCGATCCGGCGACGAAGACGTCCGCGCCGGCCTCGGCGCACTGCTCGATGGTCCGTGCGGAGACCCCACCGTCGACCTGGACCCAGACGTCGCCACCGTGCTTCCGGACGGCCTCGCGAACCTGCGCGACCTTGGGCATCTGGTCGGCCATGAAGGACTGCCCGCCGAAGCCGGGCTCGACGGTCATCACGAGCACCATGTCGAGCTCGGGCAGCAGCTCCTCGTACGGCCCGAAGGGGGTCCCCGGCTTGATCGCCATGCTCGCCCGGGCACCCTGCGCCCGGATGTCGCGGGCGAGCGTGATCGGGTCCTGCGCGGCCTCGATGTGGAAGGTGACGCTCTTCGCGCCGGCCTCCGCGTAGGGCGGGGCCCACCGGTCGGGGTCCTCGATCATGAGGTGGCAGTCGATGGGGATCGGACTGACCCGCAGCAGCGACTCGACGATGGGCAGGCCCAGGGTGAGGTTGGGGACGAAGTGGGCGTCCATGACGTCGACGTGCGCCCAGTCGGCATTGCTGATGGCGCCGAGCTCGGACTCGAGGTTGGCGAAGTCGGCGGAGAGGATGCTCGGGGAGATCTGCACGGGATTCCTTGTGGGAGAAGCGGTCTCAGGCGGTGTGGATGGAGAGGATGTTGCCCACGGTGTCCTCGATCTGGAAGTGCAGACCGATCGCGTCCTGGGTCAGCTCCTCGCGGAAGACGATGTCCCCCCGCGCCTTGAGGCGCCGGTACTCGTCCTCGGCGTCATTGACGCCGAGCATGACACTGGCCCGTCCCTCACGGAGCTGGTGCTCGCAGTAGGCCCGCGTCACCTCGTCCTCGATGGGCTCGAGGTTGATCTGGCAACCCATCTCCCAGCCGGTGCTCGGGCCGAGGATGAAGAGATCCTTGTCGGGCACGACGAGGACGTCCCGGAAACCGAGGACCTGGGTGTAGAAGGCGTAGGCCTTGTGGGGGTCGTCGACGTAGAGCCCGGTGACGATGATGCGCACGGGTCAGCCCTTCTTCCGCAGGAGAGCGAGGAACATGCCGTCCGTGCCGTGCCGGTGGGGCCACAGCTGGGCATGAGGTCCGTCGCCGAGATCGGTGAGCTCGCCCGTGGCCACCTCCCGGAGGAGCTCCCGGGCATCGATGACCTCGACGTCCGAGCGCTTCTTGACGACGTCACGGACGACGAAGGTCGTCTCGGACAGGTGGGGGCTGCACGTGGCGTAGGCGATGACGCCCCCAGGACGGGTGGCCTCGATCGCCGAGGAGAGGAGATCCCGCTGGAGGGGCCCGAGCCCGACGAGGTCCTTCGGTTGCCGGCGCCAGCGCGCCTCGGGGCGTCGGCGCAGGGCGCCGAGCCCGGTGCAGGGGGCGTCGACGAGGACCCGGTCGTAGGTCTCGGGCTCGTCCTCGCCGACCTCCCGGCCGTCGCCGGAGCGGACCTCGAGGTGGCGACCGGCCGCCTCGGCGGCGTCGAGGGCGGGGCGTAGCGTCTGCCGCACGAGCTCGGTCCGGTGCTCGCTCACCTCGTTGGCGACGAGGTCCGCGCCCTGCTGGAGGGCCAGAGCAGCGAGCAGGCCGGCCTTGCCGCCGGGGCCGGCGCAGAGGTCGAGCCAGCGCTCTGGGGCGCCGTCGGCACGTGGGGTGACCGGGACGGCCGCGAGGGCCAGGGCGAGCAGCTGGCTCCCTTCGTCCTGGACGGCGGCACGCCCCTCACGGACGGCCTCGATGGCACCCGGGTCACCGCCCGACATCTCCGCGGCGACGGGAGACCACCGGCCGGGCTGCGCTCCGGCGAAGAGCAGCTCGTCGACCTCGGCCAGCCCCGGACGGGCCACCAGCGAGACCTCGGCCGGCACGTTGTGCGCGGCGAGGAGCTCGTCGAGCGCCTCGTCGACATCGTCGCTCGTGGCGATTCCGTGCCCCATGAGCGCCTGGCGCAGGGCCTTGACCACCCACACCGGGTGCGAGCGCGAGACCGCGAGGCGCTCGGCGAGCGGCTCGGTCGGCGTCACCGCCTCCAGCCACTCCTCGCGGGTCCGCTCACCGATCCGGCGCATGACGGCGTTGACGAGACCGGCGGCTCCCTGCCCGGCCGCGGACCGGGCGAGGGCGACCGACTGGTCGGCCGCCGCATGCACGGCCACCCGCATGCCGAGGACCTGGTGGGCCCCCATGCGGAGGACGTCGAGGACTCCGCCGTCCAGCCGCCCGACGGGCCGCTGCGCGGCCTCGGCGATGACCGCGTCGTAGAAGCCCTGCATCCGCAGGGTGCCGTAGGTCAGCTCGGTCGTGAAGGCGGCGTCGCGGCCGCCGAGCCGGGCCCGGCGCAGCGCCCGGGGCAGCTCGAGGTTGGCGTAGGCGCCGTCCTCGGCGACCGCCCGGAGCACGCGGTGGGCGGTCGTGCGGGGCACATCGCCCTTCCGCGCCCGGGCCGATGGTGCGGTGCGGGACTTCTGGCGGGGGCCACGGTGCTGGCGGGGCTGCTCGCTCATGCGGTCTCCTCTCCGAGACGCTCACCGGGCTCGATCCGCACACCGCGGGCCCAGTCGGCGGCCGCCATGGCCTTCTTGCCCAGGGGTGTCACCTCGCCGAGCCGCACCGCCCGGTCCGCGGTGCCGACGAGCACCTCGCGCTTGCGGGCCTCGATCGTGCCGGCGGGCAGCTGCTCGTCGGTGATCGTCACCGGCGCGAGCTTGAGCCGCTCGCCGCGGAAGGTCGTCCAGGCCCCCGGCGTCGGGGTGCATCCGCGGATGAGACGGTCGACGGCCAGCGCGGGGTGGCCGAGGTCGACCCGGGCGTCGTCGACGGTGATCTTCGCGGCATGGCTCACCCCTTCGGCGGGCTGCTCCTGCGGCTCGAGGTCGCCCGAGGCGATGCCGTCCATCGTCGCGACGAGGAGGGGCGCGCCCGCGTCGGCGAGGCGGTCGAGGAGCGTGCCGGAGGTGTCGTCCGGCCGGATGCGCTCGGTCATCGTGCCGAAGACGGGCCCGGTGTCCAGGCCGGTCTCGATCCGGAAGGTGCTCGCGCCGGTGATCTCGTCACCGGCCATGAGGGCCCGCTGCGCCGGTGCCGCTCCCCGCCACGCGGGCAGCAGCGAGAAGTGGAGGTTGACCCAGCCGTGCCTGGGGATGTCGAGGACCTCCTCGGGGAGGAGGGCGCCGTAGGCGACGACCGGGCAGCAGTCGGGAGCGAGCTCCTCGAGGGCGGCCACGAAGTCCGGGTCCCGGGGGGAGCTCGGGGTGAGCACCTCGACCCCGGCCTCCTCCGCCGCCACCCTGACGGGCGACGGCTCGAGCCGACGGCCACGACCGACCTTGGCGTCGGGCCTCGTGACGACGGCGACGACCTCGTGGTCGGAGTCGAGGAGGGCACGAAGGGAGGGGACGGCGACCTGCGGGGTCCCGGCAAAGATCAGTCGCACGGGGGCGAGTCTAGAGGGGTGACCGTGCGGTCCCGCACGTCGGCGGCTCAGCCGACCGTGAGCTGGCCGACCTTCACCGAGGTGAGGTCGCGCGCCTTGCGCGCGCTCTCCCCCGCTCGCACGTCCTTGAGCGCCGCGGCCACGACAGCGCCCGCGGCGAAGGGGGCGGTGACGACCAGTCGCCGCCGCTCCTCCGCACCCGGCACCGGGAGCGGACCCAGCAGCGTCGCGTCTGGCGCCGCTGCCCGCACGGCGTGGTCGATGGCCTCGACCCGCTTGCGGTCGGTGACGACCTCGGCGGCCCACGACGTCGGTGGCAGCGACAGCTCGGCCCGCTCCGCCAGCTCGCGCGCCGCGAACCACTGCGGGTCCCAGCGCACGAGGGCCTCGACGGCGGGGATGGTCACGTGGCTCGGCGCACCGCAGAGCACGACCGTGCCGCCGTCGGTCCACGGCCGAGTCAGACCGGCGGCGGCGAACCACCGGCGCACGGCCTCCTCCCCCGCCCGCAGGTCGGGCCGGTCGAGGCTCGCCCAGGCGTCGAGGAGGAGGGCAGCGGCGTATCCGCCCTCGGCCACGGGCTCGGCTCCCGGGGTGGCGACGACGATGGCCGGCTCCGGACCGACGCTCTCGTGCACCTCGCCGGCACCCGAGGTGATGACGCGCGTCCCCGGGAAGGACCGGCCGATCTCCTCCGCCGTCCGCCGCGCCCCGATGACCCCGGCCCGCAACCGGTCACCGTCGCAGTGCGGGCAGACGAAGCCGCGCGGCGCCCGGCCGCACCACCCGCACTCCGGCGCCCGGTCCGGTGCGGGGAGAGCGAGCGGCCCCCGGCACTCGGGGCAGCGGGCGGGAGCCCGGCAGGAGGCGCAGGACATCGCCGGCAGGTAGCCCCGGCGCGGCACCTGCAGGAGCACGGGGCCCTCCTCGAGGGCCCGCGAGGCCGCCCGGTGGGCCGAGGAGGGGATGTGGGCCCGGGCCCCCGGACCGTCCCTCTCCTCGTCGGCGCCCTCCCCGGCGACGAGCACGCGCGGCGCCTCCCGTCGTGAGGCCCCTCCACCGACAAGGTGGACCCCTCCGGCATCGACCAGGGCCGCGACATCGGTCGACATCGTCAGGCCGCCGGCCAGCAGGGCGGCACCCTCGACATCGGCGCGCGTCACGAGGACGTCCCGGACGTGGACGTAGGGCGAGCGGGGCTCGAGGTGGAGGTCGTCGCCGTCGTCCCACCACGCGACGAGCCCGAGCTCCTGCACGGGGGCGTAGGCGGCCGCGCGGGTACCGACGACGACCCGCACGTGCCCCCGCAGCACCTTGAGCCACGCCGTGTAGCGAGCCTGCGGCCCCTGGTCCGCCGTCAGCCGCACGTGCTGCCCCGCGCCGAGCACCTCGGCGAGCGCGGCGTCGACCCGCGCCACGTCCCGCAGGTCCGGCACGACGATGACGCTCCCTCGCCCGCTGAGCCAGGCCGCCCGCGCGGCCTCGGCGATGGCCCGGGGCCAGTCCGTCCCAGAGGGTCGGCCGGGTGCCGCCAACCACGCTGCTCGCGGGGACTCCCCCGCAGCGAGGCGTGACCACCACGCCGCGCCGGCCCGGTACCCGGCCCAGACCTCCGGCGGCTCGGCGGCGACCTCGGGCGAAGGGGGTCGGTCCTCCCCTTCGTCGCCGCTCGGCGGATGCTCCGGCAGTGCCTTCTCCGCACGGGCGTGCCGGGGCGGGATGGCCAGCCGCAGCACGTCCATGACGGTGCCGGCCTGGCGCCGCGAGAGGCGGTGGGCCAGCTCGAGGACGGGCGGGGTGAGGACCCGCTCCGGTGAGACGACGGTGCGGATCTCGGCGAGGCGACCGGTGTGCTCGGCGACATCGGTCCGCTCGAGGACGTAACCCGGCAGGTCCCGCCCGGCGAAGCGCACCTTGACCCGCGCCCCCGGCTGCGCCGTCTCGTCGAGGGACTCGGGCACGAGGTACTCGAAGGGCCGGTCCAGATGGACCAGCCCCGAGTCGACGAGAACCTGGGCGACGCGCACGGGGACCAACGTAACCGGGCGGTGTGTCAGCGCCCGCGGGCCCGTCCCGGCGCCGGGTCAGCGGACGGCGGCCTGGAGGGCCTCGACCTTGTCGGTCCGCTCCCACGGGAAGGGGTTGTCGTAGCCGGCGGCCTCGGTGCGACCGAAGTGGCCGTAGGCGGCCGTCGGCGCGTAGATCGGGCGGAGCAGGTCGAGCTCCTCGACGATCGCGAGCGGGCGGAGGTCGAAGACGCTGTTGACCGCGGCCTGGATCTTGTCGACCGCGACCTTCTCGGTGCCGAAGGTCTCGATGTAGAGGCCGACCGGTTGGGCGGCGCCGATGGCGTAGGCGACCTGGACCTCGCAGCGGCCGGCGAGACCGGCGGCGACGATGTTCTTGGCCACCCACCGCATGGCGTAGGCGGCCGACCGGTCCACCTTCGACGGGTCCTTGCCGGAGAAGGCGCCGCCACC
>DXAR01000088.1 GCA_019116945.1 Candidatus Janibacter merdipullorum | reverse complement strand
GTCCCACCGAAGGCGGGGCAGAGCGGCTTGAAGTCGCACCAGCTGCACAAGCGGGAGGGGTTGGGGCGGAAGTCCTGCTCCCGGACGGCCCGCTCGATGGCCGCCCAGACCGCTCGGACATTGCGCTCCAGGCCGAGGAGGTCCGCCTCGTCCGGCTCGTAGCGGATGACGGTCCCGTCACCGAGGTAGACGAGCTGGAGCAGGTCCGGGACGCGGCCGGTCCGGCGCCACATGACGAGGCCGTAGAACCGCATCTGGAAGAGGGCCTTGCCCTCGAATCCCGGGCCCGGGGTGCGGCCGGTCTTGTAGTCGACGACCCGTACCTGCCCCGTGGGAGCCACGTCGACCCGGTCGACGACGCCGCGGAGGGTCAGCCCGTCGATCTCGACCTCGACCTGTACCTCACGTTCAGCCGGCTCGAGCCTCGAGGGGTCCTCGAGGGTGAACCAGCGGTCGGTGAGCTTCCCGGCCTGCGCGAACCATCTCTCCTCGGTGAGCTCGGCCTCCCCGGCCACCATCTCCGCCAGCTCGGGATGCTCCTCGACGAGGGCCGCCCACCGCCCGGGGACGAGGGCGCGGGCCGCCTCCGGGGTGCGCTCCGCCGGCGGCAGCTCGAAGATCTCCTCGAGGACGGCGTGGACGAGCGTGCCGCGCACCGCCGCGGGGGAGGGCGTCTCCTCGAGACGGTCGATGGTGCGCAGCCGGTACTTCAGCGGGCACTGCTTGAAGTCCGCTGCGCGCGAAGGGGAGATCGCCGGGTTCACTCCGGGGTGTAACCGAGGTTGGGGCCGAGCCAGCGCTCCGCCTCCTTCATCGTCCAGCCCTTGCGCTCGGCGTAGTGCTCGACCTGGTCCTTGCCGAGCCTGCCGACGACGAAGTACTGGCTGTCGGGGTGCCCGAAGTACCACCCGGAGACCGCGGCGCCGGGCCACATCGCCATGCCCTCGGTGAGCTCGATGCCGATCTCGTCGACGTCGAGGAGGCGCCACAGGGTCTTCTTCTCCGTGTGGTCCGGGCAGGCGGGGTAGCCCGGGGCCGGGCGGATGCCGTCGTACCGCTCCTTGATGAGCGCCTCGTTGTCGAGGTCCTCGTCGGCGGCGTAGCCCCAGTACTCGGTCCGGACCCGCTCGTGCAGCCGCTCGGCGAAGGCCTCGGCGAAGCGGTCCGCGAGGGCCTCGAGGAGGATGGCGTTGTAGTCGTCGTTGTCCGCCTTGAACTCAGCGATCTTGTCCGCGGCGCCGAGCCCGCCGGTGACGGCGAAGGCACCGATCCAGTCCTTGAGGCCCGTCTCCTTGGGCGCGACGAAGTCGGCGAGGCTGCGGTTGGGGATGCCCGGCCGGTGCTTGCCCTGCTGGCGCAGCATGTGGAGGGTGTGCGCCACCTCGGCGCGGGACTCGTCGGTGTAGATCTCGATGTCGTCGCCCACGGCATTGGCGGGGAAGAGGCCGATGACTCCCTTCGCCGTGAGCCACTTCTCCTCGATGATCCGGTCGAGCATCACCTGGGCCTCGTCGTAGAGCTTGCGGGCCACCTCACCCGTCGCCGGGTTGTTGAGGATGTCCGGGAAGGAGCCCTTGAGCTCCCAGGCGTTGAAGAAGGGCTGCCAGTCGAAGTACTCCCGTAGCTCGGCCAGGTCGTAGTCCTCGAAGACGATGCGGGTCGGGGTGATCCCCGCGAGGTGCGGGTGGTCCACGTCCCAGTCGATGGGGGTGCGGGCCGCGAGGGCGTCCTCGTAGGTGAGCATCGGGCGGTCACCCTGCTTGTTGGCGTGCCGGCGCCGGAGCGACTCGTAGTCGGCGGTCACCTCCTCGAGGAGAGCGGTCTTGCCGGTCGCCGAGAGGAGCTGGCTGACGACGGGCACCGAGCGGGAGGCGTCCTTGACCCAGACGACCGGGCCCTCGTACTGCTGGTCGACCTTGACGGCCGTGTGGGCGCGGGAGGTCGTGGCCCCACCGATGAGCAGCGGGATGTCGAAGCCCTGCCGCTGCATCTCCGAGGCCACCCCGACCATCTCGTCGAGGGAGGGGGTGATGAGCCCGGAGAGGCCGATGACGTCGGCGCCCTTCTCACGGGCCGTCTCGAGGATCTTCTGCGTCGGGACCATGACGCCGAGGTCGATGACGTCGTAGTTGTTGCACTGGAGCACGACGCCGACGATGTTCTTGCCGATGTCGTGGACGTCGCCCTTGACGGTGGCCATGATGACGAGCCCGTTGGAGCGGTCGGCATCGCCGGGCTGCTTGGCCGCCTCGATGAAGGGGATGAGGTGGGCCACGGCCTTCTTCATCACCCGCGCGGACTTCACCACCTGCGGGAGGAACATCTTGCCGGCGCCGAAGAGGTCGCCGACGACCCCCATGCCGTCCATGAGCGGTCCCTCGATGACCTCGATGGGCTGACCGCCGGCGGCGTCGATCTCCTGCCGCAGCGCCTCGGTGTCGTCAACGACGTGCGTGTCGATGCCCTTGACGAGGGCGTGGGTGATCCGCTCGCGAAGGGGGAACTCCCGCCACTCCTCGTCGGCCTCCTCGGCCTTCGTGCCGTCGCCGCGATACTCCTCGGCGATCTCGAGGAGGCGCTCGGTGGAGTCCTCGCGGCGGTTGAGGACGACGTCCTCGATCCGCTCGCGCAGGCGCTCGTCGAGGGTGTCGTAGGGCACGAGGGCGCCCGCGTTGACGATGCCCATGTCCATGCCGGCGCCCACCGCGTGGTAGAGGAAGACCGCGTGGATCGCCTCGCGGACGGGGTTGTTGCCCCGGAAGCTGAAGGAGACATTGGACACGCCCCCGGAGACGAGCGCGTGGGGGAGGTTCTCCTTGATCCACCGGGTGCCCTCGATGAAGTCGCGGCCGTACTCGGCGTGCTCCTCGATGCCTGTGGCAAGGGCGAAGATGTTGGGGTCGAAGACGATGTCCTCGGCGGGGAAGCCGACCTCCTCGGTGAGGATCGTGTAGGCCCGCTGGGCGATCTCCTTGCGCCGCTCGAGGTTGTCCGCCTGGCCCTCCTCGTCGAAGCCCATGACGACGATCGCGGCGCCGTACTTGCGGCACAGGCGTGCCTGCTCGACGAAGGGCTCCACGCCCTCCTTCATCGAGATCGAGTTGACGATGGCCTTGCCCTGGCTGCGCTGCAGCCCCGTCTCGATGACGTGCCACTTCGAGGAGTCGATCATCATCGGGACCCGGGAGATGTCCGGCTCGGCGGAGACGAGGTTGACGAAGGTGCCCATGGCCTCGACGCCGTCGAGCATGCCCTCGTCCATGTTGATGTCGATGACCTGGGCGCCGTTTTCGACCTGCTGGGCGGCGACGGCAAGGGCGGCCGGGTAGTCCCCGGCCTCGATGAGCTTGCGGAACTTCGCCGAGCCGGTGACGTTGGTGCGCTCGCCGACGTTGACGAAGAGGGAGTCCGCCGTGACGTTGAAGGGCTCCAGCCCGGACAGGCGCAGCGCGGGCTCGACCTCGACCGGGACCCGGGGCTCGGCCCCGGTGATGCGGGCGGCGATCTCGGCGATGTGCTCGGGGGAGGTGCCGCAGCACCCGCCGAGGATGTTGACCAGCCCGGAGGTGGCGAACTCCGAGACGAGGTCGGCCATGTAGGCGGGGTCCTGGTCGTACTCGCCGAAGGCATTGGGCAGCCCGGCGTTGGGGTAGGCGGAGACGAAGGTGTCGGCCACGCGACCCAGCTCGGCGAGGTACTGCCGCATCTCCTCCGCACCGAGGGCGCAGTTGAGCCCGACGGCCAGGGGTCGGGCGTGCCGGACCGAGTTCCAGAAGGCCTCGGTCGTCTGGCCCGTGAGGGTGCGGCCGGAGGCGTCGGTGATCGTGCCCGAGATGATGACGGGCCACCGGCGCTCGTACTCCTCGAAGAGGCTCTCGAGGGCGAAGATCGCCGCCTTGGCGTTGAGCGTGTCGAAGATCGTCTCGATGAGGAGGACGTCGACGCCGCCCTCGACGAGACCCCGGGCCTGCTCGAGGTAGGCCTCGACGAGCTCGGTGAAGGTGATGTTGCGCTTGCCGGGGTCGTTGACGTCCGGGGAGATCGATGCGGTCCGCACCGTCGGCCCGAGCGCGCCGAGGACATAGCGGGGCCGGCTCGGGTCCGCGGCCGTGACTTCGTCGGCGGCCTGTCGGGCCAGGCCGGCGGCCGCGACATTCATCTCGTAGGCGAGGTCCTCCATCCCGTAGTCGGCGAGGGAGATCCGCTGCGCGTTGAAGGTATTGGTCTCGATGAGGTCCGCACCGGCCTCGAGGTACTCCCGGTGCAGCCGGAGGACGAGGTCCGGCCGGGTCAGGGAGAGCAGGTCGTTGTTGCCCCGGAGATCGCTGGGCCAGTCGGCGAACCGCTCCCCGCGGAACTCCTCCTCGGACAGCCCCTCGAGCTGGATCATCGTGCCCATGCCGCCGTCCATGACCATGATCCGCTCGCGAAGGGCGGCGCGCAGAGTGGTGGTGGCGTCGGGGCGCAGAGAGGTGACGGTCACGAAGGACATCCTGTCGAGGTCGGGGGAGGACCTCCCATTATCACCACCTGACCGCCCTCGCTTAGGGTCAGGTCCATGGCTGAGCCCTCCGACGCACCTCCCCGGGGGGTCCGTCTCGCGACGATCGGCTCGGTCCCGGTGTACCTCGGCTGGTCCTGGCTCCTCCTCGGCCTCATCATCGTCGTCATCATGGGGCCCCCGACCGCCGCCCGCTTCGGGCCGGTCACCGGCTACGGCATCGCCGCCGCCTACGCCGTCGCCCTCCTCCTCAGCGTCCTCGCGCACGAGGCCGCGCACGCCTTCGCCGCCCGGGCATTTGGCCACCGCGTCCACCGGGTCGTCGCCGACCTCTGGGGTGGGCACACCGCCTTCGACGCCACCCACGGCACCGCCTGGACGGCCGCAGCCATCGCTGTCGTGGGGCCCCTGGCGAACGCCCTCATCGGCCTCCTCGCCTTCGTCGGCGCGGTCCTCTCCGGCTCGCCGGTCGTCGTCACCCTCCTCGGCGGCGTGGCCTTCGTCAACGGCGCCCTCGCCCTCTTCAACCTGCTGCCGGGCCTGCCGCTCGACGGGGGACAGGTCGTCGAGTCCCTCGTGTGGGCCGCCACGGGGGACCAGTCCCGGGCCCGGATCATCGCCGGCTGGGCCGGACGGGTGCTCGTCATGGTCATCGTCGCCCTCATCATCGGTCTGCCCCTGCTGCGGGGGAGCTCGCCCCAGCTGACGACGACCCTCTGGACGGCGCTCATCGGCGCCTTCCTCTGGTCCGGGGCCTCCGCGGCCATCTCCCAGGGACGGGCCATGGGCACCATCCGGGGACTCGACGTGGCGTCCGTCCTCGAACCAGCCGCAGCCATCCCCGCGGACGCACCGGTGGCCGAGCTGACCTCCCTGCGTGCCCTCCCCGTCGTCGTGGACGGTGCGGGGCGTCCCTTCGGTCTCATCGACCACGACGCCCTCCGCTCCGTCCCGCCGGAGGCCGTGGGCAGCACCCCGGTGTCAGCGGTGACGACGCCCGCACCGGAGGGGTGGAGCACGGAGCTGCACGCCGGCCGCGAGGCGATGGACCTCGTCGTCGCCTTCCAGACCTCCCGCTCGGGCATCGTCGCGGTGACGGATCAGGGGGTCCTGCGTGGGGTCGCGCGAGCCCAGCGGGTCAACGCCGCCCTGGCACGCAACTAGACTCGCCCCCCATGACCGCCACCGGATCCGCATACCGCCGAGGCCCCTTCCGCGAAGGGGACCGGGTGCAGCTGACCGACCCCAAGGGGCGGATGCACACGATCACGTTGACCCCGGGCCGGCAGTTCCACACCCACCGCGGCCACGTGAAGCACGACGACCTCATCGGCGAGCCCGACGGCACGACGGTGACCAACACCGCCGGTACCGAGTACCTCGTCCTCCGGCCGCTCCTCTCCGACTACGTCATGTCGATGCCCCGGGGCGCCGCCGTCGTCTACCCCAAGGACGCCGGCCAGGTCGTCGCCATGGCCGATGTCTTCCCCGGTGCGACCGTGGTCGAGGCCGGGGTCGGCTCGGGGGCGCTCTCGATGTCGCTCCTCCGGGCCGTCGGGGACACCGGTCGGGTCCACTCCTTCGAGCGGCGGGCGGACTTCGCCGAGATCGCCCGGGCCAACGCCCTGGCCTTCTTCGGGGAGGACCACCCCGCGTGGACCGTTACCGTGGGTGACCTCGTGGAGGCCCTCCCGGAGGCGGTCGAGCCCGGCAGCGTCGACCGGGTCGTCCTCGACATGCTCGCCCCGTGGGAGTGCCTCGAGGTCGTCGCCGACGCCCTCGCGCCCGGAGGCGTCCTCATCTGCTACGTCGCGACCGCCACCCAGCTGAGCAAGGTCGCCGAGGCCATCCGTGACTTCGGGACCTTCACCGAGCCCGACGCCTGGGAGTCGCTCGTGCGCGGCTGGCACCTCGAGGGGCTCGCCGTCCGGCCGCAGCACCGCATGCACGGCCACACCGGATTCCTCATCACGACCCGGCGGCTCGCCCCGGGCGTGACCCCGCCGGTGCGCAAGCGCCGTCCCGGTCGCGGGTACGCCGCGCAGGAGGAAGGCGCCGACACCGACGCCACGCCCGAGCCGCTGCCCGGTGCCGACGACGCCGAGTGGACGCCCGAGGCCGTCGGGGAGCGCCCGGAGGCCTCGGCGAAGAAGATGCGCAAGCTCGTTCGAGGCGTGGTCCCCCCTTCGCCCAGGTGACCGTCTCGGGGGAGACTGTCAGGAGACCGCCGTACCCGGCGGGAAGGGAGCATGAGTCGATGACCACGGAACCGACGCCGAGCGATGTCCGCGAGCTGCAGGCCGAGCTCGCCCGCCAGCGCTCCCAGGCGACCACCGTCGCCTCGCAGAACGAGCGCCTCGTGCGCACGCTCAAGGACGCCCGGCAGCAGATCGTCACCCTCCGTGAGGAGATCGAGCGGCTGGCCCAGCCGCCGGCCTCGTACGCCGTCATCGTCGGCGTCCAGGCGGAGGACCACACCGTCGACGTCCTCAGCGGCGGCCGCAAGATGCACGTCGCGGTGAGCCCCGCCGTCGAGGCGGACGAGCTGGGCGTCGGCCGGGAGGTGCGCCTCAACGAGGCGATGAATGTCGTCTCGGTGCACGCCGAGGACGTCGCCGGCGAGGTCGTCCTCGTCAAGGAGGTCCTCGACGAGGACCGGCTGCTCGTCGTCCTGCGTCAGGACGAGGAGCGGGTCGTCCGCCGCGGCACGCGCGTCACCGACAAGCAGGTGCGGGTCGGCGACGCCGTCCTCATCGACCAGCGCTCCAACATCGCCGTCGAGCGCATCCCGCGCGCCGAGGTGGCCGACCTCGTCCTCGAGGAGGTGCCCGACCTCGGCTACGAGGACATCGGGGGGCTCGCGGAGCAGATTGAGGCGATCCGGGACAGCGTCGAGCTGCCCTACCTCCACGCCGACCTCTACGAGCGGCACCAGCTCAAGGCGCCGAAGGGGGTCCTCCTCTACGGTCCGCCCGGCAACGGCAAGACGATGATCGCCAAGGCGGTCGCCGCCTCCCTCGCGCGCAAGGTCGCCGAGCGGACGGGGCAGGAGAGCGCGACGGCCTACTTCCTCAACATCAAGGGTCCCGAGCTGCTCAACAAGTACGTCGGCGAGACCGAGCGCCACATCCGGCTCATCTTCCACCGCGCCCGCGAGAAGTCGACCGACGGGACGCCGGTCGTCGTCTTCTTCGACGAGATGGACAGCCTCTTCCGCACCCGCGGGTCCGGCGTGTCCTCCGACGTGGAGACGACGATCGTGCCGCAGCTGCTCGCGGAGATCGACGGCGTCGAGGGGTTGGACAACGTCATCGTCATCGGTGCCACCAACCGCGAGGACATGATCGACCCGGCCATCCTGCGGCCCGGGCGGCTCGACGTGAAGATCAAGATCGAGCGGCCGGATGCCGAGGGGGCCAAGGACATCTTCAGTAAGTACCTCACGTCGGACCTGCCGCTGCACCCCGAGGACCTCGAGGAGCACGACGGCGACCGCGACGCGACGGTCGAGCAGATGATCGAGGCGGTGGTGGAGCGGATGTACGCCGAGTCCGCGGAGAACCAGTTCCTCGAGGTCACCTATCAGGGCGGGGACAAGGAGGTCCTCTACTTCAAGGACTTCAACTCCGGGGCGATGATCCAGAACATCGTCGACCGCTCGAAGAAGGCCGCGGTCAAGGACTTCCTCACGACCGGCATCGAGGGCCTGCGCGTCGGGCACCTGCTCGACGCCTGCCTCGCAGAGTTCAAGGAGAACGAGGACCTGCCCAACACGACGAATCCCGACGACTGGGCGAAGATCTCCGGCAAGAAGGGGGAGCGGATCGTCTACATCCGCACCCTCATCGGGGGGAAGTCCGGCGCGGCCGAGCCGGGGCGGTCGATCGACACCGGCTCGCGGACGGGCCAGTACCTCTGACCCCCGCCACGGTCACGCGGCGGACCCGAGACCGACGACGATGACGGCCAGGACGAGCGCGCCGACGACACCGATCCCCGTCGCCACGGTGCCGAGGGCAACCGGGCCGAGGCTCGGGAACCACCGCCTGCCTTGGGCGACCCCGACGAGCACGAGCGCGAAGATGGCCGTGCCGAGTCCGAGGGGCAGGCCCACGACGGCGGCCACGAGCAGGACGGAGTCCCGCGGCGTGGGTGTGCAGCCGAAGCCGATGCCCTCGCACTGACCGTTGGGGTTGTGGTCCGGGGAGATCCCCCAGAGCACGGCGACGAGGACGCCGGCGAGGACGAGCCAGCCCAGGACGGTGGCATGGGCCCGCAGGGTGGGCCGGGGACGGGCGGCGTCGGTCATGCCCACGAGAGTGCCGCTGCAGCCGTCCCGGGGCATGAGCACGAGGGCTCATCCGTCGCGGGGATCCTCCCCTTCGGCCGGCGGCACGACGCCACGACCACGGGTGCGGTCCGCCGGACCGGTGAGCTCCTCCAGGCCCAGCGGGTCACCCACCTGGGTGTGCTCGACGGGCTCGTGGACCCGCCCCCGGCCGGCCCCGGCCGGCCGCGAGGACTCCGGACGCCGCCGGTCCACGAGCCAGAGGACGAGGCGCCAGCCGAGGAGCGTCGCCGCGAGGAAGAGGGTGGCCACGACGACGAAAGGGAGCGCCGTGCCCTGGCCGGACATGTCCCGGAAGGCCATCCCCGCGAAGACCGTCGAGATCCACACCGGCAGGCCGTGCCACAGTCGCGTCGGCCAGGCCCGCGTCGTCAGGGCGACGACGGCCCACCCAATGAGCAGTCCGGCGAGGAAGGGCCACGCGGTCTGCCACCACCCGGCGGGGTCGAGCGGCTCGTCGTGCGTACGCCGCCCGATGAGGGTGAAGACGACGACGACCACGAGGTCGAGGGTGGCCGCGACGGCCGTACGGGCACCGGGGGAGGTGACGCGCTCGTCGGTCTGCCGGGCCACGGTCAGGCGCCCACGAGGTGACGGCGGATCTCGGTGACGAGCTCGAGGCGGCTCTGCCGGCCGGCCGGGGCGACTCCGGGGAAGCTCGCGAAGCCGTGCGGCAGACCGAGGTAGTTGGTCACCCGCACGTCGACACCCGCAGCGCGCAGGTGCTCGGCATAGCGCAGCCCGTCGTCGCGGATCGGGTCGAGGTCGGCTGTCTGCACGAGCGCGGGCGCGACCCCGGTGACGTCGCCGAAGAGCGGCGAGAGGATCGGGTCGTCGAGCGTCGGCGCATCGGGCCCGTCGCCGAGGTAGAGCTCGCGGAAGCGCAGGATCTTGGGCTTGGTGAGGATCGCCCCGTCGGCGTGCTCGTCGATGGAGGGCGAGGCCAGCGTCAGGTCGGTCGCGGGGTAGATCAGCGCCTGGTGGCGGATCACCGGCTCGCCTGCTGCAGAGCGCAGTTCGCGCAGCTCCTGGGCGACGACCGCGCTGAGGTTGCCACCGGCCGAGTCCCCGCTGAGGCCGATCCGGTCGCGGTCGATGTCGTGGTCACCATGCTCGTGGAGCCAGCGGACGGCGTCGATGCAGTCGTGGGCCGCGACCGGCGCCCGGTGCTCCGGCGCCATCCGGTAGTCGAGGCTCACGACGACGATGCCCAGCTCGGCGGCGAGATGGCTGCAGATCGGGTCGTACATCCGCGTCGAGCCCTGGACCCACCCACCACCGTGGATGAAGACGAGGACGGGGGTGCCTCCCTTTGTCCCCGACGGCGTGTACCAGCGAAGGGGGATGCTTCCGCCGTCCCGGACCGGGGCCGTGCCCTCCTCGATCCGCACGGATGGCTCCACCCGACCGGTGATCCAGGAGAAGGGAGGCGTCGTCGGGTAGACCGTCGCCCGCGCCGCCCGGATGTCCTCGAGGGTCGCATCGACGATCGAGGTCCGCGCGATGTTGTCGAGGTAGGTCGTCAGCGCGGCGACGAGCGGGGTCAGGCCGGGGTAGGGGCGCTTCATGGGGTCTCCTCGTGGAGGTGGTGGGCGATCTCGGCGACGAGCTCGTCGAGCGCCGGGTGGGCGGCCGGGGCGAAGCCAGGGAAGGTGATGAAGCCGTGCGGCGCGCCGCGGTAGGTCGTCTGGCGGACCTCGACGCCGGCCGCGGCGAGCGACTCCGCGTAGGCCAGCCCGTCGGGACGAAGGGGGTCGTGCTCGGCCGTCTGCACGAGTGCCGGGGGGAGGCCGGTGAGCTCGCCGAGGGCGGGGGAGAGGAGCGGGTCGCGCTCGTCGCCCTCCTCGCCGAGGTAGAGCCCCCGGAAGGAGCGCATCATGTCCGGGGTGAGGAGCACGAAGCGCTGGTCCAGCTCCTGGAGGGCCTCCTCCTCGCGGTCGGTGAGGTCGGGCGCCGGGTAGACGAGCGCCTGGTGGCGCAGGCCGGCGACACCCTCGTCACGGAGCTGCTGGGCCACGGCCGCAGCGAGATTGCCGCCCGCGGAGTCGCCGGAGACGCCGACGGAGTCGGACCGTGCACCGACCTCGTCGGTGTGCTCGAGGGCCCAGTGGGTCGCGTCGAGGCAGTCGTGGATGGCGAGTGGTGCCCGGTGCTCCGGGGCCATGCGGTAGGCCACGGTGACGACGACGACCCGGGCGCGCGCCGCGACGGCGGTGCACCACGGGTCGTAGACACCGATGTTGCCGATGACGAAGCCGCCGCCGTGGAAGTGGAGGAGGAGCGGCAGGGGGCCGGTCGCGTCGTCGGGCCGGTGGACCCGGACCTTCAGCTCGTACCCGTCGCGGGCGGTGATGTGGCGGGAGGAGGACGTCACGCCGGGCGTCGGCCGACCCAGGACCCAGGTGTAGGGCGCCCGCATGGGCACGGACCCCCGCATGCGGGAGAGCTGGGTGGGCGTCATCTCGTCAGCCGTGACCGACGACCGGGTCAGCCAGTCGAGCAGCCTTGTGCGCAGGGGCATCCACGTCGAGCTCACGGCCCCATTCCAGCACGCCTACCCTGAGGGCATGAGCACGCGACGGGTCATGGGCATCGAGACCGAGTACGGGATCGCGGTCCCGGGGGACCCGCGAGCCAACCCGATGGCGGCCTCGGGGGAGGTCGTGACGACCTATGCCCGGGCCCACGGGCTGCGGGCGGCCCACGGGGCGTGGGACTACAGCGACGAGCATCCCCTCGTCGACGCGCGGGGCTTCGAGGTCCCGCGGGCGCGGGCCGACCTCTCGCAGCTCACCGACATCGAGGACCCGACGCTCGCCAACGTCGTCCTCGCCAACGGCGCCCGCCTCTACGTCGACCACGCGCACCCCGAGTACTCCTCGCCCGAGGTCACCTCCCCCCGCGCCGCGGTCGTCTGGGACCGGGCGGGCGAGCTCGTCATGCGCGAAGTCGTCACGCGGCTCGCCGAGAGCGGCCGACCGATCAACCTCTACAAGAACAACACCGACGGCAAGGGTGCCTCCTACGGCACCCACGAGAACTTCCTCGTGAGCCGGCAGACCCCCTTCGACCGGATCGTCACGGGGCTCACCCCCTTCTTCGTCGCCCGCCAGGTCATGTGCGGCGCCGGGCGGGTCGGGATCGGTCAGGAGAGCGAGCACGTCGGCTACCAGATCTCCTCCCGCAGCGACTTCTTCGAGGCGCCGGTGGGCCTGGAGACGACCTTCAAGCGTCCGATCATCAACACCCGCGACGAGCCGCACGCCGACCCCGACGTGTGGCGGCGGCTGCACGTCATCATCGGCGACGCCAACCAGGCCGATGTCGCCAACCTCCTCAAGGTCGGCTCGACCTCCCTCGTGCTCGCGATGATCGAGGCCGGGGAGGTCGACCGGTCCTTCGAGGTGCTCCATCCGGTCGAGGCGCTCAAGGTCATCTCCCACGACCCGACCTGTCGGGCCACGGTCCGCATGCGCGACGGCAGGGACCTCACCGCCGTCGAGATCCTCGGCCACTACCTGGAGCGGGCCCGGTCCTTCGTCGAGCGCGAAGGGAGCGACCCGGCCACCGACGAGGTCCTCGCCCAGTGGGAGCGGGTGCTCGGGCTGCTCGCCGGCGACCCGATGGAGGCCGTCGCGGACATCGACTGGGTCGCCAAGCTCGGCCTCCTCCAGCGCTACCGCGACCGCGACGGCCTGGCCTGGGGCGACCCGCGCCTCACCGCGATCGACATCCAGTTCTCCGACGTGCGCCCGGACAAGGGGATCTTCCACAAGCTCGAGGCCGCCGGCCGGATCACCCGTCTCACGACGGAGGACGAGGTGCGCTCCGCGGTCTCCACGCCGCCCGAGGACACCCGGGCATGGCTGCGGGGGAGGACCGTCGAGACGCTCGGCGACCACGTGGTGTCCGCGTCGTGGGACAGCCTCGTCCTGCGGCTGCCGCGGGCGGGGCGTGTCGCCCGCCTTCCCCTCACCGATCCGCTGGCCCACGGCCGGGCGGAGACCGACGCTCTCCTCACGGCAGGGGACGTGGACGACCTCGTCTCCGCCCTCGGGGCATAGGGTCGACCCATCGGGCGCGTCGAGGCGCCCGCCGCACGGCAAAGGAGCAGTCATGGCACAGGAGCAGGTCCGACCGGAGCGGTCCGGCGGCGGTGACGAGGGCCCGGAGGGCACCGACGGCAGCCAGGTCGCTGCCCAGAACGCCGCCCGCGACGAGGACGTCGACTCCGTGCTCGACGAGATCGACGGTGTCCTCGAGTCCAACGCCGAGGAGTTCGTCAAGGGATTCGTCCAGAAGGGCGGCCAGTGACCGACCCCGCCCGGGGACGCCTTCCGGCCGCCTTCCTCACCGCCGGTGGGTCCTCCTTCACCGAGTTCCTCGCCGGGCACGAGCCGCAGTTGCTCCCCGGTCGCCGGATTCTGCCCTCGGCCCCGGCCCTCGAGACCCCGCACGGGACGACGATCGTCAGCCTCGTGTGGTCCGGGGGCGTGCTCATGGCCGGTGACCGGCGGGCGACGATGGGCAGCCTCATCGCCAACCGCGATGTGGAAAAGGTCTTCGCCGCCGACGACCTCTCCCTCGTCGGTATCGCCGGGACGGCGGGTGTCGCCATCGAGATGGTCCGCCTCTTCCAGGTCGAGCTGGAGCACTACGAAAAGATCGAGGGCGTCCACATGTCGCTCGAGGGCAAGGCCAACCGCCTCGCCGCGATGCTCCGCGGCAACCTCGGGCTGGCCATGCAGGGCTTGGCCGTCGTGCCCGCCTTCGCCGGCTACGACGAGGACGAAGGGCGGGGCCGCCTGTTCTCCTACGACGTCACCGGCGGGTGCTACGAGGAGCAGCAGCACCACAGCGTCGGGTCCGGCTCCGTCTTCGCCCGGGGCGCCCTGAAGAAGCTCTGGCGGCCGGACCTCGAGCGCGCAGCCGCCGCCCGGGTGGCCATCGAGGCCCTCTACGACGCCGCCGACGACGACTCGGCGACCGGCGGCCCCGACGTTCACCGGCAGATCTGGCCGATGGTCGGGGTCGTCGACCCCCAAGGCGCCCACTTCCTCGACGACGAGACCATCGAGCAGGTCGTGGCGGAGATCCTCCGAGACCGTCGCGGCAACTCAGGAGGTGCCCGGTGAGCCAACCCCCCTTCTACGTCTCGCCCGAGCAGGTGATGAAGGACCGGGCGGACTTCGCCCGGGCCGGCATCGCCCGCGGACGATCGGTCGTCGTCCTCGGCTACGACGAGGGCATCCTCTTCGTCGCCGACAACCCGAGCAGCCGCTCGCTGAACAAGGTGAGCGAGATCTACGACCGCATCGGCTTCGCGGCCGTCGGCAAGTACAACGAGTTCGAGAACCTCCGCGTCGCCGGGATCCGCTACGCCGACCTGCGGGGCTACTCCTACGACCGCTCGGACGTCACCGCCCGGGCCCTGGCCAATGCCTACGCCCAGACGCTCGGCACCGTCTTCACCCAGGACCAGAAGCCCTACGAGGTGGAGATCGTCGTCGCGGAGGTCGGTCGCACGGCCGACACCGACCGGATCTACCGGCTCACCTACGACGGCTCGGTGTCCGACGAGCGTGGCTGCGTGGCCATCGGCGGGGCGAGCGAGCGGCTCAACGAGACCCTCGCCGCCCGGTGGGAGCCGGGCATGACGCTCGGGGCCGCCTTCGACCTCGCCGTCACCGTCCTCTCCCTCCCCGGCGAAGGGGAGGAGCCCGGCCCGTCGATCCCGCTGGACTCCCTCGAGATCGCCGTGCTCGAGCGGGCCCGTCCGCGGCGGTGCTTCCGTCGCCTCGGTGACGGTCTCGGGTCCGAGGGTTAGCCTGCCGACGTGGAGCGACGCATCTTCGGCATCGAGACCGAGTTCGGGATCACCGCCGTCACCGACGGCCAGCGGCGGCTGACGCCGGACGAGGTGGCCCGCTACCTCTTCCGCAAGGTCGTCACCTGGGGTCGGTCGAGCAATGTCTTCCTCCCGAACGGCTCCCGCCTCTACCTCGACGTCGGCAGCCACCCGGAGTACGCGACCGCCGAGTGCGACGACCTGCGCACCCTCGTGGCCCACGACCGGGCGGGGGAGCGGATCGTCCAGGACCTCGTCGAGGACGCGCAGGCGCGGATGGCCGAGGAGGAGATCTCCGGGGACATCTACGTCTTCAAGAACAACGTCGACTCCGCCGGCAACTCCTACGGCTGCCACGAGAACTTCCTCGTCGCGCGCACCGACGACTTCTCCCGCGTCACCGAGGGGCTCCTGCCCTTCCTCATCACCCGGCAGCTCATCGCCGGGACGGGCAAGCTCATGGCCGGCTCCCGGGGCACCCGCTTCTCGGTGAGCCAGCGCGCCGACCACATCTGGGAGGGGGTCTCCTCGGCGACGACCCGCTCCCGGCCGATCATCAACACCCGCGACGAGCCGCACGCGGACGCCGAGCACTACCGGCGGATGCACGTCATCGTCGGCGACTCGACGATGACCGAGACGACGACCCTGCTCAAGGTGGGGTCCGCGCACCTCGTCCTGCGGATGCTCGAGGACGGCATCGCGCTGCCCGACATGTCCCTCGACAACCCCATCCGGGCCATCCGTGACATCAGCCTCGACCGCACCGGTCGCACGCCCGTGGCCCTCGCCGACGGACGCCGGATGAGCGCCCTCGAGATCCAGGGGGAGTACCTCACCCGGGCCACGGAGTACGCCGAGCGCGAGGGCATCGACGACGAGCTCACCACCCGCGTGCTCGACCTCTGGGAGCGGACGCTGCGCGCGGTCGAGAGCGACGATCTCGGTCTCGTCGACACCGAGATCGACTGGGTCATCAAGTACCGCCTCCTCGACTCCTACGCCACGCGGCACGGCCTCGACCTCGACGACCCGCGGCTGGCCCAGCTCGATCTCGCCTACCACGACATCAACCCCAGCCGCGGCGTGCACCACGTCCTCCAGCGGGCCGGGCGGGCCTCCCGCGTCGTCACGGACGAGGAGATCGCCACCGCCGTCGACACGCCACCGCAGACGACGCGGGCCCGGCTCCGGGGCGACTTCGTGCGCACCGCCCGGGAGTACGGCCGGGATGTCACCGTCGACTGGGTGCACCTCAAGGTCAACGACGAGGCGCAGCGCACCGTCCTGTGCAAGGACCCCTTCCGCGCGGTCGACGAGCGCGTCCAGCGGCTCATCGACGGGATGTCTGCCCCGCGGGGCACGCCGACGCCGTAGGTCAGCAGACATCCAGACTCGGTCGTTAGGGTGACCCCCGGTCCACCCCCGCACTCCATCGAGGTTCGCACGTGCCCAAGGCTTCCCGTCTCACCACCTCCGTCGCGGCGTCCGCAGCCGCCCTGCTCGCGCTCAGCGCCTGCGGAGGCGACTCGGACTCCGGCGGGGACGACAAGAAGGGCGAGTCCAGCGCCAGCTCGTCGTCGTCCTCGAGCCCGGCGCCGACGCTCGCCGAGCCCAAGCCGGCGGACACCAAGAAGGTCAAGGGGATCAAGGTCGGCAAGGCCAGCGGTGACAAGCCGCCGAAGCTCACCCTGCCCGGGGGCAAGGTCTCCGTCTCGCAGACGACCGTCAACGTCCTCGAGGAGGGCAAGGGCAAGGCCCTCGAGGACGCCGTCGTCGAGGTCGACATGGCGATGTACACCGCCAAGGACGGCAAGTCCGTGCCCGGGCTGGACACCTTCACCCAAGGTGGCCCGCAGGCGCTCGACCTCTCCGGCGACCAGATCCTCCCCGGCTTCATCAAGGCCATCAAGGGGCAGAAGGTCGGCAGCAGCGGCGTCGCCGTGCTCCCCGCCAAGGACATGTACGGCAAGGAGGGCTTCCCCGACGCCGGTGTCGGCCCCAACGAGGACCTCATCCTCTACTTCGACGTCGTCGACGAGGCGATGACCGAGGCCGAGGGCACCAAGGTCGAGCCGAAGGAGGGCTTGCCCGAGGTCGAGTGGAAGGACGACGCGCCCGCGAAGTTCACCATCTCGGGCGATGCGAAGAAGGCCGGCAAGAAGACCGAGGTGCAGCCGCTCATCAAGGGCGACGGCGAGACGGTGAAGAAGGGCGACACGATCGACGTCACCTACACCGGCGCCACCCTCAAGGACGGCAAGGTCTTCGACTCCTCGATGAAGGCCGGCAAGGCACCCGTGAGCTTCCCCATCGGCGAAGGGGGCGTCATCCCCGGCTGGGACAAGGGTCTCGTCGGGCAGAAGGTCGGCTCGCGCGTCCTCCTCGTCATCCCCGCCAAGGAGGCCTACGGTTCCGAGAAGGAGGTCCAGCCCGGCCAGCCCGGCGGTGACCTCGTCTTCGTCGTCGACATCGTCGGCACCTCGAGCGGTGCCGGTGCGTCCGGCGGCGGCGCGGGCTGACCCGCAGCACGAACCCCCTGCACGACCACAGGAAGAGAGAGCCGCAATGCCCTTCGACCCGAGCACGACCAAGCCCGAGATCGACTTCCCCGGCGACACCCCGCCCACGGAGCTCCTCGTCGAGGACATCACCGTCGGTGACGGCGCCGAGGTCACGGCCGGCTCGCCGATCCAGGCGCACTACGTCGGGGTCGCGCACTCCACCGGCGAGGAGTTCGACGCTTCGTGGAACCGCGGCGCACCGCTCGCCTTCACCGCGGGCATCGGCCAGGTCATCAAGGGCTGGGACGACGGGCTCCTCGGCATGAAGGAGGGCGGCCGTCGCAAGATCACCATCCCGCCGCACCTCGGCTACGGCGACCAGGGCGCGGGCAATGTCATCAAGGGCGGCGAGACGCTGATCTTCGTCGTGGACCTCGTCAAGGTCGGCTGACCTCCCTTCGCCCCGCCACCACCGCGCCGGGACGCACTTGTCGCGCGCGGACGCAGCAATAACTGCGTCCGCGCGCGACGTGTCCGTCCGGCCGTGGTGCCAGCCGGGTCAGGGACGCCGTGCGCGCTGCCGAGCCGCCTCGACCATGGTGCGGATCCGCTGCGGGTGGTCGAGGTCGGCCCACACGAGTCGGATGGCGACGCACCCCAGCGCGCTCAGTCGCTCCTCGCGCCGCTTCTCCGCGGCGAGGGCGGACCGCCCTTCGGCCCCCTCGTACTTGACCATGCCATCGAACTCGACGACGACCCCATCGCCGATCATGAAGTCCACCCGGCCGACGAATCGGCCGTCCTCGTCACTGATGGTGACCTGGCTCCTGACGGAGTAGCCCAGATCCTCGAGGAGGATGCGCGTGCGGGTCTCGCCGACGGATTCGCACGCGGCATCGGCCAAGGCGAGGATCGCCTCCATCCGGGTCGTCTCGCGGGAGCTGCGCGCGACCCGACGGACCGCGGCGACACCTCGGCCTGCCGGCAGCGCCGCTCGTGCAGGCCTCGGTCGAGCGCCACGAGGGCGGGAACCACCCCGTGCCGCTGTGCCACCTGGGCGATGGCGAGGGGGATGTCCACCGCGGCCGTGCCGCCCACGTCGGTCGGCTCGAGACCCGCGGGTCGGGGATGGATGCGCAGGCCACCCACCGTCCGGGTACGGGTGACCGGGCCGCAGGCATCGACGACATCGGTCGGCAACCCCCAGCAGGGCAGCCCGTGCAGGGCGAGGGCGCTCTGGTGCGTGGCGACCACATCCGACCGGGAGCGCAGGCAGGCGCGGACGCGCAGGGCCAGGCGCTCGGTGGGGCGCGCATCCCGCCACAGGTCGCCGAGGACGTACGCATCGCGACGCACCCGGACGACCTCACCGCGCGCGATCGCCGTCCGTAGCTCCCACGGGCGGACGAGGAGCGACGTGACGTCCTGCCAGGTGAACACCCCGAACTGCGCCTCCGCGCGGGTCCTCAGTCGGGCGTCCATCCGTCGATCCTCACGCACGCGCGGCGGACGCGCCGCGAGTTGTCCACAGCCGTGACCCGTGCCAGACGTGGTTGGTGCGCGCGGGCGTAGCAATGACCATGTCCTCGCGGGACGACCGCGCCATGCCGTGTGCGGTGGCTACCGCGACCACAGGCGCCACCGGAGATAGCCTCACCGTGACGAAGGGAGCGACGTGGCGGCACCCAACACCCCGCAGGCCAAGACCGAGCGGTTGCTCAACCTGACGATGAGCCTGCTCTCGTCGAGGATCCCCCTGCCCAAGCACCGGATCCGTCAGCTCGTCGAGGCCTACCAGGTCGTCGAGTCGGACGAGGCCTTCGACCGGATGTTCGAGCGGGACAAGGAGGACCTGCGGGCGATGGGCATCCCGCTCGTCACCGAGGACATCGGGGTCTTCGAGGACGAGCAGGGCTACCGCATCGACCGTCGCGACTACGACCTGCCGGCGGTCGAGCTCTCCGCCGACGAGATGGCCGTCGTCGGTCTGGCCAGCCGCGCCTGGGCCCACGCGACGATGGCCGGCGCGGCGGCGACCGCGTGGCGCAAGGTCGCGGCCGGAGACGAGGTCGACACCGAGCCCTTCGTCGGTCTGGAGCCCCAGCTCGGCGGGGCCGAGCCGGCCTTCGAGCCCCTCAAGAACGCGGTGCTCACCTCGGCGACGGTGCGCTTCGACTACGCGCGGCCGGGCGAAGGGGGGAGCCGCCCCCGCCACGTCGAGCCGTGGAACCTCACGGCGTGGCACGGGCGGTGGTACCTCGTGGGGTACGACCTCGATCGCGAGGCCACCCGGGTCTTCCGTCTCTCGCGCATCACGTCGGGGGCCACGACGACCGGGGAGCCGGTGACGCAGGCCGTCCCCGAGGACCTCGACCCGGTCTCGATGATCGCGGCGACCGACCCCCAGGAGCCGCGTCCCCACCCGTCGGTCCTGCGGGTCCGGGTCGGCACGGGGCACCAGCTGCGCCGCCGCGCGACCGCGGTCACCTCGGTCGACGAGCAGTGGGACCGGGTGGCGGTCGACCACGGCCAGGTCGCCCCCTTCGTCGCCGAGATCCTCAGCCACGGCCGCGATGTCGTCGTCGAGGAGCCCGCCGGGCTCCGCGAGGCCGTCATCGAGAGGTTGAGCGCCATCGCTGCCCTGCACGAGGAGGTCGGCGCATGAGTCGCCCACCGGTCGAGTCCGCGACGACCCGGGTCCAGCGACTCCTGACGATGGTGCCGTGGCTGGCGAGCCGGCAGGGCATCGAGATCGAGCGTGCCGCGGCCGGCCTCGGCATCACCGAGAAGCAGCTGCGGGAGGACCTCGACCTCCTCTTCATGTGCGGCTACGGTCCGATGCCCGACGAGCTCATCGAGGCCAGCTACGAGGGCGGGCGGGTCTTCGTCAGCAATGCCGAGACGATCGACCGCCCGCTCCGGCTCACCGTGGACGAGGCGATCTCGCTCATCGTCGGCCTGCGCTCCCTCGCCGCCACGGGGGCAGGGGAGTCCAGCGCCGTCGAGCGTGCCCTGGCCAAGCTCGAGGAGGCGACGGGCGCCATCCCGGGCGTCGAGCGGGTGGTCGTCGTCGAGGACGACACCGAGGCCGGACACACCCTGGCCCAGCTGCGGGACGCCCTCACCGCCGGTCGGCGGGTGCATCTCGGCTACCACGTACCCAGCCGGGACGAGCGGACCGAGCGCGACGTGGACCCGATGCGCCTGGCCCACGTCGACGGGCACTGGTACCTCGAGGGCTGGTGCCACCGGGCGCAGGACGTGCGCCTCTTCCGCGTCGACCGGATCGAGGAGGTGCAGGTCCTCGACGTGGCGGCAGAGCCCCCTTCGGATGCCACCGGGCGGGACCTCAGCGCCGGCGCCTACCAGCGCCAGCCGGCCGACACCGCGGTCCGGCTGCGGCTCTCGCCCGGTGCCCACTGGGTCGCCGAGTACTACCCGGTCACCGATCGGCAGCCCGACGGGGAGGACCTCGTCGTCACTATGCCGACGAGCAACGAGGGCTTCCTCCGGCGTCTCGTCCTCCGCCTCGCGGGCAGTGCGGAGGTCATCGAGCCGGCCGAGCTGCGGGAGTCCATCGCCGTTCACTCACTGTCCACGCTGGACCTGTACCACGGCTGAGCCACGTCCTGAGGCACCATGGCCTCGAGGCTTACACTGAAGAAGCCAGTCCTGACGCGAAAGGTGCAGTCATGCCCAATCTGGGTCCGATGGAGATCATCCTCATCCTGGTGCTCATCCTCCTCCTCTTCGGCTTCAAGAAGTTGCCCGAGGCCGCCCGGAGCATCGGCAAGTCGGCGCGCGTCTTCAAGTCCGAGGTCAGCGAGATGAAGGAAGAGGACCGGCAGCGCGAGGCCGCGAAGAACACGCGAAACGACGGGACGTCCGGCACCGACGCCATCGACGAGGCCAAGCCGCGCACGGACAACGAGTCCGGCCCGGTTGCCTGAGTCACCCCCCGCGCCCGCCCGCCGCATGGCCCGTCGACCACGCACGCCCAGGGACCCCGAAGGGCGGATGCCGCTCAAGGAGCACCTGCTCGAGTTCCGCAACCGGCTCATGGTCGCCGCGGCCGCGATCATCATCGGCGCGGTCGTCGGATGGATCCTCTACGACGGCGTCACCATCCGCGGGTGGCACTACGCCGGGGTCTACGAGCAGCTGACCCTGCCCTTCAAGGAGTACGAGGCGATCGCGCGCGCCGAGGGCAACAGCGAGGCGCTCGTGTCGCTGAACTTCGCCAACGCAACCTCCGCCTTCTCCACCCGCTTCGGCATCTCGATCTTCACCGGCATCATCATCTCCAGCCCGGTGTGGGTCTGGCAGATCTGGGCCTTCATCCTCCCCGGCCTGACGAAGCGGGAGAAGCGGCTCTCCCTGGGGGTCTTCGCGACGGCGATGCCGCTCTTCCTCACCGGCTGCGCCTTCGCCTACTACACCCTGCCCAAGGCGCTCATCATCCTCTTCGGCTTCACCCCGGAGGACGGGACGTCGAGCAACATCCAGCAGGCGAGTGACTACTTCACCTTCGTCACCCGCTTCATACTCGCCTTCGGCCTGGCCTGGCTGCTCCCGGTCTTCCTCGTCGGCCTGGTCTCCATCGGGATCATGTCCGGCAAGACCCTGCTCAAGTCCTGGCGGGTGGCGATCCTCCTCATCTTCATCGCCTCGGCGATCATCACCCCGACGCCGGACCCCTTCACGATGTTCCTCCTCGCCGGCCCCCTCTGCGTGCTGTACTTCGGCGCGGTGGGGATCGCGCTGCTCATCGACCGACGGCGGGTCAAGGCCGGCGGCGAGCCCGACTGGTCCGACCTCGCCGACGACGAGGCCTCCCCGCTCACGTGACCTCCTCCAGGATCTCCAGCATGCCCACCACCTCGGCCTCCCGGATCGGACTCCTCGTCAACCCCACGGCTGGCAGGCACCGTGGTGAGGAGATCGGGACGCGCGTCGCGGACCTCCTCGAGGCGGCCGGGCGGGAGGTCGTCGACCTCACCGGCCTCGACGCCGCGAGGGCGGAGCGCAAGGCGCGGGCCGCGGTCGCCGAGCAGGACATCGACATGCTCGTCGTCGCGGGCGGAGACGGGGTCGCCGGCCTGGGGGCCAACATCTGCGCCGGCAGCGACGTGCCGCTCGGCGTCGTCCCCGTCGGGACGGGCAACGACAACGCGCGCGAGCTCGGCCTCCCGGTGCGGGATGTCGAGGCCGCCGTCCAGCGCATCCTCACCGGTCGCACCCAGAGCATCGACCTCGGACGGGTCCGCGACGACGAGGGCCACCACGTCCGTGACTACCTCGGGGTCCTCTCCTGCGGCTTCGACGCGGTGGTCAACGAGCGCGCCAACCAGCTGCCGTGGCCGCGCGGACCGCAGCGCTACAACCTCGCCATCCTGCGGGAGCTGCCCTTCTTCGGGCCGATCACCTACGACCTCACCGTCGACGGCGAGGAGCGCGAGGTCCGCGGGATGCTCGCCTGCATCGCCAACGGCCGCGCCTTCGGGGGCGGGATGAAGGTGGCCCCCGACGCCGATGTCGAGGACGGCCTCCTCGATCTCGTCATCGTCCACGAGATCCCCGTCCCCACCTTCCTCGCCGTCTTCCCGCAGGTCTTCAAGGGCGCGCACGTGTCCCACCCGGCGGTCGAGATCGTCCGCGGCCGGACCATCCGCCTGGCGACCCAGGGGATCGTCGCCTACGCCGACGGGGAGCGCGTGGCGCCTCTCCCGCTCACCGCCGAGGCGGCCCACGGGGCGTTGTCGATCGTGCGGTGAGACGCTGGCATAGCGTGGGGTCATGACCTCTCCCGCCGATCGCTATGCAGCCGCTCGTCGCAAGGGGCCTGGAGAGCTCGCCGCCTTCACCGCCTCCTTCGACTTCGACCTCGACCCCTTCCAGATCGAGGGGTGCGAGGCCGTCGAGGCCGGCCACGGGGTCCTCGTCGCCGCGCCGACGGGAGCAGGCAAGACGGTGGTGGGGGAGTTCGCCGTCCACCTCGCCCTCGCCCGGGGGCAGAAGGCCTTCTACACGACCCCCATCAAGGCGTTGAGCAACCAGAAGTACCACGAGCTCGTCGCGCGGCACGGTCGGGACAACGTCGGCCTGCTCACCGGTGACATGTCGGTCAACGGCGAGGCACCGGTCGTCGTCATGACGACCGAGGTGCTGCGCAACATGATCTACGGCGGCTCGACGACGCTGGACTCCCTCGCCTTCGTCGTCATGGACGAGGTGCACTACCTCGCCGACCGCTTCCGCGGGGCCGTGTGGGAGGAGGTCATCATCCACCTGCCGCGGTCGGTCCAGGTCGTCTCCCTGTCGGCGACCGTGAGCAATGCCGAGGAGTTCGGCGACTGGCTGGCCGAGGTCCGGGGTGGCACCGAGGTCGTCGTCTCCGAGGAGCGGCCGGTGCCGCTCTGGCAGCACATGCAGGTCGGCCGCGACGTCCACGACCTCTTCGTCGACGAAGGGAGGGGCGCCGCCGGCCCTCCGACGAAGGTCAACCCCGAGCTCCTCGACGCCATCCGCGCACGGGTCCGCGGCACCGAGGACGAGGGCCGCGGTCGCGGGGGACACCGCCGTGACCGTCGGGGTGGCCGGGGCGGACGGGATCGGCGCGGTCCCGGTCCGCGCGGCTCGCGCGGGGGAGGGGGCCGCTTCGGCGGGGCCGCGTCACGCACCGAGGTCATCCGCGAGCTCGACCGGGACGGCCTGCTGCCGGCGATCACCTTCATCTTCAGCCGAGCCGGGTGCGAGGGCGCGGTCGGCCAGCTGCTCGCCAACGACGTCCGTCTCGTCTCCGAGCGTGAGGGCGAGCGCAACCGGCGCACCGTCGAGGAGCGGGCGGCCGTCCTCGAGGGGGAGGACCTCGACGTCCTCGGCTACCACCAGTTCGTCGAGGGGCTCTCGCGCGGCTTCGCGGCCCACCACGCGGGGATGCTCCCGCTCTTCCGGGAGATCGTCGAGGAGCTCTTCACCGAGGGACGCATCCGCGCCGTCTTCGCCACCGAGACCCTCGCCCTCGGCATCAACATGCCGGCGCGCACCGTCGTCCTCGAGAAGCTCGTGAAGTTCAACGGCGAGTCCCACGTCGAGATCACCCCGGCGGAGTACACCCAGCTCACCGGCCGGGCCGGACGCCGGGGCATCGACGTGGAAGGGCACGCGCTCGTCGTGTGGTCCCGCGGTCTGGACCCGATGGCGGTCGCTGGCCTCGCCTCGACGCGGACCTACCCCCTTCGATCGAGCTTCAAGCCGACGTACAACATGGCGGTCAACCTCGTGGCCCAGGTGGGCCGGCAGACGGCGAAGGAGGTCCTCGAGACCTCGTTCGCCCAGTTCCAGGCCGACCGTGCGGTCGTCGGTCTGGCGACGAAGGTCCGTGAGCAGCAGGAGTCGCTCGACGCCTACGCCGAGGCGATGCACTGCGACCTGGGTGACTTCCGGGAGTACGCGGCGCTGCGCCGCCGGATCACGGATGTCGAGAAGGAGGGCGCCAAGCGGCGGGGGGCCAACCGCCGCGCGGAGATCGCTGTCTCCCTCGAGTCGCTCTCCGTGGGCGACATCATCCGCATCGGGGGGCGCCGGTCCGGCCTCGCTCTCGTCATCGCCCCGCCGCGCTCCTACAAGGGGGAGGCCTCTGCGCCGACGGTGCTCACCGAGCACAAGCAGGTCCGCCGGCTCATGCCGTCCGACCTCGACGGTCCGGTGGCCCCCTTCGGCCGGCTGGCCATCCCGCGGGGCTTCAACCCCAAGTCGCCGAAGCAGCGCACCGACCTCGCGACGACCCTGCGGATCAAGGCGCCCCAGGAGGAGGCACCGAGTGTGCGCGAGCACGCCACGGAGAGCGCGAAGGGGGAGGACGAGCGCCTCGCACAGCTGCGACAGGAGCTCAAGGCGCACCCCTGTCACCAGTGCCCGGAGAGGGAGGTGCACGCGCGGTGGGCGGCCCGGTGGTGGAAGCTCCAGCGCGAGACCTCGGCGCTCCAGCGCAAGGTCGAGCACCGGACCAACTCGGTGTCGCAGACCTTCGAGCGGATCTGCGTCGTGCTGACCCAACTGGGGTATCTCGACGAGGACGGGGAGACCGTCAGCGCCCTCGGGAGCCGTCTGCGGCGCCTCTACACGGAGAAGGACCTGCTCGCGGCCGAGTGCCTGCGCGGGGGAGCGTGGCAGCGCCTCGACCCCGCGGAGCTCGCCGCTGTCGTCTCGATGCTCGTCCACGAGCCGCGACGGGACGAGCACGACCCCTTTCCCCGGCTGCCCACGGACGGGGTCACCGAGGCCTGGGAGGACATGCTCCGGAGGTGGAGCGAGCTGGAGGACCTGGAGAGCGCGCACGCGCTGCCGCAGACGGGGGAGCCCGACGCCGGCATCGCGTGGGCGGTGCACCGGTGGGCGCGTGGTCGCCGCCTCGACGAGGTGCTCAGCGGCTCCGATCTCACGGCCGGCGACTTCGTGCGGCGCTGCAAGCAGGTGGTCGACCTCCTCGGACAGGTGGGCGACGCGGCCCCGCAGCCGCACCTGCGCGGGGTGGCGCGCAAGGCGGTCGACGCGGTGATGCGCGGTGTGGTCGCTGCCGACCGGCTGGACTGACCGCTACGCGCGGACCGAGCGAAGGGCGGCGCCCACCCGGTCGAAGGGCCCGGTGAGTCCGTGCTCGAGGGCCAGCTGGCTCATCGCGGCCGGGTCCGCGATGTCCTCCGGCAGGCGGGGGTCGGTGTCGCCGACGGGGACGTCGTGCGCCACGCGGACGACGAGGGGGGCGACGTCGAGATAGTCCGAGGCCTCCTCGAGGCGGGTGCGGCGGGCCCCCTTGATCCCCGGGTCGCCGGCCGCGAGCGCCTCGCGGACTCCGGCGAGGGAGCCGTACTCGGCGATGAGGAGGGCAGCGGTCTTGTCGCCGATCCCCTTGACGCCGGGGAGGCCGTCGCTCGTGTCCCCGCGGAGCGCCGCCATGTCGACGTAGGCGTCGCCGGTGGCGACGCCGTACTTGTCCATGAGGACCTCCTGGGTGATGACGTCCGGCTCCCGGACACCGCCGCGGGCCGTGTAGAGCACGCGCGTGCCCGAGGCGTCGTCAACGAGCTGGAAGAGGTCGCGGTCGCCCGTGACGACGTCGACGGGCATCTGCCCGCGGTAGCGCATGGCATAGGTGCCGATGACGTCATCGGCCTCGTAGTGCGGTGCACCGACGCGGGCGATCCCGATCGCCGCCAGGGCGTCGGCGATGATCGGCACCTGCGGGCCGAGCTCGTCCGGCACGTCCTCACCCTCCGCGGCATCCTCCGCGACCCGGTGTGCCTTGTACGTCGGGATGGCGTCGACCCGCCACTGCGGGCGCCAGTCGTCGTCCCAGCAGGCGACGACATGGGTCGGTCCGTAGCGGGTGATGAGCGTGGCGATCATGTCGAGGAACCCGGCCACGGCATTGGTCGGCAGGCCCGACGGGCCGCCGGTGCGGGCCGGCACGCCGTAGAAGGCCCGGAAGTACAACGATGCGGAGTCGAGCAGGAGGAGGCGTTCACTCGCCGAGAGGGACATGCGGTCGACGATACGGGTGTCGCCTATGGTTCTGGCATGGAAGAAGCCGACCGTCGCATCATCGACCTCCTGCGCCAGGACGGCCGCATGAGCTTCACCGACCTCGGCAAGGCCATCGGCCTGTCCACCTCGGCGGTCCACCAGCGCGTGCGTCGCCTCGAGGAGCGCGGCGTCATCTCCGGCTACACCGCGGTCGTCGATGCCTCCGCGCTCGGGACCCCTCTCACCGCCTTCGTCTCCGTCGCGCCGCTCGACCCCCGCGACCCCGACGACATCCCGGACCGGTTGCGGGGGATCGAGGAGATCGACGCCTGCTACTCCGTCGCCGGTGACTCCAACTACCTCCTCCGCGTCCGCGTGGGCACGCCCCAGGACCTCGAGGAGCTCCTCGCCCGCGTGCGCTCCGCCGGTGGGGTGTCGACGCGGACGACGATCGTGCTGACGACGCCGTGGGAGTAGTCGACCCCCGCGTCCTGCCGGTCCGCCTGCTGCTCGCCCTCGCGGGCGGCCTGCTGCTCTGGCTCAGCTTCCCCGACCACGACATCGCCATCGCCGCGATCCCCGGGGTCGCGCTCATCGCGATCGCCATGTGGGATGTCCGGCCCCGGACGGGGGCCCTCCTCGGCCTCGTCGCGGGTCTCGGCTGCTTCGTCCCCACCCTCAGCTGGTCGGGGATCTTCGTCGGTCGCTTCCCGTGGTTCGCCCTCGCGACGACCGAGGCGCTCTACGTCGCCGCCATGGGAGCCGTCCTCGTGTGGGTCCAGGCCCCCTTCATCCGCCGGGGCCGGCACCTCGGCGCCACCCTCCTCGTCCCCGTGCTCTGGGTCCTCCAGGAGCTCGTGCGGGGCACCGTCCCCTACGGCGGCTTCCCGTGGGCCCGGATCGCCTTCGGTCAGGCCGACGCCCCCTTCGCCCGGTGGGCCGCGATCGGGGGAGCGCCACTCATCACCTTCGTCGTGGCCCTCATGGCCACGCCACTCGTCGTCCTCGCCGTGACCCGCCGCGCGCCTTGGGTCTCCGGCACCCTCGCGGTGGCCCTCTTCGCCGGGTCCTACGCGGTCCCGCTCCCGACGGAGGGCGACTCCACGGCGAGGATCGGGATGGTCCAGGGCAACGTGCCCAAGGCGGGTCTGGACTTCAACGCCGAGCGGCGTCAGGTGCTCGACAACCACGTCTCGGGGACCGAGCGCCTCGCCGAGGCCCACGACGACCTCGACCTCGTCATCTGGCCGGAGAACTCCTCGGACATCGACCCCCTTCGCAACGACGACGCACGGCGACAGGTGGACCGGGCCGTCGCGGCCGTCGACACCCCGCTCGTCGTGGGGGCCATCCTCGACGAGCCGCGGCCGGCGGTCTCGAATGCCTCGCTCCTCTACGAGCCGGACGGCGGGACGCCGGAGCGCTACGTCAAGAAGCACCCCGTCCCCTTCGCCGAGTACGTGCCCCACCGGGACTTCTACCGCCTCTTCAGCTCCCAGGTCGACCTCGTCCGGGCGGGCTTCGCGAAGGGGGACCGGACCGTAGCCTTCGAGGTGGAGGGAGCCCAGGGCACCTTCTCCGCGGTGCCGACGATCTGCTTCGAGGTCGCCTACGACGGCCTCATGCGGGACGCCGTGCGCCACGCGGAGAAGCAGGGGGACCCGAGTCTCCTCGTCGTGCAGACCAACAACGCGACCTTCGGGCACACCGCCGAGTCCACCCAGCAGTACGCGATCTCCCGCATCCGGGCCATCGAGCACGGCCGCTCGGTGGCGCACGTGTCGACCGTCGGGGTCTCAGGGTTCATCAACCCCAACGGCACCTCGACGCCGACGACCGATCTCTTCACGGCCGCCCAGCCCGCTGAGCACGTCGTCCTGCGGAGCGGTCTGACGCTCTCCGACCGGGTCGGCCCGTGGGTGGAGTGGGTGTGCGGGCTGCTGCTCCTCGGCGCGGTAGTGCTTCGGGTGATGAAGCGACCCACGGGTAGGCTCGGGGGCCAGACCCCGTCCCCGCAGACCGAGGAAGCCACCGCCGGTGCCTGACCCCCGTGAGCAGCGACCGCCGATCGAGCGGGTCGCCGTCCTCATCCCCACGTACAACGAGCGGGAGAACCTCCCGCGCATCGTCGAGCGTGTGCGGGCCGCCGTGCCCGACGCGGACGTCGTCGTCCTCGACGACAACTCGCCGGACGGCACCGGGGACGTGGCGGACGAGCTGGCCGCCGTCGACGACCACGTCCTCGTGCGTCACCGGGCCGGCAAGGAGGGGCTCGGCGCCGCCTACCTCGACGGCTTCGCCTGGGCCCTCGAGCAGGGCTACGACGCCATCGTCGAGATGGACGCCGACGGCTCGCACCGTCCGGAGCACCTGCCGCGGATGCTCGAGGCGGCCGCCGACGCCGATCTCGTCATCGGGTCCCGCTATGTCCGGGGTGGCCGGGTCGTCAACTGGCCGGCGAACCGCAAGGCGATCAGCATCGCCGGCAATGCCTACATCAGGGTCCTGCTCGGGATGCCGGTGAGTGACGCGACCGCGGGCTACCGGGTCTACCGGGCCGAGACCCTGCGCACCATCGGTCTCGACGACGTCCAGAGCGCGGGCTACTGCTTCCAGACCGACCTCACCGTGCGCACCGTCCGAGCCGGGCTCACCGTCGTCGAGATCCCCATCACCTTCATCGAGCGTGAGATCGGGGACTCCAAGATGGACGGCGACGTCGTGCGCGAGTCGATGTCGCGGATCACCGGCTGGGGCCTGGCGCACCGCCGGCAACAGCTGCAGCGCCTGCTGGACCGCGACCCACGGGGGCGGCAGCAGTGAGCGTGCCGCCCCGGAGGACGCGACGACGGGTGCGCTGGATCCCCCTCGTCCTCGTCCTCACCTTCGTCCTCGAGGTCGCCGTCCTCATCCTCGTCGGGCGGCAGCTCGGCGTCGGGTGGACCATCGTGCTCCTCCTCGCGACCTCCGTCCTCGGGGCGTGGCTCGTGCGACGGGAGGGTCGGCGGACCTGGCGGGCGCTCGGCGAGGCCGTGCGCAGCGGCGAGATGCCCAGTCGCCAGATGGCGGATGCCGTCCTCGTGTGGGTCGGCGGCGCGCTGCTCGTCGCCCCCGGATTCGTCACGGATGTCCTCGGCCTGCTCTTCGTCCTGCCCTTCACCCGGCCGGTGGCCCGGATCGGCCTCGAGGTGATCATCGCCCGCCGGGTCATCGCCGTCGTCCCCGGCGCAGGTGGCCCACCGCGCCCGCCGGGACAGGCCCGGGTCGAGCGGACCGAGGACTCCTCCGGCGAGGTCATCGAGGGCGAGATCGTCGACGACGACTGACCGACCACACACGACGAAGGGGGTCCCGCCACCTCCTGGTGGCGGGACCCCCTTCGTCAGAGGTGGTGGCTCAGGCGGAGCGCTTGCGCGGCTTCTCGCCCCGCTTGGCGCGGAGCAGGGCCAGACGCTCCTCGAGGAGCTCCTCCAGCTCGGGGATGGAGCGGCGCTCGAGCAGCATGTCCCAGTGGGTGCGGACGTGCTTGGCCGGCTTGAGGTCCGGCTCCGGACCGTCGACGAGCTTGCCGAGCTTGCCGCAGCGGCACTCCCACGTGCCGGGGATGTCGGCCTCGACCGAGAAGGGGAGCTCGGTCTTGTGCCCGTCCTCGCAGACATAGGCCGTGATCTGACGGTCGCTGGGCACGACGTTGTCCGTCGTCTCCATGCTGAAGCTGACCATGCGCGTTCCGCGCAGCGTGCGCTCTGCCATGTTGCAAGTCTCCTGGTGTCTCTCGCGGTGTCTGCGCCCCTGCTGCGCAGACCTGCTCTCCTGCGTCAACGCCCGGACCGGGTCCGATGTTCCGCAGGGCGCGTCATTGCGCTGGGTGAGGTCTGTCTCGTCGGGCCGTGCGGGCCCGTGCAGCGGTCGGCTCGTGGGCCGAACCTGAGGCGACCCCACAGGATAGCGCGTCACCACCGTGTCGCGCACATCGAGGCACCTCCTACCCGATAGCCTCGGGCCGTGACCGTCCCGACCCCGTCCTCAGCGCCACCCGAGCCGGCGCTCCGCGCCGAGCCCGACGGGGGAAGGGGGAGGGTCCTCGGCTGGGCCATGTGGGACTGGGGGTCCCAGCCCTTCAACACCGTCATCACGACCTTCGTCTTCTCCGTCTACCTCACGAGCGAGAGCTTCGGCAGCACGAACACCACGTCGACGGCCCTCGCGATCTCCACCGCCGTGGCCGGACTGCTCGTGGCCGTGCTCGCCCCGGTGCTCGGGCAGAACTCCGACCGTTCAGGCCGCACCGTGCGCAACCTGCGCCTCCAGACGTGGGTCCTCGCGGCCCTCTCCGCCTCGCTCTTCCTCGTCAAGCCCGACCCGTCGTACCTCGTGCTCGGCCTCGTCCTCCTCGGTGTCGGGTCGATCATCTCCGAGATCGCCGGGGTCAACTACAACGCCTCCATCGAGCAGGTGGCCTCGCCCACCAACGTCGGTCGCATCTCCGGATTCGGTTGGGGGATGGGCTATCTCGGCGGGATCATCGTCCTGCTGCTCCTCTTCGTCCTCTTCATCCAGCCGGAGCGCGGGCTCTTCGGGGTCACCGGCGACGAGGGCATGGACATCCGCGTCTCGATGCTCGCGTGCGGGGTGTGGATCCTCCTCTTCACCATCCCCACCTTCATCGTGCTCAAGGACCGACCGAGCGAGCGCAGCCCGAGCGTGGGGGTCGTCGAGTCCTACCGCCTCGTCTGGGTCTCGCTGCGCACCCTGTGGCGCACGTCGCGGCACACGGTCTACTTCCTCGGCGCCTCGGCCCTCTTCCGTGACGGCCTCGCCGGTGTCTTCGCCTTCGGCGCGGTCCTGGCCGCCGGCACCTTCGGGATGTCGGCGAGCGAGGTCATCATCTTCGGTGCCGCCGCCAACATCCTCGCGGGGGTGAGCACGATGCTCTTCGGCCTGCTCGACGACCGCCTCGGCCCCAAGAGGGTCATCCTCATCTCGCTCGTCTCGCTCGTCGTCCTCGGCCTCGGCGTCTTCGTCCTCCACGACGGGGGTGCGATGGTCTTCTGGACGCTCGGGCTGGCGATGACGGCCTTCGTCGGGCCCGCGCAGGCCGCCTCCCGCAGCTTCCTCGCCCGGGTCATCCCGGAGGGCCACAGCGGCGAGATCTTCGGCCTCTACGCGACGACGGGCCGGGTCGCGTCCTTCCTGTCCCCGGCGGCCTTCGGCCTCTTCATCTGGATCGGCTCCGTGGTCACGGGCGCGGACAACACGCAGTACTGGGGGATCCTCGGGATCGCCCTCGTCCTCGTCGCCGGGCTCGCGGTGCTCGTCCCGGTGCGTTCACCCGACGGCACCGTGTCGACCGCGGACTGATCAGCCGGCGAACTCCCAGTGCCACGGCTCGGGGAGTGACCCGTCGGCCGCGGCCCACGAGGGGTGGAACCACCCGTACATGGGGGCGTTCTGCTGCATCCACTCGTGCGCCGGGTGGCCGAAGTTGTTCACCCCGCCGCAGAGGTCCAGCGCCTTGCCCAGGCCGTGGTTGCTCTTGCCCGGGGTGGCCGCCCAGTGCCCCTTCTCGGACTTCGTCACGACCTGCTCGCCGTAGGAGCGGTAGCTGTCGGTGACGCAGAGCGTGTGGCCGGTGTCGCGCTGGTAGGCACGGCTCATGCTGTTGAAGGCGGCGGCAGCAGCCGGACGCAGCGACTCACCGGGCGCGCCGATGAGGGGGCACATGGCGCTCGGTGGGATCTGGCCGTTGGGGTAGGTCTCGGTGTTGGTCGAGCACGGCTTCGCGTCGTCGAACTCCGAGACGTCCTGCCCCAGCTCCTTGAGCGCGTCGCGGAGTCGGGTGCTCGCCCCCTGGGCGTCCTCGTCGGGCATCCCGATGAGGGCGTTGATGACCGGGCCCGCCTCCTTGAGCTCGTCGGAGTGCTTCTTGCGCAGGGTCTCCAGCCGCTGCTTGCGCTTCTTGAGGACGGCGTCGGCGTCCTTCTTCGCCGTGTCGGCACGCTTCTTGGCCGTGGCGGCCTTGTCCTTGGCCCGGTCCTTGGTCCGCTTGAGGTCGGCCTTGGTCACGGTGCCCTTGCGGACGAGGTCGACCTGGCGGATCCGCTCGTCGGTGAGGTAGCTGAGGTCACCGGCGGAGGTGCTCCCCGTGTCGCTGCGGCGGGTCAGGGTCCCGAAGAGCGTCATCGTGTCGGAGTAGCCACCGGCCTGGGTGTACGTGTCGAAGGCCCAGGTGCGCAGCCCGGCTCGGCCGTCCTCCAGCCGCGTGCGGTAGGACCGGAGCTGTCGATCGGCCTCGTCTGCCTCCTTCTTCGCGGCGTCGTACTCGTCCCGGGCCTTGGCCTTGCGCTGGAGGAGACGGTTGGCCTTGGAGGAGTAGGACTTGAGGTCCTTGACCGCGGTGCTGATCTCCTTGCTGTCCTCGGCCAGGTCCTTGGCGAGCCGGTCGGCCTCGGCGATCTGCTCGTCGAGGCGTGAGCCGGTGAGCGGGGTGTCGTTGGCGTCGCCCACCGGGGAGTCTTCGTCGGGCGTCCACGCGTCAGCGGGGGAGGACCCCGACGGCGACGGGGAACTCGTCGGCGTCGGGTCGGTGGGCTCGGCCATCACCGACGGAGTCAGGGCCACACCTGCTGCGAGGCAGGCAGCCGCCACGATCCGGGTGGTGCCGGTCGGTCGCCGTCGACCACGGTGCATGGAGTACTCCTCGGGGTGCGGACCAGCGGTCAGTCTAGGCCGCGGCAGGACCGCTGGGAATGCCCGTGTGACGGGCGCCGCGTCAGCGGCTGCGGTTCGTCGTCTTCTTGGCGGCACGCTGCTTCGTGCGTAGCCGCACCTGGATCATCGAGGCCTCGCTGCGGGTCTCGAGGTAGGGCTGCTCCTCGACGAGGGTCGAGAGCTTCTGGTGGCCGAAGGCGCGCGGGTCGAAGTCCGCGTGCGCGCGGGAGAGGTGCTGACCGATGGTCCCGAGGGTGCTCCACCCGTCATCACCCGAGGTGGCGTTGATCGCCTTGGTCAGCGCCGACTGGAGGTTGAGGGTCGGCTCGGGGGACGGGGAGCCGGCGTGCGTCCTCCCGTCGTCCGTGGAGTCCTCCTCGGGCTTGTCGTCCTCCTCCCGGGACTGCTCGGCGAGCAGCTCGAGGAAGATGAACTGGTCGACCGCACGACGCAGGGACTCAGGGGTCTTGCGCATGCCGAGCCCGTAGACCCGCTTGCCGGACTCCCGGAGCCGCGTGGCCAGGCGGGTGAAGTCGGAGTCGGAGGAGACGAGGGCGAAGGCCTCGACATTGCCCTGCCACAGGAGGTCCATCGCGTCGATGATGAGGGCGGAGTCGGTGGAGTTCTTGCCGACCGTGTAGGCGAACTGCTGCACCGGCTGGATGGCATTGCGCTGCAGCTCGCCCTTCCACCCGCCGAGCTGGGTCGTCGTCCAGTCCCCGTAGGCCCGCTTGACCGTCGGTGTGCCGTACTTGGCGAGCTCCTCGAGCACGGCGGTCGTGTGCTTGCTCGAGACGTTGTCGCAGTCGATGAGCACGGCGATGCGGGTGGAGGTGCTGGCGTCGGCGTCCATGCCCGCAACCTACTCGATGGGGCGCCCGCGACGGGCCTTGATCTCGGAGCGGCGGCGCTTGGCCTCCAGTCGCCGGCGCTGCGACCCGCGGGTGCGCTTCGTGGGTCGCCGGGGTGGGGGAGGGGGCGCGAGTGCCTCCCGCAGCAGACCGGCCATCCGCTCGCGGGCCGCAGCGCGGTTGCGGCGCTGGGACCGGTGCTCCGCGGCGGCCACGGTGAGGGTCGTGCCGACGAGCCGCGGCGCGAGGCGTCCGAGCGCACGGTCGCGCTGCGACGCGGTCAGCCCCGTCGTCGTCGCGAGGTCGAGCGAGAGCTGGACCCGGGAGTCCGTCGTGTTGACACCCTGGCCTCCGGGACCACTTGCCCGGCTGAACTGCTCGGACAGCTCCGGGCCGGGGATCACCAGTCCCTCGGGGATCCCCGGCCCGGCCGGCACCCGCAGCTCGTTCACCTCGTCAGCATGTCACCCCCGGCGCCCAGCCACCTCGAGCGAAGGGGGAGAGGCCAGCGTCTGCGCGATGACGCAGTAGCGCTCGGTGAGAGTGATCAACTGGTCCGTGGTCGCCTCGTCGACCTCCTCGCGGACGTGGAGGAACCCGGTGAGCACGAGGTCGATGCCGACCTTCTTGTACTCGACGATCCGCTCGGCGACCTGCTCGGGAGTGCCGATGAGGCCGGTGCGGAAGCCGTCGTTGTACTGCACGAGGTCCTTGAACTCGCTGTCGGCCCACCTCCCCTTCTTGTCCGCCGTGGCGCTGCCCGTCTGCTTGACCGCCTCGCCGAAGTTGTTGACCTTGTCGACATTCGCCCGGGCGATGATCTCGTCGACGACGGCCACGGCCTCCGCCTCGGTGTCGCGGACGAGGGCGAAGCCGTTGATGCCGAAGCGGCCCCGGCGACCGTGCGCGGCCGCCTGCTGCCGGACGGCTCGCACCTGCTCGGCAGCGCCCTCGAGGGTCTAGAAGTCGCCGCGGTAGGTGAACTCCTCCTCGCCCCAGAGGCCGCGGAGCACCTCGATGAACTCCTCGGCGCGGCGGTAGCGCTCCTCGTGGTCGAGCCACGCCAGCCCGAGCTGGGCGTACTCCTGCTTGAACCATCCCGAGACGATGTTGAGCGCGAGGCGGTTGTTCGTCGTTGCCTGAGTGGTGGCGGCGAGCTTGGCGAGGATGTGCGGTGGCCACTGGCCGGGGTGGACCGCGGCGATGACCTTGAGCCGCTCCGTGGCGTGCAGGAGTGCCTGCGAGAAGGAGACCGACTCCTGCTGGGCGTCGGCGCCGTACGAGGCGAGGTAGCGCACCTGGGTCAGGGCCTAGTCGAAGCCGACCTGCTCGGCCATGCGGGCGGTGTCGACGTTGTAAGCGGGGGAGTGGTCGGTGCGCTGCTCGATGTCGGAGACGACAAGTCCGCCGGAGACATTGGGCGCCCAGTAGGCGAAGTTCAGGGGATCGGTGGTGGTCATGGATCAGGCTCCGTTCGTGGTCGTGCTGGGGGTGCGGGGGAGGTAGGTCCCGGCGTGGTGGACGAGGGGTTCGCGGTCCGTCGTCTCGGTGGACTCGACCCTCCCGACGGCGATGTAGCTGTCACCGGCGTCCACGAGATCGACGACCTCGACGACGAGACGGCTGACGACCCCGTGGATCCGGGGGAGGCCCCCGTCATCGATCGAACAGCTCCCGTCGTCGTCATAGCGACGGGCCCGGTCGCCGGCGAATCGCCGTGCCACACCTGCCTGCTCGTCACCGAGCAGGTGGAGTGCGGCGCGACGGGAGCGGCTGACGGTGGCGAGCGAGCTTGAGCTCTTCGAGATGTTGAAGCTCACGAGAGGTGGGTCGACGGACACCGAGACGACGGAGATCGCGGTGAAGCCGACGGGGCCGTCCGCCGAGTGCCCGGTGACGACCCAGGCACTGGCCGCGGCGGCACGGAAGGCGGCCCGGACATCGGGCGGGGACACCGTGGTGATGGACATGGGTCCTCCCAGGACGAAGGGGGAAGGCAGTGTGTGGCCGGGTGCCGGCCGAGGTGGCGGGGCTGCAGCCCCGCGGCTGTGGCTCAGTCGAGTGGACAGGCGGTGACGCCTCGACGCTTGTGGTCGATGACGCGGCGGGTGACGAGCACCTTCATCTCTTCCTCCATCGATCCTGGCGTGAGCACCTGCCCGAAGGTGGTTGCTGCGGCGTCGTCGAGCCAGATCTCTCGGCCGCTCTGGATGGGTGCATCCAGTAGACCCCTGGCGTCCGGCAGGGGCAACTCGGCGTCTCAGCAGGTGGTCCACCCACATGTGGTGACCGTCCGCGCCCTTCGTCCACAGGGGAGGGTCGGGTCCCGTGCGTCGGCCCGCGGAGGACGAGGGTGGGGGCACGACGACGAAGGGGAGTGGCACGGTGGCGACGACGCAGGAGACCAACCTCGTGGAACTCACGGGGAGGGTCAGCGGAGATCCCGTGACGCGGGACCTCCCGAGCGGGGACGCGCTCGTGACGCTTCGGCTCGTCGTCGCCCGCGCGGACGGTGGGCCGGTCGACACCATCGACTGCGCCTGCTGGAGCGCCGGGGCGCGGCGGGCCGCGGGTCGGTTCCAGGACGGCGATCGCGCACGGGTCGAGGGCGCCCTGCGGCGGCGCTTCTTCAGGACCCCCGGAGGGCCGGCCAGCCGTTATGAGGTGGAGGTCCGGCGGCTGGTGCGGGACCGACGCTGAGCGTCAGCCCAGGAGCCAGGACATCGTCTGGTTGTAGGGCGTCGGGATCCCGTGTGCCGCACCGAGATCCACGACATGGTCGGCGAAGAGGGAGACCTCGGTGGGCCGTCCGGCGAGGACGTCCTGGAGCATCGAGGTGTGCCCCTCCGCGGGGAGTCCGCGGAGGACCTCGTCCCACCGCTCGCAGTCGGCGGGTCCGAGGGGGACGCCGGCAGGGTGCGAGACGGCGACGACCTCGTCCCGGAGGGCGAGCATGAGCGAGCGGGCGGGCCCCGCCTCGGTGAAGGCTGCATAGGGGAGACGCATCACCGCGGACGCCTGGTTGATGCAGGTGTTGACCATGAACTTCCACCACATCTCGTGCTCCATGTCCTCGGGCGCCTGCCACGCGAGGCCGGCCCGGTCGAGGGCCGCTCCGACGGCGTCGACCCGACCGGGCGCCGCCAGGTGGGGTGCGGTGCCGATGACGAGCTGACCGGGGGAGAGGTAGGTGACCTCGGTGCCCTCCCGCCCGGCGGCCATCCCGAGGGCGATGCACAGGAGGACGCCCTCGCTGCCGAAACGGTCGGCGATGCGCTGCTCGCTGTCGAGACCGTTGAGCACGGAGACGATCGTCGTCTGCGGCCCGACGAAGGGGGCGAGGTCGTCGAGCGCCTGGTCCAGGTGGTGGTGCTTGACCGCGACGACGGCGAGATCGAGCGGGGTGGACCCAGCATCGTCCGGGTCGAGCACCGGTGCGTCCAGGGGAGTCCCGTTGACTCGCACACCGGCGGTGCGGAGGCGCTCTGCGCGCTCACCCGAGGCGACGAGATGGGTCTCCGTGCCCCCTTCGACGAAGTGCGCCGCGTACATCGCTCCCATGGCTCCGGCGCCCACGACTCCGACGGTGGTGATGGGGGTGCTCATGGAGGGAGGGTATGTCGTGCGTGAGCCCGGCGTGATGAGTGTTCCGCGGCGCGACCGACATCGCGACGACCGAGATCCCGCAGAGGGCGGCCACGAGGAAGGCGAGCCCGCCGAGGGGCGCGATGCCGATGGCGAGGACGGTCGCGAAGACGGCGGCACCGGCCGAGCCCCGGACGACCCCGTGGAGGAGTGTCCGCACGGCCCCGACTCCGCCGACCCGGTGCGTGGAGGGAGCGAGGACCAGCGCCACGAGGGGAGCAGCCGAGAGCAGGCCGGCGAGCTGGGGGCCGAGGATCTCCACGCCGGCAGTCAGGCCGAGGATGAGAGCGGTGGCCAGGGTGATGCGGGTGAAGAGGTCGCGGGCGCCGGGTGCTGCCGGCCGCTCGGTGACGGCGCTGGGACCCGGCCAGGTGCGCACGGCGATGAGTGTCGCGACGCCGAAGAGGGCGCAGCCGAGGACGAGGGTGTCGATCGCTCTCACCAGGGTGACCGTCGCGACCCACGCGACCACGCTCGCCAGCAGCGCCAGAGGTGCCCGGGTCCCCGCGGCGTGGGCATACGCCGTCGTGAGGGCGATGACCGCGACCTGGCCGGCCAGCATCCCGACAGCGGCATCGGCGACCGCGGCAGGGCCATGGCTGGCGAAGAGCAGGCCGAGGAAGGTGCCGGAGGTCAGCGGCAGACCGACGAGGAGGCCACCGAGACGGTCACCCAGGTGTCGCTGGGCCAGGGTCGCGACGGTGACGATGAGGGGAGGGAGGACGAGGCGAAGGGCGAGTGCTTCCACGTCCTCGACTCTGCTCCGCATCGCTCCTCGATTGGCGCGGACTTCTCGGCTGCACACGGCTTCCGGCCGCGATGATCTCGGTCAGGACGGGTTCCGGGCGATACTTTCGTCATGACACCTCTGGACCGGATCGACCGCCATCTCCTTCGGCTGCTCGTCGCCGACGGACGCGCGACCTACCAAGACCTCTCGAAGGAGGTGCGTCTCTCGGCCAACAGCGTGGCCGACCGCGTCCGGCGACTCCGGTCCGAGGGGCTCATCACCGGCTACCGCGCCGAGCTCAACCCCGCGGCGCTCGGGAGACCGCTGGCGATGATCAGCGAGATCCGGCTGGGGGAGAAGGTCGTTCGTCGCGAGTTCGCCGACAGCCTCAAGGAGGTCCCGCAGGTCGTCGCCGGGTCGCGACTCACCGGCGACTACGACTACGAGCTGCGCATCGCCTGCCGGGATGCCGCCGAGTTCGAGGAGGTCGTCGACCGGTTGAGGAGCAACCACGGCGTGGTGTCCATCCGCTCCCGGATGGTCCTGCACGACCTGGAGGTGGACCGATCCGGCCTCGCCGGCGCATGACCTGAGGCCCGGCGACCTACGGTGGGGCCATGCGTCTGTCCGCCGCCGTGCGCGCCTCGAAGCGGGACCCCCTTCTGCAGACGGTCAAGACCGCCGTGGCCACGATCCTCGCGTGGTGGGTCACCGAGTTGCTCATCCCGGATGGTCCGCCACCGGTCTTCGCCGCCATCGCGGCCATGCTCGTCGTCCAGCCCAGCATCAACCAGTCGCTAACGAAGGGGATCGAGCGCAGCGCCGGGGTCGTGGCGGGGGTCGTGCTGGCTACAGGGCTCGGGATGGCCTTCGGTACCGCCGCCTGGGTGGTCCTTCTCGCCGTGACGGCCGCCCTTGTGCTGGCGTGGGGTCTGCGTCTCACCACGGGGTCGGCGAACCAGGTCGCCATCAGCGCCCTCCTCGTCCTCGCCATGGGCGCCTCGACACCGGACTATGCGTATGTCCGCGTCATCGAGACGGGCATCGGCGCACTCCTCGGTGTCATGGTCCACCTCGCGCTCGTCCCGCCGGTCGCACTGGCTCCGGCCCGTTCGGCCATGGAGCTCCTGGGGGTGGAGACCGCCGAGGCCATGGAGCGCCTCGCGGACGCCCTCTCCGCACCGAAGACCCGCCCCGGGCGGCTGCTGCTCATCGCCGACGCCCGCCGGCTGATCCCGCTGCTCGAGGAGGCGACGGAGGCACTGGACGACGCCGAGGACTCGCTGCACCTCAATCCGCGGGCAGGCAGGTACAAGGACGACTTCGCGGCGATGCGCGAGAGCCTGGAGATCCTGCGCAAGATCGGCGTGCAGGCTCGGGGGATGACTCGCGCCTTCGTCGACCACTACGACGACAAGGTGTGCGAGGAGCCGATCGTCGCGGGCATCGCCGAGGAGCTGCTCCGAGCGGCCCACGACACCCGACTGCGCCTGCGCCTGGCCATGCCGGACCCGGGTTCCGAGCATCTCGAGGACACCGCGCCGCAGCTCACGGCGCCCATCGACGTGAGTGCCCCCACGGGGAGGCGGTGGATCCTCATCGGGTCGCTCATGGAGGACCTCCGGCGCATCCGGCACGAGCTCGGTGCCCAGAGCGGCTGAGGGTGCGTTGCTGATGACCGACGAGCGCCGGAACGTGTCGAGATCGAGGTCCGAGCCCTGAGGCGAGCGACCCCTGAGGTTGCGGGATGTGTGGCGTGGCGGCGGGGTCGTTGCGACCTTCACCGGTGGACCGTGTGCACACAGGGGCCTCCTGACGCATTCCATGGCGAGATCCGCCACCGATCGCACCAGGAGACCCCCTTGTGCACGCCGTCGGAGACGAAGGGGAGCGCAGCCGACAGCCCGCGACCTCCCCGCGAGAATGACATAATGTGGATTATCGGCGTTGCGGAACAGGAGGCGAAGGGGGCGGCGCTCGACCTGGACGCCACCTGCCCGAGCGCCATACGGGATGCTCGTATGCTCGAGCCGATCAGTGAGTGAGTCTGCGCAGATTGAGCTGAGGTGGGTGCATGTCGGCGACGAAGCTCCTGGTGCTCGGCACCGTGCACCTCTAACGCGTCCATCGCCATGTTGCCCATGCTGACAAGGTCAGACGCCATCGCGCACGTCAGCGAGCGGGTCGCGCGCCTGGAGGCGGAACTCGCCGTGCGGGACGAGTGGCGGAAGCACCCCCATGAGGGCATCCCCGAGCACGTCCGTGATCAGGCCGAGCTGTGAGCGGGCCATGCACGCACCCAACTCGAGTGGGCGAAGAACTTGAGCAAGCGACTCTGTGACGGCGCCTAGCTGTTCGTGAGGCTGACAGGCGGACCCGACGTGGACATCGCCACTGACAAGCAGCACCCGTTCTGGGCCATGTCCGTCGCGCTAGCCCACACGCTCGTCAAGGACGCCGTGGTCGTCAACGATGACGAGATCCCCAACGGACCGACTTGCCCGGATCACGCAGTCGGTCCTAGTGATCAGCGAGGGTCTCATCACCGAGCCTCAAATGGCCGGTCTCCCCCACGACTTCTTCGACCGATCCGCGGAGGCGATAACCGATGCCACCCCACAGACCCAACGGCACACGCTCGACGGGCAGGGACACGTCGTCGCCCCGGACGTCATGGCCCGAGTCTTGACGACCTTCTTCACACAGGAACCCGTCGACCGACTCGGACGGGGACATCGTGCCCGGACACCGCAATAACTGCGTCCTCACGCGACAACGACGTCATCGCCAACAGATGCACCCTCAGAAGCCGTCGGGTGTGAAGTCGACCCGGGTCGGCGGGGCGAGCGCCTCCTTGGAGACGACGCGGCGAGCCGAGGTGTAGAGCCCCATGACAGCGGTGCCGTCCTGGGCTTCGCCGCGAGTTGCGGCAGTGAGGATCTCGGCCGCCTCGGCCTCCATGGTGCGGCCGTGGTTCTTGGCCAGCTCCGACAACTTGCTCTCGACACCGCTGTCGAGTCCCTTGATCGTGAATGTCATCTGGATCACCACCTTGTTGGTCAAGGTACTCGCGTCGGGTCCTCGTGTCTTCCCTTCGCCTCCGCGCGCCGCAGGTCGGCGACCTCGGCGAAGGGCGCGAAGCCGGCGGCCACGTAGGTCGCTACCGCTCCGGCGTTGCTCGTCGGGGTGCCGACCACGACGCTCGACGCACCGAACTCACGCAGGACCGAGGCACCCGCTGCGCTCATCGCGGCTCCGTGACCACGGCCTCGGTGGTCGGGGTGCACGCCCATCGGCTCGACGATGCCAGGCCTCCCCTCCCCTGCCGACCACACCGTCACCGCGGCCACCGCGTCGTCCCCGCTCCACCCGAGCAGGCAGCGCGCCGAGGCATACGCCGGGCCGGCGGCGACGGCGTGCCAGCGGTCGACCGTGAAGCGGTCGCTGCCGAAGGCCGCGCGGTGAACGGCGGTGCGCGCGTGGACAGTTCGCTCGTCGACGATCTGCACCCGCAGCTGGCCGATGACCTCGACCGGGTCGGTGAGGTCATGCCGAAGGTGGGTCCACGGGTCCCCCTTCGTCCACCCGGAGACGACGAGTGCGTCGCGCAGGGCCGCGGTCGACGGTGCCTCGACGTCGGCGTCCCCGGCGGGGAGCACACGCCCGTCCTCGTGGCCGATGTCAGCGGCCACGACCGCCGCGATGTCCCCGTCCTCCATGGCATGGGGTGCGATGCCCAACCGGAGCAGACCGGGCCCATCGAGGAGACCGATCGCGACCGGCTGCTCCCTTCGGCGCCATACCCGCAGCGCCCGGGCCGTGACATCGTCCCCGTGCCAGCCGAACCACCCCACGTCCCCCGGGTGCAGCTGGAAGGGGCCGCCCTCGCGATGCCACTCCCCCAGCACCTGCACGAGATCAGCCAGCTCGCTCGCGTCCGGGGTGTCCACGGTGACGTTCATGTCCGGAGTCGAGCAGACGGACCAGGTGGCGGCAACGGACTTTCGTCGTCAGGCGCTGGGGCTCGACGCCAGCAGCTCCGCCAACTTGTCGACGCCGCGGTGTCCGGGCAGCACTCCCTCGACGATGGTGACGACCCCTTCGGAGTTGGCGGTGCGCAGGGGCACGATGGCCTGGTACGCCGGTGAGTCGTACCAGCTGGTGGCGGCTTCGACACTGGGGAACCGGATGATGATGACGTCGCCGTCCCACTCCCCTTCGCGCGGTGACAGTGCGCCGCCGTGGACGATGAACTCCCCGCCGAAGGGAGCGAGGGTCGAGTCGAACCGCTCCATGTACTCGATGATGTCGTCGCCGAAGCGGACGTCCCGCAGGTAGCCGATCGCGTAGGCCGGTGCCGTCGTCATGGTCTCTCCTCGTGGTCTCCGGGCCATCTGGGCCCGCGGTGTGTGGTCGGACCAGCCAACGACAATTCGCTCGTCCCGGCGATGACCTGCTGGGTAATGTCCCCACATGAGCGAGGCAGGGAGGTCCCTTCGGGAGTGGCGTCGGCGACGGCACCTCTCGCAGCTCGAGCTCTCCCACCGGGTGGGCGTCTCGACCCGGCACCTGAGCTTCGTCGAGACGGGGCGGTCCCGCCCGAGCAGCGCGCTCGTCCTCCGGCTGTGTGCTCACCTCGACGTGCCCCTGCGCGAGCAGAACCGCGTCCTCGTCACGGCCGGCCACGCACCCGCCCACCCGGAGCGCGCCCTGACGGATGTGTCCATGAGCCACGTCAGCGAGGCCATCGAGGGCATCCTCCGGGCCCACGAGCCCTTCCCCGCCCTCGTGGTGGACCGGGGATGGGACCTCGTGTCCGCCAACGACGCCCTCTACCCGCTGCTCGACGGCGTGGCCGAGCACCTGCTCGAGCCGCCGGTGAATGTCATCCGGCTGAGCCTCCATCCCGACGGCCTGGCTCCGCGCATCGTCAACCTGGACCAGTGGCGCGAGCACCTCGTCCACCGGATCCGTCGCGAGCGCGACCTCAGCTCCGACCCGCGGCTCGATGCCCTCCTGCGGGACATCGGCGAGGACGACGGGTCCACGTGGGGCGAGGACTCTTCTCCTCCACCGGACCTGCTCGTGCCCCTCCTCTTCCGCTCCGGCGAGCAGGTGCTCTCCTTCGTCAGCACGACCACCGTCTTCGGCACACCCCAGGAGGTCACCCTCTCGGAGCTGGCCATCGAGGTCCTGCACCCTGCCGACGCGCCGACCCGGTCGCTTCTCCTCGACGCGAACTGACCGACCACGTCACGACCAAGCGAACAGCAGGTCACGGCTCCATCAAGCCCCGAACCGACTCACCCCCACCGGCGTCTGCCCCCACATGGACATCACTCGCCGAACCGTCATCGGCGCCGGGGCAGCGCTCCCCGTCGTCGCCACCCTGGACCCCGTCGCCAGTGCCGCCCCGACCGCATCGGGACCGAGTGCTGCCGACTGGGCCGACCTCGACCGGACCATCCGCGGGAGCATCGCCCTTCCGGGCAGTGCCAACTACCGCAGTCAGGCGCCCCTCTTCGACCCCCGCTGGGACTTCCGACGGCCCGCCGCCGTCGCCCGGACCCTGCTGACCCAGGACGTCGCGACGTGCATCGAGTTCGCGCGCGACCACGGCCTCAAGGTCACCGGGCGCTCCGGCGGGCACTCCTACACCGGAGCCTCGGCGACCACCGGCGGCCTCGTCATCGACACCCGGAGCATGCGCGGGGTGAGTCTCACCCCCGGCCGCACCCAGGCCACCGTCGCGGCCGGCGCCCAGCTCTACGCCGTCCACACCGCGCTGGCGGCGGAGGGTCGCTCCATCCCGACCGGGACCTGCCCCACGGTGGGGACCGCGGGCCTGAGCCTCGTCGGCGGACTCGGCGTCGACTCTCGGCGGGTCGGCCTGACCTCGGACCGTCTCGTCCGGGCGATCGTCGTCGACGGCCGCGGTCGGATCCGCTACGTGGACGCCGACCGCGACCCCGACCTCTTCTGGTCGCTCCGCGGCGGCGGGCCGGGCGTCGGCATCGTCACCTCACTGACCTATCGCACCGTCGGCGCCCCGCGGCGTGGGTTCTTCAGCCTGACCTTCCCCTCGTCGAAGGCGACGGCCGTGGTTCGCGCCTGGGGCTCGTGGATGAAGGAACAGCCCGGCGACACCTGGGCCAATGCCCACGTCGACTCGGCCGGCGGGTCGCTGTCCGTGCGGCTCTTCGGCGTCTGCCCGGCGGGGAAGGAGAAGGCGCGGGCCGACTCCCTTCGCAAGGCCGTCGGCATCACGCCGACGAGGACGAGCACGACCACCCGCTCCTACCTCGACGGCGTGACGTACCTCGGTGGCGGCAGCACGACGGATCGCACCCGCATCGTCGCCGGCTCGGACGTCCTCTCGCTCGTCACGACGGGTGCCGCCGGCGCCGTCGAGGAGGCGATGCGGTCCGTCCCGAAGGGGATGAGCGCCTCGGCGATCCTCGACCCCCTCGACGGCGCGGTCGCAGACGTGGCGAAGGGGGACACCGCCTTCCCCTGGCGCGAGGAGGCGGCGAGCATCCAGTGGTACGTGGGCATGTCGAGCTCGCCCACCTCCGACCAGTACGCCGCCGCCCAGGGCTGGGTGGCGCAGGCACACGACCTCGTGGGGAGCCGATCCCGCGGCGGCTACCTCGGCTACGTCGAGTCGGGGCGGCCGCTGCGCGAGTACCTCGGCACCAACACCGACCGCCTCGTCCGGGTGCGCCGGACGTACGACCCGCAGAGCATCGTCCTCTGACGCCGGATCCGGTGCAGACTGCAGGGATGGAGCCGAGCCCGACCGCGCGCACCGGTGACACCGGTGTCATCCGGGCGGCGAGCCTGCGGGGCTTGGTCCCGCTCGTCGAGGCGCTCGGTGGACGACCCGAGGAGCTCCTCGAGCGCTTCGGGATACCCGTCGACGCGCTCACGCGGGATGACGGCCTCATCCCCATCACGACGCACGACCTCATGCTCGACACGGCGGCCGAGGAACTGGGCTGCCCCGATCTCGGCCTGCGCCTGGCCGAGGGGCAGGACCTGAGCGTCCTCGGGCCGCTCGCCGTGGCGATCGAGGCCTCGGAGTCCGTGGGCGAGGCCCTCGGGCTGGCCAGTCGCTTCCTCTTCGTGCACAGTCCGGCTCTGCACATCGGCGTCGAGGACGATCCCCGTGGCGCGCGGGGTGTCGTCGCCGTGACCTACCGCAAGTCCCTCCGGGAGTCGCCCTACTCGCCGCAGGCGACCGAGCTGGGCATCGCGCTCCTGCACCGCATCTCGGTGGCCCTCCTCGGGGAGAGCACCGGACTGCGGTCCGTCGAGCTGCCTCACCCACCCCTCTCCCCCGTCTCCCGCTACATCGAGCACTTCGGGGTCGACGTCCGCTTCGACGGGACGGTCGCGGCGCTGCGTGTCGATCACCACGTCCTGGACCGGACCTTCGCCGATGCGGACGCGACGATCCGTCAGGTCACGCTCGACCACCTCACCCGGGAGCATCCTCGGCCCGATCTGCAGGTGGCCGTCCGGGTGCGTCGCGCGCTCGCCGACGGGATGGGCACCGCTCCGGCCTCGCTCGCCCATGTCGCCCGGGTGCTCGGGGTCCACCCACGGACCCTGCAGCGTCGGCTCGTCGCCGAGGGCACGAGCTTCGACGTCATCCTCGACGACGTGCGTCGGACGGCGGCCACCCACTACATCACCGCCACGGACATCCCCTTCGTCCAGGTGGCGGCCCTCATCGGCCTGAGCCAGCAGAGCGCCCTGAGCCGGGCCGTGCGCCGCTGGTCGGGGATGAGCCCGCGTGAGCTCCGGCGCACAGGGCCCACCGTGTCGTCCTGAGTCAAGTACGAGGGACGGACATCGGCCATCGTGGGTGGTTCTCGCCCCACGCTCCGTACCAGGAGGATGTTCATGACGACCCAGACCCGCACCGACCTCGCGTCGATCGGTGCTCGCTCCATCCCCGAGTTCGACGGTGTGCACGAGGTGTGGCCCCGGGGTGACCGCCTCACCGCCGTCGGCGAGGCGGCCAGGACCTACAAGGAGCGGTTCAAGCGCGAGGGCCAGGTGACCGCGGTGAAGTCCGTGGACATCGCCTCCGCGCCCTACCCGGTGAAGTACGGATTCAACACCGCGGTCGCAGTGCCGCACAGCCCGCTCATCCCGATCATCAACCGGATGGTCGTCGTCCAGTACGAGGACTGGGACGGGCGCCCCCGCACCCTCGTTTTCGAGCCGACGGTCCCCGAGGGTTCGGCGCAGGCCCCCTTCTTCAGCAAGCTGCAGCGCCTGACGAACAAGATCCCCTACGCCAACCGGGCCGAGAAGGTCATCGTCAACTACTACAACGAGCCGGAGGACGTCCTCGCCGCCGTCGGCCTGACCCCCGCTGACATCGACTTCTGCGCCTTCGACCACCTGCACGTGCAGGACCCTCGGATGATCCTCGGCTCCTCGGCGCTCATCCCCGGTGAGACGAGGACTCGGCAGCCGATCTTCGGTGACGCCCGCATGCTCGTCAACACCCGCGAGCTGGCCACCCTGCAGTCGCTCCACCCGATGCAGTGGGCGTGGTACGTCGAGGGCAGCCTCGAGGGCGTCGACATGGACAAGTTCGCGACCTTCGAGGGGGACATCGAGCTCGGCCCCGGTGTGGCCCTGTTGTGGACACCCGGCCACACCGACGGCAACCACTCGCTCGTCGTCAACACCCCTGACGGGGTGTGGGTCTCGTCGGAGAACGGCATCGCGCTGGACAACTGGCAGCCCGAGCAGTCGAAGATTCCGGGGGTGCGGCTCTACCACCGGCAGTACGGCCGCGAGATCTGCCCGAACGGCAACACCCTCGAGGACTCCCTCGACCAGTACGACTCGATGATCAAGGAGAAGACCCTCGCCGACCCGTCGGTGACGGATCCCCGCTGGCTGCAGATCCTGCCCTCGAGCGAGCTGGCTCCCTGGAAGCGCTTCTGGCCGATCGTGCCGACCTACCACCACGGTGGGATCGACTACGGCACGATCCGGGCGGGTCGATGAACGCGCCCGCGGCTCCCGCCGGGGCCGTCGTCACCGGCGCCGGTCGGGGTCTCGGCCGGCTCATCGCCGGGCTCCTCGTCGAGCGCGGCCACACCGTGCTGCTCACGGACGTCGACGAGTCCGCGGCGAAGGGAGCCGCGGCCGAGCTCGGTGACCGGGCCGAGGCGCTCGTCGTGGACGTCCGGGACGAGGCGGCCGTCCACCGTGCCCGCGACCGGATCATCGCGCTCGCCGATCGGCTCGACGTCTGGGTCAACAACGCCGGCGTCCTCTTCACCGGCCCCGTCTGGCAGCAGGACGAGGACCAGCGCCGGCTGACCCTCGAGGTCAACGCCCTCGGCACGATGAACGGCACCCTGGCCGCCATCGAGGCGATGCGCGGTGCCGGCGGAGGCCACATCGTCAACATCGCCTCGCTCGCGGGCATCACGTCCGTCCCGGGCGAGGGTGTCTACGCGGCCTCGAAGCACGCAGTCATGGGCTTCAGCCTCAGCGCGATCGCGGACCTGCGCGCCGACAAGGTCACCGACATCGACATCTCGTGCGTCTGCCCCGACGGGATCTGGACGCCGATGCTCCACGACCGACTCGACGACCCGGGGGCCGCGCTCTCCTTCTCCGGCAAGCTGCTCCAGCCGGCGGAGGTCGTCGAGGCGGTCGGACGGGTGCTCGACCGCCCACGTCTGGTGACGGCCGTGCCCGGATGGCGGGGTGCTCTGTGCCGGCTCGGCGACGTCGTCCCCTCCCTCGGCCTGGCGACCCTGCCGCTCATGACCGCCCAGGGGCGGCGGGTCCAGAAGCGGATGCTCGAGGAGCGGCGCTGAGTCACTCGACCTTGCCGGCGGCCTTGTCCAGGTCGGGCGCGATCTCCTCGACGGCGAGGGCGATCGACTGGGGAGTGCCGGCGGCGAGGGCGGCGTTCACCTCGTCCTTCTCGTCGAGGATGATCGCCCGGTCGTCCTTGACGACGTCGAGGGAGGTGATCTTCTTGTCCGACTCGAGGTCCTTCTTCGGCAGCGCGATCGTCGTGAGGACGGCGACGTCGGCGTCGAGGGCCGTGACCTGCTCGGCGGCGACGTTGGCGAAGAAGCCACCGCTCGGCGTGAGCTTGGCCAGGGCGGGGTTCTCGACGAAGCCGAGCTCGCCGAAGACGTCGAAGCGGGCGTCACCCTTGACGTAACCGCCGTAGGCGTCGCCGAACTTGGCGCCGTAGGCGAAGGTCTTGCCCTCGAACTGCGGGTAGTCACCCGCGGTCGCCCGGATGACCTTGTCGGTCTTGTCGATGGCCTCCTTGGCCTCCTCCTCCTTGCCGAGCGCCTCGCCGATGATCTCGGTCTGGGTGCGCCAGTCGACGGCGAAGTCCGGTGCGTCCTTCGGTGCCGAGGCGACGGGAGCGATCTTCGAGAGGCGGTTGAAGACCTTCTCGTCGCTCGCCGCGCGCACGTTGAGGATGAGGTCGGGCTCCATGAGCTCGATCTGCTCGTAGTTGTACGTCGCGCCGGAGTTCTTGATGACCTCGATGTCGGCGTCGCTGACGGAGTCCTCCGCCCACGGGCCCACACCCTTGGCGTCCTCACCGTGTCCCTGCCAGTCGTAGATGGCCTCAGGGACGACGCCGAGGTCGGCGGCGATCTCACCGTCGGACCAGCCCAACGCGACGACCTTAAGGGTCTCCCCGCTCTGACGGACCTCCTTCTCGGGGCCTCGCTCGACCGCGCCGACGACCTCTCCCTCGTCGCCGCCGCTGCTCTCCGAGGACCCGCAGGCAGAGACGATCGCGAGGCCGATGACGAGGGCCGGGGCGAGGAAGAGACGGTGGAGGGGGCGCATGGGGTGTCCTTCTTCAGGGGTGGATGGATCAGGAGGTGGAGCGGGCGGTGACGGTGTCCCCGGGAAGCTCAGCAGGGCTGATGGCACCGGAGGCGCGTGGGATGACCATCGGTGTTCCGGACTCGGGGTCGTCGATGACGCGTGCGCGGACACCGAAGACCGCGTGGACCAGGGCCTCGGTGACGACCTCGCGCGGAGCGCCCTCGGCCACGACCGCCCCACCGCGCATGGCGATGAGGTGGTTGGCGTAGCGCGCCGCCTGGTTGATGTCGTGCAGCACCGCGACGAGGGTACGGCCCTCGCGGTTGAGGGCCGCGCACAGGTCGAGGATCTCGAGCTGGTGGGCGAGGTCGAGGTAGGTCGTCGGCTCGTCGAGGAGGAGGATCGGCGTCTCCTGGCTGAGCGCCATCGCGATCCACACGCGTTGCCGCTGGCCCCCGGAGAGGGTCTCGAGCGGGCGGGTGGAGAGCTCGACGAGCTGGGTCGCCTCGAGGGCGCTGCGCACCGCCCGCTCGTCCTCGTCGGTCCACTGGCGGAATATCCGCTGGTAGGGGAACCGCCCGCGCGAGACGAGGTCGACGACGGTGATGCCCTCGGGGGCGATCGACTGCTGCGGCAGCAGGCCGAGCTCCTGGGCGAAGGCCTTGCCGCCGTAGCGCTGGACGTCCTTGCCGTCGAGGAGCACGCTCCCCTCCGTCGGTCGCAGCAGGCGGGAGAGGGCTCGAAGGAGCGTGGACTTGCCGCACGCATTGGGCCCGACGATCACCGTGAAGGACCCGTCCGGGATCTCGACGTCGAGTCCGTCGAGAACCGCGCGGCCCTCGTACCCGGCCCCCATCGCCTCCGTCTGCAGGCGGGAGGTCACGACGCCACCCTCCGGGACTGGGCCAGCAGGAGGCCGAGGAGGTAGACGCCGCCGAGGGCGGTCGTGACGACACCGACCGGCAGCTGGACCGGGGCGAGCATCGTCCGCGCCAGGGCGTCGCAGAGGACGAGCAGGGAGGCCCCAACGGCTGCCGTGGTGAGCAGCGGGATCCCCGCGCTGCGAGCGATCCGCTTGCCCACCTGGGGTGCGATGAGAGCGACGAAGGCGATGGGTCCGGCGACCGCCGTGACCGCCGCGACGAGCCCGACACCGACGACGAGGAGGAGGAGCTGGACCCGACCGGTGTCCACCCCCTTGCTCCGGGCGGCGTCCTCGCCGAGCTCGAACATGCGCAGGCTCGGGGTGAGGGCGGCGAGCGCGGGCAGGAGCACGAGGAGGACGATAGCGACGGCGACGACGTCCACGAAGCGCAGCTGGTCGAAGATGCCCTGGCCCCACGCCGCCGCGGACGCGGCATTCTCCACCCGAGCGCGAACGAGCAGGAAGCCGTTGAAGGCGACGAGCATGGCGCTGACGCCGATCCCGACGACGATGAGCTTCGTGCCGTGCACACCGTCCTTGAGGGCGAGGAGGTAGATGACGAGACCGGTGAGGAGGCCGCCGACGAGGGATCCGACGGTCGCCCCCGCGTACCCGGAGCCGAGGACGAGCATCGCGACGAGCGCTCCGGTGTTGGCGCCACTCGTGAAGCCGATGATGTCCGGGCTGCCCAGGGGGTTGCGCGTCAGGGTCTGGAAGATCGCCCCGCTCAGCGCGAGGGCGGCTCCCCCGAGGACCGCGACGAGTACCCGCGGCAGTCTCCCCTCGACGACGATCCGACGGACCACCTCGGACTCGGTACCGGTGAAGGCGCCGATGACCCGCTCGAGCGACAGCGAGGTGCCGTCGGCGGAGCCGACCCCGAGGGACCACACGGAGAGGAGGACGGTGGCGAGCGCGAGGACGAGCGTCACGAGCAGGGTGCGTACGTCGACGCGGACGCTGATCCTCCCGGCCCCGGAGGACAGGACGCGGAACCGCCGCGGCCAGATCGCGGGCAGCGCCCCCTTCGTCGTCGTGGTCACAGCTCCCGCACCCCCCGCGTCCGCACGAGGTGGATGAGCACGGGGGCACCGATGAAGGCGGTGATCATGCCGACGGGCAGCTCGGTCTCGAGCAGAACCCGGCCGATGACGTCGGCGCCGAGGAAGAGCACCGGCGCAGCGAGGGCGCACGCGGGGATGATCCACCGCTGGTCGGGACCGACGACGGCGCGCACGGCGTGGGGCACCATGAGGCCGAGGAAGGTGATCGGGCCGACGGCCGCCGTCCCGGCACCGCACATGAAGGTCATGGCGACGAAGCCCACCGTCCGCACGCCCGTCACGGGTACGCCCAGTGCACGGGCGCGGTCGTCGCCGAGCGCGATGGCGTTGAGGAACCCGGTGAGCGCCAGGGCGAGGAGGATGCCGACGACGATCCACGGCGTCGTGGAGACGAGCAGGTCGCTGCCGTGGTCCTTCTGCAGGGAGCCGACCTGCCACCCGCGGATGGCGTCGAAGGCCTTGGGGTCGACCATCGTCATCCCGAAGGCGACGCCCGTGAAGACGCAGCTCACCGCCACCCCGGTGAGGACGAGGGTGGCGGGGCCGGCTCCCCTCCCCCGCGAACCGACGACATGGACGAGGGCGGCGGAGACGAAGGCCCCGGCCATGGCGAAGAGGACATTGCCGGCCGTCGTCGTCGCACCGAGGACGGCGAAGCCGACGACCATGGCGAAGTAGGCGCCCGCGTTGACCCCGAGGATCCCCGGATCCGCGAGCGGGTTGCGCGTCAGGGCCTGCATGAGCGCACCCGCGATGCCCATGGCCGCCCCGACGGTGATCCCCAGGAGGGTCCTCGGGAGACGGGTGCTGCGGATGATCTCGGCGTTGGTGCTCCCGTCGTGGTGCCAGATGGCACGCCACGCCTCCCCGACGGGGATGTCACCGCTCCCGACGAAGACCGAGAGGACGGAGACGACGACGAGGAGTGCGCCCATGCAGGTCAACGCCGTGGTGCGCGTGCTCAGGCTCCGCGAGGTCGACGGCTCGTGTCCGAGGAGGTCGGCGGGTGCAGCAGTCACAGGTTCGACCTCCACCCTTCCGACGACGTGCGGCGTGCATCGTGGCACACCGGGGTAAGGAGATCCTAACTCCCACGCCGACCGGCGCGTCAGTCCCGCTCGACGTAGGCCGCGAGGTGCTCGCCGGTGAGCGTGGAGCGTTTGCGAACGAGGTCCGCGGGAGTCCCCTCGAAGACGACCTCGCCACCCTGGTGGCCCGCCCCCGGCCCGAGATCGATGATCCAGTCGGCGTGGGCCATGACCGCCTGGTGGTGCTCGATGACGATGACCGACTTGCCGGAGTCGACGAGGCGGTCGAGCAGGGCGAGGAGGGTGTCGACGTCGGCCAGGTGGAGCCCCGTCGTCGGCTCGTCGAGGACGTAGACGTCGCCCTTCTCCCCCATGCGCACGGCAAGCTTGAGCCGCTGGCGCTCGCCACCGGAGAGCGCGGTGAGCGGCTGACCGAGGGTGAGGTAGCCGAGCCCGACGTCGACGAGGCGGGTGAGGATCTTGTGCGCCGCCGGCAGGCTGGCCGGTCCGTCCTTGGCGAAGAAGGCCTCGGCCTCGCTCATCGACATCTCGAGGACATCGGCGATGTTCTTGCCCGCGAGCTCGTACTCGAGGACCGCCTCCTGGAAGCGCCGCCCTTCACAGTCCTCGCACGGCGACTCGACGGTCGCCATGACGCCGAGCTCGGTGAAGATCACCCCGGCGCCGTTGCACGTCGGGCAGGCACCCTCGGAGTTGGAGCTGAAGAGTGAGGGCTTGACGTCGTTGGCCTTGGCGAAGGCCTTGCGCACCGGCTCGAGGAGTCCGGTGTAGGTGGCCGGGTTGCTGCGTCGCGACCCCTTGATCGCCGTCTGGTCGATGACGACGACCTCGTCGCGGTGGTCGAGGCTGCCGTGGACGAGGGAGCTCTTGCCCGAGCCCGCCACGCCCGTGACGGCCACGAGCACGCCGAGGGGGATGTCGACGTCCACGTCCTTGAGGTTGTGCGTGTCCGCGCCGCGGACCTCGAGCGTGCCCGTGGAGGACCGGACCTCGTCCTTGAGCCGGGCCCGGTGGTCGAGATGACGACCGGTGAGGGTGTCGCTGGACCGCAGGTCCTCGACCGTCCCCTCGAAGACCACCTCTCCCCCCTTCGACCCAGCCTGGGGACCGAGGTCGACGGCATGGTCGGCGATGGCGATCGTCTCCGGCTTGTGCTCGACGACGAGCACGGTGTTGCCCTTGTCGCGCAGGCGCAGGAGGAGGTCGTTCATCCGGTCGATGTCGTGCGGGTGCAGCCCGATCGTCGGCTCGTCGAAGACATAGGTGACGTCGGTGAGCGAGGACCCGAGGTGACGGATCATCTTCGCCCGCTGGGCCTCTCCCCCGGACAGCGTGCCTGCGGGGCGGTCCAGGGAGAGGTAGCCCAGACCGATCTCGGTGAAGGAGTCGAGCAGGTGCTGCAGGCCCGCGAGCAGCGGTTCGAAGCCAGGCTCGTCGAGCTCGCGCACCCAGGCGGCCAGGTCGTCGATCTGCATCGAGCACAGGTCGGCAATGCTCTTGCCGTTGATCTGCGACGCGCGCGCCTCCGGCGTGAGGCGGGTGCCCTCGCACTCGGGGCAGATCTGGAAGGTCACCGCCCGCTCGACGAAGCGCCGGACGTGCGTCTGCATGGCCTCGGGGTCCTTGGACAGCATCGACTTCTGGATCTTGGGGATGATGCCCTCGAAGGTGAGGTTGACGCCCTCGACCTTGATCTTCGTCGGCTCGCTCCAGAGCATCGTCTCGAGCTGCTTCTTCGTGAAGTCCTTGATCGGCTTGTCCATCGGCAGCCCCATGCCGGCGAAGAGGCGGCCGTACCAGCCGTCCATCGAGTAGCCGGGCACGGTCAGGGCGCCGCCCTCGAGCGTCTTGGTGTCGTCGTAGAGGGCGGTGAGGTCGATGTCGCTCACCTGACCCATGCCCTCGCAGCGCGGACACATGCCGCCGAGGTAGACCTGCTGCTTGACCGTCTTGCGCTCGGTGTGGGTGCCCTTGTCCGTCGTCATCGACCCGCTCGCCTTGCGCGTGGGGACGTTGAAGGAGAAGGCCGTCGGCGGGCCGACGTGCGGCTGGCCGAGGCGCGAGTAGAGGATGCGGAGCATCGCGTTGGCGTCGGTGGCCGTGCCGACGGTCGAGCGTGGGTTGGCCCCCATCCGCTCCTGGTCGACGATGATCGCGGTCGTCAGCCCCTCGAGACGGTCGACGTCCGGGCGCGCCAGGGAGGGCATGAAGCCCTGAAGGAATGCGCTGTACGTCTCGTCGATGAGCCGACGCGACTCCGAGGCGATCGTGCCGAAGACGAGGGAGCTCTTGCCCGAGCCCGAGACGCCGGTGAAGACGGTGAGCCGCCGCTTGGGGAGATCGACGCTCACGTCCTTGAGGTTGTTCTCCCGCGCGCCCTGCACGCGGATGAGGTCATGGTCGTCAGCGGGGTGCGGCATCGGCTCTCCCAGGGGGTCGCGGGGCGGACCACACGATCAAAGCAGATACTGCGGACATGCCCCACCTCTCCGGTCGCCCCTTCGTCCTGGCCCTCGCACGGCTCGGGATGGAGCGAGGGAGTGACGACCTACTCCCCCAGGAGTGAGCTGACGAGGGTCCGGGCGACGAGCTCTCCCCGGGCGATGGCGGTCTCCTGGTCCCCCCGGAGCATCCCGGTGAGCGTCCCGAGATAGGCGACGGCCACCTGGTCGGCGAGGTCCTGCGCCCGGTCCTCACCGGCGACCTCCGTCGCGAAGGCCAGCAGACGCGAGTGGAGCAGCTCATCCTCCGCCTCGAGCATCCTCGTGATCCCCTCGGACGGCCGGTTGGTCGCGGCCGCGGTACCGCTGAAGGCGCACCAGCGTTCGTGGAGCCGCTCGCGCTGGTAGCTGCGCAGGGCGGGGAAGATCGCGAAGAGCCGACCCGTCGGCGAGTCCGCGTCGGCGATCGCCGCATCCCAGGCGTCGGTCCAGTCCTCGAGCCGGCGCTCGAGGGCGGCGGCGATGAGGCCGTCCTTGTTGCCGAAGTTGGAGTAGAGCGTCGCCGGAGCGGCGCCCGCCCGCCGCAGGATGTCGTCGACGGGGGTGAGGACGACCCCATCGACGAACATCAGCTCGTCCGCGGCGTTGAGCAGTCGCTCGCGCGCCGGGCGGCGACGTTCGGTGGTCATGACCCCACCTTAACCGTAACGCGCGTTTCACAAAGACTGAAACGTGCGTTACGGTCGGTGCCGCACCGCCGCCATCGACGCCACCGACGAGGAGATGCCCATGAAGACCCTGCACATCGACGGACGGTGGCGTGCTGCCGCCTCCGGCGACACTCGTGAGATCACCTGTCCCGCAGACGGTTCCGTGGTCGTGACCGTGGACGAAGGGGGCGCCGAGGACGCCCTCGAGGCCGTCCGGGCGGCTCGACGCGCCTTCGACGAGGGGCCGTGGCCGAGCACGCCTGCCCCCGAGCGGGCCGCCCTCCTCCACCGGATCGCCGACCGGCTCGAGCGCGAGCTCGACGAGGTCGCTCGGCTCGAGTCGCTCGACACCGGCAAGCGGCTCGTCGAGTCGCGGATCGACATGGAGGACATCGTCGCCGTCTTCCGGCACTTCGCCGGGCTGGCCCAGGCCGAGGCCGGTCGGGTCGTCGACGCGGGCGTGCCCGACGTCTCCTCCCGTGTCGTCACCGAGCCCGTCGGCGTGTGCTCCCTCATCACGCCGTGGAACTTCCCCCTCCTCCAGACGGCGTGGAAGGTCGCCCCCGCGCTGGCCGCCGGCAACACCTTCGTCCTCAAGCCCAGCGAGCTGACCCCGCAGACCTCCATCTGGCTCGTCCAGGCACTCGTCGCGGAAGGACTCCCCGACGGCGTGGCCAACCTCGTCCTCGGCCCGGGCGCGACGGTGGGCTCCGCGATGACGACGTCCCCCGAGGTGGACCTCGTCTCCTTCACCGGTGGCCTCGTCACGGGCCGGACGATCATGGCGGCCGCAGCGCCCACCGTGAAGAAGATCGCCCTCGAGCTCGGCGGCAAGAACCCCAACGTGATCTTCGCCGACGCCGACCGCGAGGCCGCGATCGACAACGCCCTCACCGCGATCTTCCTCGACTCCGGACAGGTCTGCTCCGCCGGCTCCCGGCTCATCGTCGAGGAGTCGATCCACGACGAGGTCGTCGACGAGCTGGTCCGCCGGGCCGAGACCATCCGGATGGGAGGCCCCTTCGACGAGGACGCCGAGACCGGTCCGCTCATCAGCGAGGCCCACCGGGAAAAGGTCGAGGCCTACGTCGCGGCCGCCCTCGACGAGGGCGCGGTGCTCCGGTGCGGTGGCGACCGCCCCGCCGGTGAGCTCGCGCAGGGCAGCTACTACCCGCCGACGATCCTCGACGCGTGCACGACCGACATGTCCTGCGTCCAGGACGAGTCCTTCGGCCCCGTCCTCACCGTCGAGACCTTCTCCGGGGAGACCCGAGACGCGGCCGAGGACGCTGCCGTCGCCCTGGCCAACGACACCATCTACGGCCTCACCGGTGCGGTGTGGACCCAGGACGCCGGCCGGGCCGAGCGGATGGCCCGGCGCCTGCGTCACGGGACGATCTGGATCAACGACTTCCACCCCTACGTCCCCGCTGCGGAGTGGGGCGGTATGAAGCAGTCCGGCATCGGCCGAGAGCTCGGCACCGCAGGCCTGCACGAATACCAGGAGACCAAGCACATCTGGCACAACACCCGCCCGGCACGCGCCGACTGGTTCGCCGACCGGGCCTGAGCCGCGCAGCCCACGAGGAGAGAGACATGAGAGAGCGCTACGACTACATCATCGTCGGCGGAGGATCCGCGGGATCCGCGCTGGCCAACCGACTGAGCAGCGACCCGGGCACGAGCGTGCTCGTCCTCGAGGCGGGCCGGGCCGACTTCCTCGCCGACCCCCTCATCCACATGCCCGCCGCCCTGATGTTCCCCTCGGGCAACCCCCTCTACGACTGGGCCTACGAGACCGACCCCGAGCCGCACATGGGCGGTCGCCGCGTGGCCCACGCCCGCGGCAAGGTGCTCGGCGGCAGCTCGAGCATCAACGGCATGATCTTCCAGCGGGGCAACCCCGGTGACTACGACACGTGGGCCGGCTTCGACGGGATGGAGCAGTGGGACTACGCGCACTGCCTTCCCTACTTCAAGCGGATGGAGACCACGACCGCCGGCGCCGATGCCTGGCGCGGTGGCTCCGGACCCCTCAAGCTCGAGCGCGGCCCGGCCGAGAGCCCTCTCTTCCAGGCCTTCTTCGAGGCGACGACCCAGGCCGGCTTCGCCCGGACCGACGACGTCAACGGCTACCGCCAGGAGGGCTTCGCCCCCTTCGACCGCAATGTCTACAAGGCCAGCCGGATGTCGGCCTCCCGCGCCTACCTGCGCCCGGTGCGCCACCGCAAGAACCTCGATGTCACGACGCTCGCCACGGTCACCGGGCTGCGCTGGCAGGGCACCCGGGTCACCGGTGTGGACTTCGTGCGGGCCGGGCGACGGAAGCACTCCGTCGAGGCCGGCGAGGTCATCCTCTGCGGTGGGGCCTTCAACACCCCACAACTGCTCCAGCTCTCCGGCGTCGGCGACCCGGAGACGCTGCGCGCCGCCGGGGTCACCCCGCACATCGACCTGCCCGGTGTCGGTGAGAACCTCCAGGACCACCTCGAGGTCTACCTCCAGCACGAGAGCCTCCAGCCGGTGTCGATCGCGCCCTGGCTGAAGATGTGGAAGGCGCCCTACATCGGCGCGGAGTGGCTCTTCCTCAACCGTGGGGTCGGCGCCTCCAACCACTTCGAGGGCGGGGGCTTCATCCGCACCAACGACGAGGTCGCCTACCCCAACCTCATGTTCCACTTCCTCCCGATCGCGGTCCGCTACGACGGCACCGCCTCCGGCGGGAAGCACGGCTACCAGGTGCACATCGGCCCGATGAACTCCGACGTGCGCGGCCGCGTGCGCATCACGAGCGCGGACCCGCACGCCAAGCCGAGCATCCTCTTCAACTACCTGTCGACGGAGCGGGACCGAAGGGAGTGGGTCGAGGTCGTGCGCGCCGCGCGGCACATCCTGCAGCAGCCGGCCTTCGCCCCCTTCGACGGCGGCGAGATCTCGCCCGGCCCGGACGTGCAGACCGACGAGGAGATCATCGACTGGGTGGCCAAGGACGCCGAGACGGCGCTCCACCCGTCGTGCTCGGCCAAGATGGGGACCGACGAGATGTCGGTCGTCGACCCGGGCTCGATGCGGGTGCACGGGACGGAGGGGCTGCGCGTCGTCGACGCCTCGGTCTTCCCGACGATCACCAACGGCAACATCTACGCCCCGGTGATGATGGTCGCCGAGAAGGCCGCCGACCTCATCGCCGGCAACACGCCCCTCGCGGCGGAGCACCCCCCGCTCTACCGGGCCAAGGCGGGGATGCCCATCTACCCGCAGGGCGACCCGCGCAACGACGCCTGGGATGCCCGCACCGACCTGCCGAGCGCTGCGGCCGTCCAAGGTGCCGCCGAGCAGACGAGGAGGCCCTGATGACTGCTCCCCTGACCATCGACCCCGACCTCATCGAGGACCGCCCGAGCCGGCCGCGCGTCAAGATGACGGTCCTCGCGGTCTCCGGCCTCGTGACCCTCGTCGTCGCTGCGTGGGCACTCCTCGCACCGGGGCACGCCGAGACCACACTCGGGACCGCCGTCGGCTGGATCGCCAACTGGTTCGGCTGGTTCTACATCCTGCTCGCGACCGCCATCCTCGTCTTCGTCATCTACGTCGGTGTGCGCTACGCGCGCGTCCGTCTCGGCGACGACGATGACCGGCCGGAGTTCTCGACCTTCGCCTGGGCCGCCATGCTCTTCGCGGCCGGCATCGGCACGGACGTGATGTTCTTCGCGGTCGCCGAGCCGGCGACCCAGTACCTGGCGCCGCCACAGGGGTCGGGCGAGACCGTGCAGGCCGCTCGCGAGGCCACGGTGTGGACCCTCTTCCACTACGGCATCACCGGCTGGGGCATGTACGCCCTCATGGGCATCGCCCTGGGCTACTTCGCCCACCGCAAGAAGCTGCCGCTGGCTGTGCGCTCCGCCCTCTACCCGATCTTCGGTCGACGGATCCGTGGCCCGGTCGGCGACGCGGTCGACATCGCGACCGTCCTCGGGACGATCTTCGGCGTCGCGACCTCGCTCGGCATCGGCGTGGTCATGCTCAACGTCGGGCTCGGTGTGATGTTCGGTGTCCCGCAGGGGATCCCCGCGCAGGTCGGTCTCGTGGTCCTCGCGGTCACGGTCGCGACGATCTCCGCGACGACCGGCGTCGACCGCGGCATCCGGGTCCTCAGCCAGCTCAACGTCGTCCTCGCCATCGCCCTTGCGCTCTGGGTCCTCGTCACCGGCGAGACGGCCTTCCTCCTGCGGGGCCTCGTCATGAATGTCGGCGACTTCGTCAGCCTCTTCCCCGGCATGACGATGGACACGATGGCCTTCGACCACCCGGCCGACTGGATGAGTGCCTGGACGCTCTTCTTCTGGGCCTGGTGGGTCGCCTGGGCCTCCTTCGTCGGGATGTTCCTCGCGCGCATCTCCCGTGGCCGGACCATCGGGCAGTTCGTCCTCGGCACCCTGACGATCCCCTTCATGTACATCGTCATGTGGGTCTCGATCTTCGGGAACTCTGCGGTCAAGTCGATCCGGGACGGCAATGCCGACTTCGGCGAGCTCGCGATGAACCAGCCGGAGGAGGGCTTCTACACCCTCCTGCAGCAGTACCCGGCCGCCATGGTCGTCGTGGCTCTCGCGACCTTCGTCGGCCTGCTCTTCTACGTCACCTCCGCCGACTCCGGTGCGCTCGTCATGGCCAACCTCAGCTCGGAGCTGCCCGACAGCGAGACCGATGCCCACCCAGCGCTGCGCATCGGGTGGGCCGTGGCCACGGGCGTGCTCACCATCGCCATGCTCGTCGTCGGCGGCATCGCCGCCCTCCAGTCGGCGACGATCGTCATGGGTCTGCCCTTCGCCGTCGTCATGGTGCTCGTGATGATCGGGCTGTACAAGGCCCTCGAGGCCGAACGCACGCAGGTGAGCGCTGCCCAGCTGTCGCTGACGACCCACCTCGCCGGTCGTGAGGCCCAGCACCAGGGGTCCTGGCGTCGCCGCGTCGCGCGCACCTTCGGCACGGTGAGCCTCCGGCGAGCCAACGATCGCCTCACCGGCGTCGTCGTCCCGGCCCTGCGCGAGGTCGCCCAGGCCATGGAGGGCGAAGGGAGGGAGGCCCGTGTCGACGTCACCGACGGCGACCCGTCCGCGGCCGCCTCGGCTCAGCTCGTCGTCGGCACCTCGGGATCGCCCTTCGTCTACTCCGTGCGGGCACGGCAGGTGGCCGCGCCGAGCTACGGGGCGCGGATGATCGAGGCCGACGACCGCACGACGCGGCTCGAGGTCTCGCTGCCGACCGGCGCGGGGTACGACATCTTCGACTACAGCGAGGAAGAGGTCTGCCACGACGTGCTCGACCACTTCGAGCGGTGGTCCGCTGCAGGGGAACTCGCCGAGCACCCCTGATCCACCGAGGTCGAGGGCGTGGGTCGCTGCCAGTGCGACCCACGCCTTCGTCGGCGACGCCGACTAGGGCAGCTGCCGAAACATCACGTGCAGTCCCACGGGACCGTGCTCCGGGTGGTCGAAGGCCCCGGGCACGGTCCCGATGACGTCGAAGCCGAGGGACCGCCAGAGGCGTACCGCAGCCTCATTCGTCTCGACGACCGCGTTGAACTGGACCCCCGCGTACCCCTCCGAGCGCGCCCAGGTCAGCATGTCCTCGCCGAGGGCACGACCCACACCCCGGGTCCGCCGTCCCGGGTCGACCATGAAGGAGGCCGTCGCGATGTGCGCGCCTCGTCCCGGGCGGTTCGGGCCCATCTTCGCCGAGCCGAGGACGGCACCCCCTTCGTCCACCGCGACGGTGGTCCTGCCGGGTGGCTGCTCCATCCACAGCGGGCGCGCCTGCGTGGACGTCAGGTCGGTGGGATAGGCGTAGGTCCGCCCTTCGTCGACGATGCGGGTCCAGAAGGGGAAGATCTGCGGCCAGTCGTCGTCGGTGGCGGGTCGGATGGTGAGGTCGTCGATCGTCACGTCGCCAGCATGGCAGCCCGCCGTCGTGGCAGGCTGCTCAATGATCGCAACGACGCGACCACAGGAGGTCCGACGCATGACCCAGCCCCCAGCCCCTTCGTACTCGTCCGGAACCTCGGACACGCCCCTCCTCGGGGACACCATCGGCGGCAACCTCGAGCGGACCGTGGCGACGCACGGCGACCGCGAGGCCCTCGTCGACGTCCCCAGCGGCCGACGGTGGACCTACCGCGAGCTGCTCACCGACGTCGACACCGTCGCCAAGGGCCTCATGGCGAAGGGCGTGGCCGCCGGCGACCGCATCGGTATCTGGGCTCCCAACTGCCCGGAGTGGACGATCCTCCAGTACGCCACGGCGCGCATGGGCGCGATCCTCGTGAACGTCAACCCGGCGTACCGGACCCACGAGCTGACCTACGTGGTCAACCAGTCGGGCATGCGGATGCTCGTGAGCGCCCTGTCCCACAAGACGTCCGACTACCGGGCGATGGTCGAGGAGGCTCGTCCCGACTGCGGGTCGCTGAGCGAGGTCGTGCACATCGGGGACACCTCCTGGGAGGCGCTCGTCGCGGCCGGGTCGTCGGTCACCGACGAGGAGCTCGCGGAGCGCGGGGCCGGCCTCACCCCCGACGACCCGATCAACATCCAGTACACGTCCGGGACGACGGGCTTCCCCAAGGGGGCGACCCTCAGCCACCACAACATCCTCAACAACGGCTACTTCGTCGGCGAGCTGATCCGGTACACCGAGGAGGACCGGATCTGCATCCCCGTGCCCTTCTACCACTGCTTCGGCATGGTCATGGGCAATCTCGCCGCCACCTCCCACGGTGCCTGCATGGTCATCCCGGCCCCCTCCTTCGAGCCGGCGGCGACGCTGCAGGCCGTCGTCGACGAGCGGTGCACCTCGCTCTACGGCGTGCCGACGATGTTCATCGGCGAGCTCGGGCTGCCGGACTTCGCCGACTACGACCTCAGCAGCCTGCGCACCGGGATCATGGCCGGGTCGACCTGCCCGGTCGAGGTGATGAAGCGGGTCGTGGCGGAGATGAACATGGTGGAGGTGGCCATCAGCTACGGCATGACCGAGACCTCACCGGTGTCGACGATGACGCGGACCGATGACGACCTCGCCCGGCGCACCGAGACCGTCGGTCGCTCGATGCCGCACATCGAGTCCAAGGTCGTCGACCCGGTCTCCGGGGTGCCCCTCCCCCGGGGCGAGACGGGTGAGCTGTGCACCCGCGGCTACAGCGTCATGCTCGGCTACTGGGAGGAGCCGGACAAGACCGCCGAGGCGATCGACGCGGCCCGGTGGATGCACACCGGTGACCTGGCCACGATGGACGAGGACGGGTACGTGAGCATCGTCGGCCGGATCAAGGACCTCGTCATCCGCGGCGGGGAGAACGTCTATCCCCGCGAGGTCGAGGAGTTCCTCTACACGCACCCGGCGATCGCGGACGTGCAGGTCATCGGCGTCCCGGACGAGAAGTACGGCGAGGAGCTCATGGCCTGGGTCGTGCTCCGGGAGGGGGCCACGGGCCTCACCGCCGAGGAGGTCAGGGAGTTCGCCACCGGCAAGCTCGCCCACTACAAGATCCCGAAGTACGTCCACGTCACCGACGCCTTCCCGATGACCGTCACGGGCAAGGTCCGCAAGGTCGAGATGCGTGAGCAGGCGGTGACGATCCTGCAGTCCTGACCCACCGAGCAGGACGAAGGGCGGTCCACCCGGCTCCTCGGGTGCACCGCCCTTCGGTCATGGGCCGGTGGTGATCAGCCCTGCTGGTCACCCGGCTGCCGAGCCGGCGTGGACTGCGCCTCGGCCTTGGCCGAGAGCCGGTCGAGCTGACGGGCGGCCGCGTCGCGACCACCGAGCCCGAAGGCGAGCGCCGCAGCAGCCGCACCGCCGACGACGAGGGCACCGAAGCCGAGCTCGATGATCGAGTCCGCGATGCCCATGTACTTCAGGCCCATCGCGACGAAGAGCACGATCGTGGCGTACTTGATGATCGTCGCGCCGACGCCGGAGAGCATCTTCGCCAGGAGGTTGGCCACGAAGAACCCGGCCGCGATGATCGCGCCGCCGAAGACGACCTTGCCGCCGAGGGCGAGGACCTCGCTGAGGAAGGAGGTGATCTGCGGGAAGTTCAGCAGCTGGGCCGCCATGACCGCGAAGAAGAGCACGATGGCGATCTGGGCCACCTTGGCGATGGTCGGGACGACCTTGGTCTCCGCCGGCAGGATGTCGAGCTCGGTCAGCTGGCGGTCGAGACCCACACCGTCGAGGACCTGCTCGAGGATGTCACCGACGAAGCGGGCGATGAAGATGCCCAGGGCGAGCATGAGGCCCGCCGCGACGATGAGCGGGATGGTGTCGAAGATCGTCTGGAGCATCTGCTCGGCCGGACGCGAGATGGACTCGATACCGAGGATCTGCAGCGCCGAGATCGTCACGACGATCATGATGAGCGCGTAGACGATCGTCGCGAGCGTCTTCGGGATGGAGCTGCCCGGGCCCTGCGCCGGGGCGTGGCCCTGCGGCGGCGCAGGCTGGCCGTGGGGTCCCTGCGGCGGGGCCGGCTGACCGGGGGGCGGGGGCGGCGAACCGGCCGGGGCGGCCGTCGGGCTGCCGGGGATCGAGCTCGTCGTCGCGCCGGCCTTCTTCATCCAGGAGGAGATCGGCAGCGCACCGAGAGCGGTCTGGACCAGCTGGCGCACGACCTTGGCCAGGAGCGCGCCGACGAAGAAGACGACGCCCGCACCGATGAGGTTGGGCAGGAAGCCGAGCACCCCGTCGACCATCGACTGGATCGGGGTGAGGACCTGCGTCAGACCGAGGAGCTGGAGGAGGGCCGTGAGGCCGAGCATCCAGACGATGAGCGAACCGATGGAGCCGAGCGTCGCGCCGACGCTCTCCCCGTCAGCACCCGCGCGCTGGAGCGCAGGGATCTTGCGGGACAGCTTGGTGAACAACGACTTGACGACCATCGCGATCAACCACGTGACCACGATGATCGCAATCGCGCCCAAGGCCTTGCCGAGGACTCCGGCCCAATCGATGTCGTCGAGGAAGCTCTGCGCTTGCATGGTTCTCCTCCAGTGTGACGTGAACAGTGCCTCGACCGTATCCACGGAAGGGCCTGTGCGCGCGGCGAAGGACGTGGCCACCCACAGATCGTTACCCTGCGGTCATGCCCCCGATCACCGGCAGCCGACTGCTGCGCGCCCTGACCGCGGCGTCGTTCCTCCTCCCGAGGTGATGGTCCCGTGGAGTGCGTCCACTTCGACGCCGGCGAGTGCCGGTCCTGCACGCTCATGGAGGTCCCTCATGAGCGGCAGGTGAGGGACCTCGAGGCGCAGGTCCGCGACGTCCTCGCGGGAGTCGTCGCCGACTCGTGCTGGGAGGCGTCCTTCGTCGGGGCCGAGTCGGCCTTCCGCAACAAGGCCAAGCTCGCGGTCGGGGGGACGAAGGAGGAGCCCACCTTCGGCATCCTCGACGGTGACCGGCGAGGCGTGTCGCTCCCCGAGTGCGGGCTCTACGAGCCGCCACTCAAGGCCGCCCTCGACACCCTGGTCCCGGCCGTGGCCGAGCTGGGGCTCGTCCCCTTCGACGTCCGTGCCCGGCAGGGTGAGCTCAAGCACCTTATCGTCACCGGGGCCCCCGCCGGGGAGCTCATGGTCCGTTTCGTCCTCCGCTCCCCCGGACAGGTGCCACGGATCCGAAGGGGGCTCCCCGCCCTTCGCGAGGCCGTCCCGGGACTGAAGGTGGTGTCCGTCAACATCCAGCCGGAGCACAAGGCAGTGCTCGAGGGCGAGGAGGAGATCGGCCTCACCGAGGAGGCCTCCCTCCCGATGACGCTGGACGACATCACCTTCCACCTCCGGCCGAGGAGCTTCTTCCAGACGAACACCGAGGTCGCGGCCGCGCTCTACCGCACGGCGCGCACCTGGGTGGCCGAGGCCGACCCGGCGAGTGTGCTCGACCTCTACTGCGGCGTCGGCGGGTTCGCCCTCAACGCTGCACTCGCACCGGGACGCGGGCGGCGCGTCCACGGTGTGGAGATCGCCCCCGACGCCGTGGCGAGCGCGCAGCGGTCAGCAGCCGAAGGGGGCCTCGACGCGACCTTCGCCGTCGGCGACGCGCGGGTGCTCACCGAGATCGACCACGAGCTCGTCGTCGTCAACCCGCCGCGACGAGGCATCGGCGAGGACCTCTGTGCTGCGATCGAGCTGGCCGCGCCGGAGCACGTGGTCTACTCCAGCTGCAACTCCACGACCCTCGCGAAGGACCTGGCGATGGTGCCGGGCTACCGGGTGGTGCGGGCCCAGCTCTTCCACATGTTTCCGCAGACCGAGCACCACGAGGTCATGCTGCGGCTCGAGCGGATCCGGTCACGCTGAGGTCCGGTACGTCGGGGTCACTCCATGCCGATGGCGAAGGCGATGATCCCGACGTACATGAGGATGATGAAGCCGAAGATCAGCCCGTAGAGGACCGTCGAGACGATCCCGAGGATCTTGCCGATGTTCGCGTGCTCCCGGTTGGCCCACGCCCCCGGTGGTGCCGCGTCGATCTCCTTCAGCGCCAGGTGGCCGATGATCCAGGCGACGATCCCCAGGCCGGGCACGGCGACGAGCCCGATGATGCCGCAGATGAGGGCAGCGGTCGCACCCCCGTGGCTCGGCCGGAGGGTCCACGGGCCGGGGGCGTAGGGCTGG
>DXAR01000011.1 GCA_019116945.1 Candidatus Janibacter merdipullorum | reverse complement strand
CGCAGCCAGGACAAGATCGACGCCGTCGCGGCGAAGGTCGCGAAGAACCTCGCCCGCAAGGTCGACAAGGGCCGGATGGAGCAGGCCGACGCGGACGCGGTCCTCGGCCGCCTCACCGGCTCGACCGAGCGCGAGGCGCTCGGTGACGTCGACATCGTCGTCGAGGCCATCGCCGAGGAGATCGGCATCAAGAACCAGCTCTTCGCCGACCTCGACCGCATCTGCAAGCCGGGCGCCGTCCTCGCGACGACGACCTCCTCGCTCTCCATCGCCGACCTCGCCGCGCAGACGAAGCGCCCCGAGGACGTCGTCGGCATGCACTTCTTCAACCCCGCCCCGGTGATGAAGCTCGTTGAGGTCATCGACCACCCGACGACCGGCCAGGACGTCCTCGACACCGTCACCGACCTCTGCCGCAGCACCCGCAAGGTCGCCGTGCGCTGCTCCGACCGCGCCGGATTCATCGTCAACGCCCTGCTCTTCCCCTACCTCAACGACGCCGTCAAGGCGCACGAGGACGGCGCCGAGCTCGACACCATCGACACGGCGATCACCGAGCACTACGGCTACCCCATGGGGCCCTTCGCCCTCCTCGACGTCGTCGGCAACGATGTCGCGCTGGCCATCGAGGAGGAACTGCTCGCGGAGTTCGAGCACGAGTCCCTCGCTCCCGCACCGCTCCTGCGCGAGGTCGTCGGCGCCGGCAAGCTCGGTCGCAAGACCGGCGAGGGCTTCCGCGCCTACTGACGGCTCGCTCACGATCACGGCCCCGGACCTCCCTTCGGTCCGGGGCCGTGGTCTGTGTCGCGAAGGTCGCGGTCAGCGCGACGGAGGGGAAAGCAGCGCCGGTGGCACGAGCGAGGCACCCACGACGCCGCTGAGGAGCATCGGGTCGACGCGCTCACCGCAGCGCAGCACGCTGATCGCGCCCGACGGTTCGAACGTCACCGCAGCGACCTCGTCGGGGTGGCGCACCCCGGCCAGCCGCAGCCGTGATTGGAGCTCCTCCGGGAGTACGTGGCAGCGGCGCATGTGCGCCTCGATGACCTGGGGGCCGGCCATGAGCAGCACGGGAGGGTTGATGACCGTGCGCTGGATCCAGCCCCGCTGCCGCAGGGCCCCGATGAGGCCCTGCATCGACACGAGGGTCGTCAGGGCCACGATCCCGCTGCCGAGGACCGGGTAGTCGCCGAGCGAGGCCCGGCCGATGATCGACCCGAAGGCGATGACCGCCACGAGGTCGAAGCTCGACATGCCCGAGAGCACCCGCTGGCCGAGCACCCGCACGAGCAGGAGCATCGCGAGGTACATGCCGACCGTCCCGGTGGCGACCGCGGCCGCCTCGGTCGGGGTGATCCACAGCAGGTCGCGCACAGGTCCTCGTCTCGTCGGTCGGTGCCACGTCGGACCGACTGGCCCGGCGGGCAGGGCGTGGGACAGCATGGTCCCATGCCCCGCAACAACCGCCGCCGACGTGACGAGCATCGACCGCTCGCGCTGGGGCGGGCGCCGCAGACGCGGGAGACGTGGATGGGGCGGGCCTGGATCGTGCGCCGGCTCACCGGGCAGACCTCGGAGCGCACCTACACCTGCCCGGGGTGCACGCACGAGATCGCGGTCGGCACGCCCCACGTCGTCGTCTGGCCGGACGACGGCCTCGGGGGAGCCGACGACCGTCGGCACTGGCACTCGCGGTGCTGGCAGGCCCGGGACCACGGCCGCTACGGGCGCTGATCCTCCCTGCACCCGATAATCCCGCCCAGGGGCGCCAGAGCACGAGAAGGGGGGCCCGGCCGGGTGATCCGGCGGGGCCCCCTTCTCGTGCGATCAGTTGTTCTGGAAGCGGTTGATCCCCTTCTCGAAGCGGGCCCGCTTCTCCGGGTTGGAGACGCCGAGGCCGGGCTCGGGGGCGAGGGTGAGGACGCCGACCTTGCCCTGGTGCTTGTTGTGGTGCACGTCGAGTGTCGCCTGGCCGACCTCGTCGAGGGAGTAGGTCCGGCTCAGGGTCGGGTGGATGAGACCGCGGCTGATGAGCTCGTTGGCCTCCCACGACTCGCGGTAGTTCGCGAAGTGGCTGGAGATGATGCTCTTGAGGTTCATCCACAGGTAGCGGTTGTCGTACTCGTGCATGTAGCCCGAGGTCGAGGCGCAGGTGACGATCTTGCCGCCCTTGCGGGTGACGTAGACCGACGCGCCGAAGGTCTCCCGACCCGGGTGCTCGAAGACGATGTCCACGTCGTGGCCGCCGGTGAGCTCACGGATCTTCTTCCCGAGGCGCTTCCACTCCTTGGGGTTCTGCTCCGTACCGTCCTCGTTCCAGAACTGGTAGCCCTCGGCGTTGCGGTCGATGATGAGCTCGGCGCCCATGGCGCGGCAGATCTCGGCCTTCTCCGGGGAGGAGACGACGCAGACGGGGGTGGCGCCGGCGGCGAGCGCCATCTGGGTGGCGTAGGAGCCGAGGCCACCGGAGGCGCCCCAGATGAGGACGCGGTCACCGAGCTTGAGCGCGGCGCCGTTCTTCGAGATGAGCTGGCGGTAGGCGGTGGAGTTGACGAGACCGGGGGAGGCGGCCTCCTCCCAGGTGAGGTGGTCGGCCTTCGGCATGAGCTGGTTGGCCTTGACGATCGCGAGCTCGGCGAGTCCACCGAAGTTCGTCTCGAAGCCCCAGATCCGCTGCTGCGGGTCCATCATCGTGTCGTCGTGGCCGTCGGCGTCCTCGAGCTCGACGGAGAGGCAGTGCGCGACGACCTCGGTGCCCGGCTTCCACTTCGAGACGTGGCCGCCGGTGCGCAGGACGACGCCGGAGAGGTCGGAGCCGACGATGTGGTACGGCAGGTCGTGGCGCTTGGCGTAGTCGTTGAGCCGGCCGTAGCGCTCGAGGAAGGAGAAGGTGGAGACGGGCTCGAAGATCGAGGTCCACACGGTGTTGAAGTTGATGGCGCTGGCCATGACGGCGACGAGAGCCTCGTCGGGCGCGAGCTCGGGGATCTCCACGTCGTCGATGTGGAGGGACTTGCGCGGGTCCTTGTCGCGGCTCTTGAGCCCCTCGAACATCGAGACCTCGTCCTTGTGGACGGTGGCGGCCCGGTAGGTCTGCGGGAGAGGGAGATTGGCGTAGGTCTCCTCGCTGCGGTCACCGGAGAGGATCGCGTCGCGGATCTGGTCGATTGCCATGTGGGTGGGCTCCTCGGCCTCGTGGGGATGATGCGGGTGATGCGTTTCCGTGCAACCTAATGACGACGGGCCGCCAGGTCGGCGGTGTCATGACTGAGTTCACACGGCGGAGTGTGGGTCCCGCGCACATGGGCGGGCGGGACGAAGGGGGGGTCAGTGACCGGCGTCGGTGGCGGGCTCGACGAGCTCGACGAGGATGCCGCGGGCGTCCTTCGGGTGGATGAAGTTGACGCGGGAGTTGCTCGTGCCGCGCTTCGGCGTGTCGTAGAGGAGCCGGAGGCCGCGCTCGCGCAGGGTCGCGCAGACGGCGTCGATGTCCTCGACGCGGTAGGCGAGCTGCTGGATGCCCTCGCCGTTGCGGTCGAGGAACTTCGCGATCGTCGACTCGGGGGAGAGGGGGGCGAGGAGCTGGATGCAGGAGCCGGAGTCGCCGACCCGCATCATCGCCTCGCGGACGCCCTGCTCCTCGTTGGTCTCCTCGTGGGCGAGCTCCATGCCGTAGGAGTCGCGGTAGAAGGCGATGGCCTCGTCCAGGTCGGGCACGGCGACGCCGACGTGGTCGATGGCGGTGAAGAGATCAGTCATGCAGCGCAGCCTATGGACGAGCCACCGGCGAAGGGAGGTCCTGCGCGTGTGAGGCCGCACACCGCGGGGGTCTGTGGCCTGCCCCACGAGGACGGGCCCTGCCCTCCCTTCGTCCACGTCGCTAGGGTGAGGCGCACGAACCACGGCCGCTTCCCGGCGCCGTGCGACCCCAAGAATGTTGGAGGCACCCCCATGTCCGAGCGTCCCGTGTCCGTCATCGTCGCCGGGGCCCGCACCCCGATGGGCCGCATGAGCGGCTCCCTCAAGGGCTTCTCCGGCTCCGACCTCGGCGGCTTCGCCATCAAGGGCGCCCTCGAGAAGGCGGGCGTCCAGGGGGAGAACGTCGACTACGTCATCATGGGCCAGGTCCTCACGGCCGGCGAGGGCCAGATTCCCGCCCGCCAGGCGGCGATCAAGGGCGGCATCCCCAAGGACGTCCCGGCCCTCACGGTCAACAAGGTCTGCCTCTCCGGCATCGACGCGATCGCCCTCGCCGACCAGCTCATCCGCGCCGGGGAGTTCGACGTCATCGTCGCCGGCGGCCAGGAGTCGATGACCAACGCGCCGCATCTCCTCCCCAAGAGCCGCGAGGGCATCAAGTACGGCGACACCAAGCTCAAGGACTCGATGGCCTACGACGGCCTCCACGACGTCATCACCGACCAGGCGATGGGTGCCCTCACCGAGGCGAAGAACGCCGAGAACTCCGACTTCACCCGCGAGGAGCAGGACGCCTTCGCCGCCGCCAGCCACCAGAAGGCCGCCCAGGCCTGGGCCGACGGTCGCTTTGCCGACGAGGTCGTCCCGGTCGAGGTCCCGCAGCGCAAGGGCGACCCGGTCGTCTTCGACACCGACGAGGGCGTCCGCGGCGACACGAGCGCCGAGTCCCTCGGCAAGCTGCGTCCCGCCTTCGCCAAGGACGGCACGATCACCGCCGGGTCCGCCTCCCAGATCTCCGACGGCGCCGCCGCGGTCGTCGTCATGAGCAAGACCAAGGCCGAGGAGCTCGGCCTGACCTGGCTCGCCGAGATCGGCGCCCACGGCGTCGTCGCCGGCCCGGACTCCACGCTCCAGGCCCAGCCGGCCAATGCCATCGAGGCGGCCGTGAAGAAGGACGGCATCTCCGTGGGCGACCTCGACGTCGTCGAGATCAACGAGGCCTTCGCCGCGGTGGGTCTCGCCTCGACGAAGCAGCTCGGCATCGACGCCGACAAGGTCAACCCCAACGGTGGCGCCATCGCCATGGGGCACCCGCTCGGCATGTCCGGCGCCCGCATCACCCTCGCCCTCGCGCACGAGCTCAAGCGCCGCGGTGGTGGCACCGGCGCGGCCGCGCTCTGCGGCGGTGGCGGTCAGGGCGATGCCCTGATCGTGCGCGTCCCGAGCGCCTGAGGTTGACCCGCACCATCGACGTCCCCGCCCTGGTCGAGCAGGCCAGGGCGGGGATGCCCCGTGCCATCGGGCGGCTCATCTCGCTCGTCGACGACGAGCACCCAGCACTGCGGGAGGTCATGGCCGCCCTCGCGCCGCACACCGGTGGCGCCCACGTCATCGGGCTCACCGGCTCGCCGGGCGTCGGCAAGTCCACGACGACCAATGCCCTCATCCAGGCGTTGCGTGCAGCCGACAAGCGCGTGGCCGTGCTCGCCGTCGACCCCTCGTCCCCCTTCTCCGGCGGTGCCCTCCTCGGTGACCGGATTCGGATGACGGAGACGACCGTGGACCCGGGCGTCTACATCCGCTCGCTCGCCTCGCGCGGACACCTCGGCGGCCTCTCGGTGTCGACTCCCCAGGCGGTCCGCGTCCTCGACGCGGCGGGCTTCGACGTCATCCTCGTCGAGACCGTCGGCGTCGGGCAGTCGGAGATCGCCGTCGCCGGGTCCGCGGACACGACCCTCGTCCTCCTGGCCCCGGGGATGGGTGACGGGATCCAGGCGGCGAAGGCCGGGATCCTCGAGATCGGGGACGTCTTCGTCGTCAACAAGGCCGACCGCGAGGGCGCCGACGCGACCGTGCGCGACCTGCGGCACATGCTCCAGATGGGGGAGGGCCCGGCACCTCGGGGGTGGCGGCGCACCGTCGTCCGCGCCTCGGCGATGAACGGCACCGGGATCGAGGACATCACGGCCGCGATGGAGCAGCACCTGGCCTGGCTGGCCTCGAGCGGGGAGCTGCGGCGCCGGCGGACCGCGCGGGCCCGCGAGGAGATCTCGGCTCTGGCCGTCGCCGAGCTGCGCTCACGGATGGGCGACCTGGGCTCCGGTGGTCTCCTGGACCAGCTCGCGAGCCGCGTCGTCGACGGCGGCAGTGATCCCTATGCCGCCGCCGACGCGCTGCTGGAGTCGATCGCCCCCGCCTGAGCGGGGGTCAGTACCCCTCGGCGAAGCGGATCTCGTCGTACCCGTCGATGTCCTGGACCGTGTTGATGCAGGTCGGGGAGTAGTCGGTCTCCCCGGGGTCGAGGAAGTCCGAGGAGCAGGTGGCGTCGTCGAGGACGTCGCCGTCCTTCATGAAGTAGAACTTCACCCGCAGCATGTCGCGGCTGCTGCCGTCGTTGCGCAGCGTCACCCCGACGAGGTCATCGCTCGTGGAGGAGACGTTCCACCCGGACCGGACGGTGGCGCCGTTGTCGCTGACCTCCGAGCCCTCGTCGACTTCCTGGGCGCTGCCGGCGGCACCGCTGGAGTAGGAGGAGGAGTAGCTGTCGATCTCCTTGCTCGCCTCGTTGCCGACGAAGCCGAAGAAGGCGCACACACCGACGCAGCAGATGATGACGACGACGGCGATGATGCCGAGGATCCACCAGAGGGTGTTGTCCTTCTTGGGGGGCTGCCCGTAGGGGGCGCCGCCGTACGGGTTCGGCTGGTAGGGGCTCGGGCCAGCGGGGCCGCCGGGCCCCGGGGGGCCTCCCTGTCCGGGTGGCGGCGGCGGTGGATAGGACACGGTTGGGTTTCCCCCCTGACGATGGCGAGCGTGGCCGGGCCGGCCTCGGCAGGAGCAGTGTACGTGCCGGTAGCGCTCGTGCTGCATCTACTCTGGACCCGACATGACTGACGAGACGACCCCCACACTTATCGGTGGCCGCTACCAGACGGTGCGCCCGATCGGTCGGGGTGGCATGGGGACGGTCTGGCTCGCCCGGGACACGGTGCTCGGTCGCGAGGTGGCCGCCAAGCAGATCGGTGACTTCCCCGGTGAGAGCGAGGGGGAGACCCGGCGGGCGATGCGCGAGGCCCGGGCCGCCGCGGCGCTCAACCACCCCAATGTCGTCGCGGTCTACGACGTGACCGAGCACGAGGGCACCCCGTGGCTCGTCATGGAGTACGTGGCCGGCCCCACCCTCGCCTCGGCGATCCGCCAGCGCGGGCCGATGACGCCGAAGGGGGCCGCCGACCTCGGCGCCCAGCTCGCCGGGGCGCTCGCCGCGGCCCACCGGGCGGGCATCGTCCACCGGGACATCAAGCCGGCCAATGTCCTCATCGGCGGCGGGCGGCCCAAGATCGGCGACTTCGGCATCGCCCGGGCCGGTGCGGAGGACCACCTGACGCAGACGGGCATGGTCACGGGGACCCCGAGCTACATGGCTCCCGAGGTGGCCGTCGGCCGCGACCACGGTGAGGCGGCCGACGTGTGGGCGCTGGGGGCGACGATCTACTTCGCCGTCGAGGGGGTCGACGCCCATGCTGGGCAGGGCAATGCGCTCGCGACCCTGCGGCACATCGCCACTCACCCGCCGCGACGCCCCGAGCGGGCCGGGCGGCTGGAGCCGGTGCTCGCCGACCTGCTGGCCCGTGACCCCGCACGTCGCGGGACGATGGCCGAGGCCCACCGGCGTCTCGAGATCATCGCCGCGGGCGGCGTGGAGGGTCCCCGGACGCGCGGGCCCGCGGTGAGCCCGCAGGCGCCACCCCCTTCGGGACCGCCCGGCATGGCCACGCCCGCCATGGCTCCCTCGCCGATGGCGCCCCCGCAGCAGCCGCCTCCGCGGCCGGCCCCGCAGCGGAGCACGCGCCGAGGGCCCTCCCTTCTGCTCTGGGCCATGGTCGGTGCCCTGGCCGCCCTCCTCCTCGTCGCGGCCCTGGCCTTCGCCCTCACCCGGGACGACGGGTCGGGCTCCGGTGAGGGATTGACGACCGAGACGAGCGAGCAGTCCTCGGGGACGACGGAGGAGGGGTTCACGGAGGACGAGGCCAGCGACTTCATCGAGGACTACTTCGCCACCACCACCGAGGACCGCGACGCCGCCTGGGAGATGCTCGCGCCCGCCCGGCAGAACGACCGTGAGAGCTATGACGAGTTCTGGTCCTCCATCGAGTCGGTCGAGACGAGCAACATCAGCGTGGACGAGGACGCCGGCATGGTGACCGTCACGCTCACCTACCACCCCGTCGACGGCGACCCGAGCTCCGAGGAGCAGACCTATCGGCTGACCCGTATCGACGGGGACCTGAAGATCGACGCCAACACCTGATCCCGGAGGACCCATGCTGCTCGCCTTCTCCATCGCCCCCGCCGGCCCCGGCGAGGACGCGTCCTACGCCCCCGCCGTCGCGGCCGCCCTGCAGGTCGTCAAGGACAGCGGGCTGCCGCACGACCTCGGCTCGATGTTCACGACCATCGAAGGGGAGTGGGACGAGGTCATGACCGTCGTCCGGTCGTGCGTCGACGCGATGGAGCCCTACGGGGACCGCGTCAGCCTCGTCATGAAGGCCGACATCCGGGCCGGTCGCACCGGCCAGCTCACCGCCAAGGTCGACCGGGTCACGGAGATCCTCGAGGGCACCACCTCCCCGTGACCGTGTTGTGACCTTCGGCGATATTTGCGAAGGTGATACGTCGCCGTCGAGGTGACAGCCCTCGACCACTCACCCGAAAGCACCCCCCGTGAGCACGCTCATCCTCCGCATCGCCGGCGGGCTCCTCGCCCTGCTCGGCCTGGTCGCCGTCGTCATCGGCGGCTGGTTCCTCGCGGCCCTCGGCACGTCCGGGGTCGCGACCTTCACCGCGGAACCGGGCGAGCGGGTCGTCGTCCTCGACCCCGACGTCCTCAACCGCGTCGACGCGCCGGTCGAGGTCACCGCCACGAGCAGCGGCACCGTGTGGAGCGGTATCGCCCGCCCCTCCGACGCCGAGGCCCTCCTCGGCGACGGCGCCCGTGCCGAGGTCACCGGGGTCGACGTCAGCGGCTGGGCACTGACGACGAAGAGCGCGGGCGAGGGCACCCCCGTCGACGCCGGGTCGCTCGACATCTGGCGCTCGTCGACGAGCGAGCCCGACTCGGTCACCACGACCATCGACCAGGAACAGGCCCCGCAGACCCTCGTCGTCACCGCACCCGCGGGCGAGGAGATCGAGCGGGTCGAGCTCGAGGTCGCCGAGGACCGTTGGGGCACCACGGCCCTCGTCCTCCTCGTCGGCGGCGTCGTCGTGCTCCTCCTCGGGATCATCCTGCTCCTGCGCAGCCGTTCGACGGGCCGTCGCCGACGGTCCCGTCACACCCCCCGGGAGGTCCGAGCATGAGCCGGCGCACCCCCTTCGTCGCCACGCTCGTCGCCCTCCCCGTCCTCCTCGGCGGGTGCGGCCTCGGCGAGTCCGTCGTCGGCATCCACGACGCACCCGCCGAGAGCTCCGAGGGGGCCTCCGTCACCGAGGGCACCGCCCGCGACGTCGCCGAGCGCGTCCTCGGCCGCGTGGCCGAGCAGCGTGCCGACGAGGGGAAGGCCACCGGCGAGGACCGGGCCGAGCTCTTCTCCGGGCCTGCCCTGCGCGAGGCGAGCGCTGCGGCCACGAGCGGTGACGAGCCGCGCCGACCCGCCGCGGAGGGGAAGGACCTCGAGGTCCTCGCCATCAGCCGTGGCCGCGACTGGCCGCGCGCCGTCCTCGCGACCTCTCGGGTCAAGGACACCCAGTACCTCCACGTCCTCGTCGCCGACCGGGCGGACAAGCCGTACACCCTCTTCGCGGACGTGCCGATGGCCGCGGGGTCCAGCGTCCCCGCCCTCGCGCCGGTGGCCGAAGGGTCCGGCGTGCGCGTCACCGACAAGCCGGACAAGGAGGTCGCCACCGCGGTCGCCGTCTGGACGAAGGGGGTGGCCTACCCGGCGCCGAAGAAGGCACCGGCGCAGGTCTCCCTCGAGGACGCCTTCTCGTCGGCCCTGCGGAAGAATGCCAAGGCCAAGGACGCCGATCTCGAGGACCTCGCCACCTACCGGCAGCGGCAGTCCACGGTCGACGCGGCCTCCGTCTCTTTCGACCTCGCCGACGGCGGTCAGCTGAGCTTCGTCCCGCTGACGCGCACCGACACGATCACGGCGAAGGACAAGCTCAAGGAGCTGAAGATCGAGGACGAGACCCTCGAGGGTGTGCTCGACTCCGCCACAGTCGAGCGCGGGCTGTCGATCAAGCACGCCGAGACCCTCGCCCTCGTCACCCCGGAGGCCGGCAAGGCCAAGGCCGTCGGCGTGAGCGACGTGCTCCACTCCGCCAAGGGCAGCTGACCCGCGCGACCCTCCACCCCGGTGTGCGCGGCCGCACGCGTGGGGGAGAATGGCGCGCATGAACGATCCGACCCGCGCCCTTCGTGGAGCCGTCGACCTCTCCGGTCTCGGCGCCCCCGCCCGTCCGTCGTCCGGTGCTCCCGCGGCCGGTGCGCCGACGACCCCGACCGCCGCCGCGCCGGGTGGCCCAGGAGCCGGAGGCGCCGACGGGGTGCTCGTCGAGGCGGATGACGCGACCTTCAACCAGATCGTCCAGCGCTCCGCCGCGGTCCCGGCCGTCGCCATCCTCTGGTCCTCCCAGCAGGCGCAGACCCGGGCCCTCCTCGACGACGCGGTGGACATCGCCCGCGGCCTCGACGGGCGGCTCCAGGTCGTCGGCGTCGACATCGCGACGAACCCGGGGATCACCCAGGCCGTCCAGCCGCAGGAGGTGCCGCTCGCCCTCGGTCTCGTCGCCGGCCAGCCGGTCCCGCTCTTCGCCGGGCTCGTCGACAAGGAGCAGTTCCGTCAGGTCGTCGACCAGCTCCTGCAGCTCGCCGTCCAGCACGGCGTCACCGGCCGGGTCGAGGCCGCGGCGCCGACGGACGACGAGCCGGCGGAGGAGCTGCCGCCGCTGCACCAGGAGGCCTTCGACGCCATCGAGCGCGATGACCTCGACGCGGCGACCGCGGCCTACGAGAAGGCGCTCGCGCAGGACCCCAAGGACACCGACGCCCAGCTCGGGCTCGCCCAGGTGGCCCTCATGAAGCGCACCCGCGGCGTCGACCTGCAGGCGGCGCGCGAGGCCGCCGCCGGCAACCCGGAGGACGTCGACGCCGCTCTCGTCGTCGCCGACCTCGACGTCCTCGGCGGTCACGTCGAGGACGCCTTCGTCCGCCTCATCGACCTCGTGCGGGTCACCGCGGGGGAGGAGCGCGAGCGGGTGAAGAACCACCTGCTCGACCTCTTCGCCGTCGTCGGCAACCAGGACGAGCGCGTGCGCAAGGGGCGGACCACGCTCATGAGCGCCCTCTTCTGAGCGGCCGCCTCCCTCCCTTCGCCCCCCGGGACCACCCCGCATCTGCTTAGACAGATGCGGGGTGTGCCATGTGCAGCGACACGCGCCGTGATCAAAACTTGACCAGTCGTGATCTTTCCGTGACTATTGCCGAGGTTCTTTTCCCCGTCTCGGAAGTCTCCCCTGTGCGTTCCATCGTCAAGCCCAGCTCCGTCCTCGCTGCCGTGGCCCTGGCCGCCACCGGCGCGATCGCCACCGACATCACCGCGCCGACCGAGGCGGAGGCCGCGACCATCGCCTGGTCGAGCGACCGCACGGCGGCCGCGGACCTCGCGGAGTCCCGCGTCAGCAAGACCCCCTACAAGTACGGCGGCACGTCGCTGTGGAAGGGTGCCGACTGCTCCGGCTTTGTCCAGGAGGTCTACCGCAAGCAGGGCGTGTCCCTCCCGCGCACCGCCTCCCAGCAGAAGTCCGCCGTCCGTAAGATCCACAAGACGTGGCTGCGCGAGGGCGACCTCGTCTTCTACGGCAACTACCACGTCGCCGTCTACGTCGGGAACGGCTACATCGTCGACGCGCCCTCCTCCGGCCGGATGGTGAGCAAGCGCAAGATGTGGGCCGGTTCCCGCACCTACGGGACCCTGCGCCCCGCCTGATCGGATCTCGGCACGAGGTAGAGCGCGCTGAGGCGCGCGACCCGCACCTCGGCCGACCACGGCTGGTCCTGCCAGGGGTGCTCCTCGGCGGTGAGGACGGTGTCGGCCTGGCTCGGTGACCCGGCGGCGTCGTAGCCGCTCGTGTCGAGCGCGACCCGCCACGCGCCACCCCGGGGGAGGCCGACCCGCAGCGTCCCGCGGTCGGTCCCGCCGAAGTTCACGACGACGACGACGGGATCCTCCGCGGCGCCCACCCCTGTGGGGGCCGACCGCACGAAGGAGACGGTCGTGCCATGGGCGTCGTCGGCGTCGAGCCACCGGAAGCCCTCCGGCCGGTCGTCGAGGGCCCACATCGCCGGGTGATGCGCGGCGAAGGAGTTGAGGTCACGGACGAGGTCCTGGACGCGTCGGTGCGCCGCGTGGTCGAGGAGGTGCCAGTCCAGGGACCGGCTCTCGGCCCACTCGCTCGTCTGCGCGAACTCCGTGCCCATGAAGACGAGGTGCTTGCCCGGGAAGGCCCACTGGTAGGCGTAGAAGGCGCGGAGCGTCGCCAGCCGTTCCTTGTCCCCGCCCGGGATCTTGTACGGCATCGACCCCTTGCCGTGGACGACCTCGTCGTGGCTGATCGGCAGCAGGTAGCGCTCCGCGTAGGCGTACATCATCGCGAAGGTGAGCAGCGTGTGGTGGTGCGACCGGTTGATCGGGTCCTCGGCCAGGTAGCGGAGGGCGTCGTTCATCCAGCCCATGTTCCACTTGAGGCCGAAGCCGAGGCCCCCTTCGTCCGTCGGCCGGGTCACCCCGGGCCACGCGGTCGACTCCTCCGCCACCGTGACGATGCCGGGGGAGCGGCGGTAGGCCGTGGCGTTGACCTCCTGGAGGAGGGTCACCGCCTCGAGGTTCTCCCGGCCCCCGTGGACATTGGGCACCCAGTCGCCGTCCTCGCGCG
>DXAR01000087.1 GCA_019116945.1 Candidatus Janibacter merdipullorum | reverse complement strand
CCGCGGAGAGGTCGCTCGTCGACCTCGACGAGTCCTCCGGTGCGCCACCGGTCGTGCTGGTCGTGGCTGTGCGGGGCATCCGCCGGGCCGTCCGCGCCGAGCGGCACCACCCACGCGCTCGGGCCCTCGAGGGACCAGACGAGCCGGGCGGCGGGTCCGCGCCAGCAGAGGTCACTCAGGCCCGGGGCGGCGGCGGTGGCGAGCACGCAGTCCCCGTCGCCGCCGATGGCGCCGCTCGGGGGCGCGTGGCCCGGCACCACCCGGACGAAGGGAGCGGTGTGCCGGTGACCCCAGGGCACTTCGGCGGGTGCGGCCGCCAGGCCCTCGGCCGTCTGCTCGAGGGCCCGGACGGCGAGCTCGTCGATGGGCAGGCCGTGGTCAGGCCCGACGTGGACGACCCGCTCGATGGCCGCACCGACGCGGGCGACCGGGTCCAGCCAGGGGTCGAACATCGGTGACCGGCCGGCCGGCTCGTGCAGCGGGGCGAGACGCGGGTGGTGGGCGACGAGCCGGACGAGGGCGCTGCGCCATGAGGCGAAGAGGGCGGCGGTGGTGCTCCGGGCATCCATGTGCCCGTCCCAGGCGAGCAGCCGGAGTCGGACCTTCTCGGCGGGGCCGGTGGCCGCGACCCCGCCGAGGAGGAGCTGGTAGGTCGGCCAGGAGCCGAGTGCCGTGTCGACCTGGATCGCGGCGAGCCCGTCGGTGCCCCAGGTGTCCCGGCCAGCGAGCAGCTGCGCGACCCGTCGGGCACGGTGGGGCGCGGCGAACTCTCGGCCGAGGCCCGCGACGGACTCCCGGCGGTCGTTGGCGTGGACGACCACCTCGCCCTCGGCGAGGTCGCGGCGGGCCGGGGGAGCGGCGACGGCGCCGCCCTTCGTCACGAGGAGCCCGGCGACGCGCTCGCGGACGCGCCCATCGGCACCGGCGATGAGGACGGCGTTGACGGGCTCGACCCATCCGTCGAGGGCGGCGTCGACGTCGTCGACGGTGCGGGCGAGGAGGAGACGACGCATGGCGGGCAGGCCGATGTCGCCTGTGCTGGTGGCGGGTGAGATCGGATGTGGGACCACTGGATCCGCGTCGGGGGCGATCTGCTGGTAGTCCGCCATCGCGTGGGTCACTGCCCAGGCGACCGTCCCCGCGTGGCCGAAGTGCGGCACGCCGGGGACGCCGGCGAAGGCGAGCCCCGACACGTCGATCTCCGGGGTCGCCAGGCGCACCTGCTGGTAGATGCCGGGGGTCTCGAGGACGCGGTGCGGGTCGGCGGCGATGAGCGGCGCCCCGGTGCTCGTGCGGGACCCGGTGAGGGCCCAGGCATTGCTGCCGCCGAGCGGGACGCCCTCGTGGCTGAGCAGGTCGAGGGCGTCGTCGCCGAGCGTCTCGGCGAGGTGGCGCCGCCACAGCTCGTGCCCGACATTGCCCATGAGGACGTGCTGCACGAGGAAGACACCGGCCGGCGACCACGGCTGCCAGTGGCCCGGCTCGACGCCCACTTCGGCGAACTCCGGTGCGCGGGAGGCGCCTTCGGGCAGGCCGGCGTTGACGCCGTCGACAAAGGCGAGGAGCCAGGCCTCGGTCTCGGGGTCGAGCCCGGAGACGGCCGCCCGAGCGATGCCGGGGAGGTCTGCCCGGGTGGCGAACTCGTCCCAGTCGGAGGGGCCGATGAGGGCGGCCGCGGCGGCCTCGGACCGCCGTCGCTCGACCTCGATCTGCCAGGCCCGGTCCACCGCCGCGGACCAGCCCTGGGCGAAGGCGAGGTCCTCGAGCGTCTCCCCCCAGCACAGCGGCACGCCTTGGGCGTCCCGCTCCACCCGCCAACGTCTCGCGCTCACCCGGCCACGCTCCCTTCACCCGCCCCAGAACCCTGCCAAGCCCTAGGGCTTTGCACGGTTGGGTGCACGGTCCCGGGGTCCTGCGACGGGTGGAGGGGGTTGGCCAGGTCGCCGACCGTGATGAGCGACCCCGCCGGGTCGGTGAGGTCGACCATCTGCAGGGTGTTGCGCAGCTGCAGGCGGTTGAGGCAGGAGTGCTCGAAGGTGGGACGTAGCAGGTCGAGGCGCGCCGCCCGCGGGAACTCGTCGGCGTGCTCGGCGATGCACTCGGCGACGAGGGCCCAGAACTCGTCCCCGGTGAGCACCCCGTCGTCGGCGAGGATCTCCGCGACGAAGCGCAGCACCCCGTCGAGGACGTCGGTGAGGACCGACAGCGACTGCACCTGAGGGTCGAGGACGTGCCGGATCCGCTCGACCTCGGGCGGCAACGGCCGGTCGGACATGACGACGACCTCCTCGCCGATGTCCTTCATGAAGGCGCCGCTCGGCACGTGGCTGTCGAGGACGAGGATGACGTTCTCCCCGTGCGGCATGAAGGCGAGGTCGTGCACGCCGAGGCAGTGCACGACGGGCCGCAGGTAGGCCCGGAGCATCCGGCGGACCCATTCGGTCGCGCCGACGGGGCTGGCCGCGATGAGCTCGGTGACGAGCGCACCACCGTCGGCGTCGCGGTGCAGCAGCCCGGTGAGGCTCATGAGCCGTTGTCCCGCAGCGAGCTTCGGTACCGGTGACTCGCGCCAGAGGGCCGCGACCATCTTCGTGTGCGCGTTGGGGGAGCCGAGGCGGTGGTAGGCATCCCCCGTGTAGCCGATGGCCGCCACCTCGCGCAGTACGCGGAATCCGCAGCGCTCGAGCTCCTCGTCCCCGGAGACGACCTCGGCCACCCAGTCGTTGATCGCCGGCGTGGCCGCCATGTAGCGCGGGGAGAGCCCGCGGAGGAAGCCCATGTTCTGGATCGCCAGCGCGGTCTTGACGTAGTGCCGCTCGGGCCGGTCGTGGTTGAAGAAGGTGCGGATCGACTGCTGGGCCCGGTAGCGGTCCGTGCTGCTCCCGAGGTAGACGACATCGCGGCGGGCGAGGTCGGCGGCGAAGGTCACGGCGAGCTTGTGGTCCCACTGCCACGGGTGGACCGGCATGAGGAGGTAGTCCGCGGGGTCGAGCCCGAGCCTCTCCAAGCGGAGGGAGAAGCCCTGCCGGTCCGACGGGTCGAGCTCGCCGCCGTAGAGCCCCTCCTCGCTCAGTCCGTCCGCCAGCGACAGGTGGGCAACGCTGCGCCGCACCGCGATCCACACGAGATGGACGTCCGTGCCCGCCTCGGGTGAGTAGGCCGCGTGGTCACTCGCGGAGAAGCCGATCCGGCCGTTGTTGGCGACGAAGGCCGGGTGCCCCTCCGTCATGGCCGCCTCGATCGTCTGGAAGTCGGCATCGACGAGGTCCCGGCTCGAGTGCCGCGCGTGGTGCCACTTGTACGCCAGACCGGCGAGGGTCCCGCTCAGCTCCTCGAGGTAGGTCGAGCGCAGGTGGTCGGGGATGCCGAGGTCCTCGTGCAGGTCGGAGACGACGAGGAGCGCGTCGACCTCGGTGGCCACGCCGTCGACGGTCCGCTCGATGCTCGCGGGGTCGACCCGCCAGTGCTCGAGGGCGTGCCGGGTCGCCGTGAAGGTGTAGCGGGCCGCGCCGGCGGTGATCGTCCAGCGTCCGTCGACCGTCTCCTCCGGGGCCAGCAGCCGCTCGTGGGTGAACTCGCCGAGCGCCTTGGCCGCGACGTGCCGGTGGGCCCGCGCCATGACCTCCGGCTCCAGGTGCGCGACATCGGGCGAAGGGGGGCGCTCGCCTCCGCCGCGTCCACCCGCTTCGAGCTCGCTACGCGCGAAGTCTTCCACCGTGCAGAAGCTCAGCAGGGCGTCCTTGTCGGACAACGAGATCCGCCGGTCGACGACGAACCCCGCGGCGGCGTTCTTCCGGTGGATCGCGTCATTGCGCACGTCCGGCTCGACGACGACGCGCGTCACCGCGGGGTCGCGGAAGCAGAAGTGCATGACGGCGCCGAAGACGTGCGAGGTCAGCCCGTGCCGCGGGGTCTCGGTCGGGGCGACGAGGACGTGCATGCCGAGGTCACTCGCGGCGACCGGGTAGTGCGCGGCGAGCACACTGTGCCCCGGGTTGTAGGTCTCGGTGAGGAAGACCGGCTCGCCGTCGACCCGCCCGAGCCACTGGTCCTGGTAGGGGTCGGCGTGGATCGCCGCGAACTCCTCGCGGGTCTGCTGCGGGGTCCAGCCCTGCATGCCCCAGTACGTGGATTTCGGGTGCGTCACCCAGGTGTGGAGCAGGTCGGCGTGCTCGTCGAGCCGCACCGGCTCGATGGTCACCCGGCCGACGGGGGACAGGTGGTGCCAGGTGCTCATCGCCCCACCTCCACGGCCTCGCGCCGGTCCTCGGCCGTGGCCTCGACCACCGGTGAGTCGATCTCGCCGAACCCGAAGTGCTGGAAGGCGATTCGCTCCTCCGCGGGGTACACCTCACGTCCCGTGATCGCGTTGATGATCACCGAGTTCCGGTAGGCGCCCATGCCGAGGTCGGGGGCGAGGACGGAGTGGGTGTGCTCCTCGGCGTTCTGCACGAAAATCCTCCCGTCGACGTCGATGCTGTAGTCGCTGCCCGTGTCGTAGCGGCCCCGGGCATCGCGTCGGATGCGGTCGGTGACCGGGGCGAGGAAGCGCGGGGTCCGGGGCCGGTACCCCGTGGCGAGGACGAGCCCCTCGCTCGTGACGGTGGCCGAGACGTCCTGCTCCTCGTGGTGCACGTGGAGGGTGTACCTCCCTTCGCCCTCGTCCCAGCCGGCCTCGCGCACCTCGCTGTTCGTGAGGAGGGTGGTGGGCACCGGCCGGCCGGTCTCCACGCGGAGCCGGTAGAGGGTGTCGTAGATCGTGTCGACGAGGTCCCCGCTGATCCCCTTGTAGAGGTGGCGCTGCTCGCGGAGCAGGACGTCGCGTCGCTCCATCGGCAGCTCCCGGAAGTAGCGCGCGTACTCCGGCGAGGTCATCTCGAGGGTGAGCTTCGTGTACTCCATCGGGAAGAAGCGGGGGGAGCGGGTGACCCACGTCAGGTGGTAGTCGTGCTCGACGCAGCCCTCGAGGAGGTCGAGGTAGATCTCGGCGGCGGACTGCCCGCTCCCGACGACGGTGATGCTTCCTTTGTCCTGCAAGGCTTCTCGCGATCCGAGGTAGTCGCCGGAGTGCGTCACCGGGCCACGGAGACCCTCCGCCACGGGCGGCAGCGCCGGCTCCGTCCCGATGCCCACGACGACGTGGCGGGCGCGAAGGGAGGTGAGCCGCCCGTCCGCCCGTCGGGCCGTGACGAGGTAGGTGCCGTCGACGTCCTGCTCGACGGAGGTCACCTCGTGGCCCCACCGGATGGTGTCGAGCTGGTCGGCCACCCAGCGGCAGTACTGGTCGTACTCGGCACGCAGGGGGTTGAAGTCCTCGCGGATGTAGAAGGGGTAGAGCCGCCCCACCTGCTTGAGGTGGTTGAGGAAGCTGAACCGGCTCGTCGGGTCGGCCATCGTCACGAGGTCGGCCATGAAGGGGACCTGGATCGTGGCGCCCTCGAGCATCATCCCGGGGTGCCAGGAGAACTCCTCCCGGGACTCGAGGAAGACGCCGTCGACGTCGGCGAGGTCATGGGTCAGCGCGGCGAGGCCGAGGTTGAAGGGACCGAGGCCGATGCCGACGAGGTCGTGGACGTGCCCGCTCATCGGGCGACCTCCAGGCTCGTGAGGGTCAGCGCGTCGGCTGCGTCCTCCTCGAGGAGCTCCTCACCCGTCGTCGCGATGGTGTCGAGGATCCCGCGGAGGTGGTCGAGCGTGGTGTGGGGGTTGAGGAGGGTGAACTTCAGCCAGGACCGCCCGTCGACGACCGTGCCCGCGACCATGACGTCACCCCGGTCGAGGAGCGCGTGACGGATCCGTGGGTTGAGCGAGTCCGCCTCTGCCGCAGTGACGTCCGCGGGTCGGTAGCGCAGGAGCACGGTGCTCAGCGTCGGCTCGGCGGCGACCTCGAAGCGCTCGTCCGCGCGCAGCACCTCCCACACCTCGTGGGCCCGGTCGATGACCTCGTCGAATATCTCGCCGAGCGCATCGGCCCCCGTGACGCGCAGGGTCATCCACAGCTTGAGCGCGTCGAAGCGTCGGGTCGTCTGGAGCGACTTGTTCACCTGGTTGGGGGTCACCGCGGTCCGCGGGTTGAGGTAGTCCGCGTGGTGGGTGACGTGACCGAGGGTCCGGCCGTCGCGCACGAGGACCGCGCTCGAGCTCACCGGCTGGAAGAAGGTCTTGTGGAAGTCGACGGTGACGGAGTCCGCGCGCTCGATCCCGTCGAGGAGGTGGCGCCGGCGGGTGGAGGTGAGGAGCCCGCCGCCGTAGGCGGCGTCGACGTGCAGCCACACGGAGTGCTCGGCGCACAGGTCGCCGATGGGGCGAAGGGGGTCGATGGCGCCGAGGTCGGTCGTGCCCGCGGTGGCGACGACCGCCATGGGGATGTCGCCCCCTTCGCGCACCGACTCGAGGGCGAGCCCGAGCGCGTCCGGGAGCATCCCGCCACCGGGGGCCGTGGGGACGGGGATGACCGCATCGGGCTCCAGGCCCATGATCCGCGCGGACGTGAGGACGCTGAAGTGGCTCTGGTCCGACGCGAGCACCCGCAACCGGGGCGCGGACTCCCGGCCGTGGCGCCGCAGGGCCTCCCCGCGGGCGAGGACGAGGCCCTGGAGGTTGGACTGGGTGCCGCCACTCGTGAAGACGCCGTCCGCCTCCGGGCCGAGGCCGATCCGCTCGGCGGTCCAGCGGACGAGGCGCTGCTCGATGAGGGTCCCGCCGGCGCTCTGGTCCCAGGTGTCGACGGAGGTGTTCACCGCCGCGAGGAAGCCCTCGGCGAGGACCGCGGGCAGGGCGACCGGGCAGTTGAGGTGGGCGACGTAGGAGGGGTGGTGGAACCAGATCGCGTCCCGGAGGTAGAGGTCGGTCACCTCGGTGAGCGCCGACTCGAGGTCGGCGGCCGGGTGGTCGAGGTCCACGGACTCCACCGCGGGGGTGAGGTCGGCGACGGCGGCTCCGGTCGAGGGCGCTCCGGTCGCGAGGTGCCGGGCGACGAGATCGGTCACCCGGGACATGCCGTCGACGTAGGCGTCGGCGGTGTCGTGGGTCAGGAGGTGCTGGTTCAACGGGGGGACTCCTTGAACTTAGGGTTACCTCAGTTTGGGATGGCTGCCCTAACATAACCATGGTTCGCCCCGGCTGTCCCGACGAGTCCGGATGACGACAGGACTCGGCGGGGCGGCGATGACGCCTACCCGATCGCCCGCACGCCCCACCCTCGAGGAGCCCTGGATGACCACACTCACCGACCTGCCTGGGGATGCGAGAACCCTTGGTGCAGAGCGGTTCCGGCTCATCACGGCCCTGTACTTCACCCAGTGGCTCGGCGTGGGATTCCTCACCATCGGCCTCGTGGCCATCCTCCGCGAGGGCGGGACACCGCTGGCGACGCTCGGGCTCCTCCAGACCATCGGCATCATCTGGCCGCTCAAGTTCCTCTGGGCTCCCCTCGTCGACCGCTACGGCAGCTCCCGCCGGGGGCACTACCGCTCCTGGCTCATCCCGCTGCAGCTCGGTCTCGTCCTCTCGCTGCTGGCGCTCACCCCCTTCGTCCCCCCGTCGGAGCACCTCGGGCCGATCATCGCGATCTGCGTCCTCTTCGTCGTCTTCTCCGCGACCCAGGACATCGCCGCGGACGCCCTCACCGTGCGTCTCCTCGGCACGGGGGACCGGGGCATCGGCAATGGCATCCAGGTCGGGGGCAACTACCTCGGCAGCGTCGTCGGTGGCGGTCTCGCGGTCGTCGTCTACGACCGCTTCGGCTGGGTCCCGGCGCTCCTCATGCTCGCGGCACTCACCGCCACTGCGCTCGCCGTCGTCATCGCCTACCGCGAGCCGGAGCGTGGGCCGGTGGCGCAGCGGGCGGGATACCGCGACCTGCTCACCGTCTTCCGGCAGGACGGCTGCCGCAGCTGGACCTTCGTCGTCGTGCCGCTCTACTACATCGGTGCCGCCGTGGGGTACGCCATCGTCTCCCCTGCGCTCGTCGATGCGGGCTGGTCGCTGACGAAGATCGGTGTCGTCACCGGTGTCGTGGCCTCGGTCCCGGCGGTCCTCAGCTCGCTGGGGTCGGGCTGGCTCGCCGCTCGTCTCGGCCGACGCCGGACCCTCGTCCTCGGGGGAGTGCTCCTCGCGCTCTCGTCGCTCGGCCTCCTGCCGCTGGCGCTCGGGTCGGCGTCGACGGTGTGGACCACCGTCGCCCTGTGCCTCTTCATGGCCACCTATGCGATGGCCAACGTCGTCGTCTACACGATCAACATGGACTACTCGCGGCGCGAGTCGGCCGGCACGGACTTCACGACGCTGACCTCCTTCGCGCTGGCCGTCTCCTTCCTCGCGGCCGGGATCGGGCTCGCCCTCGCCGAGGTCATCGGCTACCCGGGCGTCCTCCTCGGCTCGGTCGTCCTCGTCCTCGTCGGCACCGCCCTCGGTGCCCGGCACCAGCAGCGGCACGCACCCGCCTGACGCTCACAGCTCCCGGATGTAGCAGAGCATCCGGTCGTCGGCGCCCGGGTGGACGTTGACGTAGCCGAAGCGCTCGTAGAAGCGCCGGGTGTCCGTGTCGACCTCGTCGACGTTGATGTGGATCTCGGCCACCCCCTTCGCCCGGACCTGGTCCGTCGCCGTCGTGAGGAGCTCGGTCCCGATCCCGAGGTCGCGCAGGGAGGGCACGACGTAGAGCTCCTCGAGCTGGCCGAGGGGGCCGTCGTGGTAGGGCGTCGGGCGCAGGGTGAGGAAGGCGAACCCGACGGCTTCGCCTCCCTGCTCGGCGAGGAGGACGAGGACGTCCTCGCGCGTGAGCAGGGAGGCGAAGCGAGCACCGAACTCCACGGCGGTCGGGGTGGACTGCTCGTCGAACTCCACGTTGAAGTCGTGGAGCAGCCGCCCGACCACCGGGGCGTCGTCCGGTCCGGCGGTGCGGATCGTGGTCCTCATACCGCCATCCTGCCGGTCGCCCGGGCGGGAGGATCAGATGATGTCCTCGCCGTCCTCCTTCGCGGCGCGCCACTCCTTGTAGAAGGCGAAGCAGATCACCGCGAGGATCACGGCGACGATGGCCGGCCAGATGAGGATGTAGACGGTGAGTGCGGGGATGGACATGGGGGCTCCCTTCGGTCAGGCCCGGGCGGGCTCGAGGTCGTCGTCGAGGTCGTCGTCGGAGTCGGCACCCGACTCGGTCTCGTCGGTGAAGTCGCCGGTGCGCTTCTCGATGAGGGCGAAGTCGAAGGGTCGCTCGGTGGACAGGGCCGACATCGCGAAGCACACGATGGTGGAGACGGCGTAGGCGGTGAGCGATCCGGACAGCGCCGGGTGCTCGGAGATCACCCCGATGGCGAAGGGGGAGATCCCCGCGGCGAAGAGGGCGCCGACGACGAGCCCGACGCGGGGACCGAAGAAGCCGAAGCACATGAGTCCCAGCACGACGCCGGCTCCGATGATCCCCAGGACGTCGATCGCGAGACCGGTCGCCCCGGACTCCGGCAGCCAGGAGAAGCGGACCGGGATGAAGATCGCGAAGGCGACGAGGACCGACACGGTGAAGGCCGAGTTGGTGACCTTGGTCCAGTAGAAGGAGGCGATGACGGGGAAGACGAGGCAGCCCCACATCGCTCCGACGAAGACGAGCAGGTCGAGGATGTTCAGCTCCAGCGCGGCGAAGAGCACGGCCGCGACGGTCGCCACGACCATCGTCAGGCGACCGATGAGGAGCATGGTGCGCGGGTTGACGGTGCCCTCGCGGCGGGCGCGGTCGCCGTAGACGTCGGTCATGACGATCGAGGAGAGCGCGGCCAGGTCGGAGTCGGCCGTCGACGACAACGACCCGATGATCATGACGAAGAAGACGACGATGAGCGGCGTCGCGAGGTGGGTGGCGGCCAGCTGCGGCAGCAGGTTGTTCGGGTCGCCGCCCGCCGGGCTGATGCCGGAGTAGAGCGCGAGCACGCCCATCATGCCGATGCCGATGATCGTCGCGCCGTAGCCGATCGTCGCGGTGATGAAGGTCGGCTTGATGAGGTCCTCCCGCACGGCGAAGAGGCGCTGCGCGATGGTCTGGTTGCCGATGGCGTAGGCGAGGACGGCCGCGATGTAGGGGGCGCCCTGCCCGAGGAAGGCCTCGGAGGAGAAGAAGTTCGACTGGTGGGCGGTGAGGTTGTCGGCGCCCTCACGGAGGAGGTCGGGTCCGCCGAGGAGGAAGAAGAAGGTCGGCACGAGGATGACGACGGCGAGGAGCATCGCCACGACCTGGGTGAAGTCGGTGAGCACCGAGGCCCGGAAGCCCGACCAGATCGTGTACATGAGGACGCCGCCGGCGATGAGGACGACACCCTGGATGAAGCTCATCGGGGAGAGCATCGCGATGAGCGCGCCACCGGCGATGAAGTTCGACATGAGCGAGATGACGCTGCCGAGGACGTTGGAGATCGCGAGCATCAGCTGGCTCGAGCGGCCGTGCCGGGCGCGCATGACCTCGGCGAGGGTGTGTGCGGAGGGGGCGACCTTCCGGATGCGGCGGCCGAAGGGGTAGATGAAGAGGATCATCAGGGCACCCCAGAGCCCGTAGTGGATCGGGCCGGAGATGCCGTAGGTGTAGCCGGAGGTCACCGAGGCATACATCGACGATGCCCAGATCCACGTGGCCGTCATGGAGGCGGCCGAGATGCCGAAGCCGATGTTGTGACCGGCCGTCATGTAGTCGTCGGCGTTCTCCTTGCTCCCGCGGCTGATCCTCAGCGACATGACCATGGTCAGTCCGTAGAAGAGGAGGAGCAGTAGGACGATGGTCGCGATGCCCAAGGGCGGCTCGGTCGGCATGCCTTCCTTCCGGTCTGGTGTTGGTGGGTGTGGCCCAGCGGAAGGTAACCCGGGGGTGTCCCGAAGGCGAATGACGTCAATCGGCCCCAAATGCCCCCGAAAGCCGATGGAATCAAGGGAAAGTGCATGATTATGCGCCCCCGCCGCTGTGGCCAAGATCACCGCTTCGGGGCGCTACGGTGCCCTCCATGACGACTTCTGCGCCGGAGCCCCACGAGCCGTCGACCGCCGGGCCGGGGCGCGCCCGGCAGGGCGCGATCTACCGCCCCGGCGCGCTCGGCATCGCCCCCACCGTGCCGGCCGGTACCGACGAGCTCGAGCGGCGGGCGCGCCGGGCGATGAGCCGCCGGGCGTGGGCCTATGTCGCCGGCGGTGCGGGGTCCGGGGCCACGGTGCGCGCGAACCGGGAGGCCTTCGACCGGTGGCGGGTCGTACCGCGGATGCTTCACGCGACGACCGAGCGCGACCTGGGCACGCGGGTCCTCGGGACCGACCTCGCTGCACCCCTCCTCCTCGCGCCGGTCGGTGCCGCCGGTCTCGTCACGCCCGAGGCGGACGTGCACATCGCGGAGGGCGCCCACGCGAGCGGCATCCCCTATGTCTTCTCCTGCCAGGGGTCCTCACCCATGGAGGAGACCGCTCGCGCGATGGCCGGGACCCCCTTCTGGTACCAGCTGTACTGGTCCACCGACGAGGCGCTCGTGGACTCGATGATCGGCCGTGCGGAGGCTGCCGGCGCGGAGGCGCTCGTCGTCACCCTCGACACGACGATGCTCGGCTGGCGCACGGAGGACCTCGACCTGGGCTCCCTCCCCTTCGCCCGCGGCCTGGGGATCGCGCAGTACACCTCGGACCCGCGGTTCATGGCGCTCGTCCGGGAGCGGCTGGCCGCCGCCGGGACGAAGGGAGCGGCCGCCCTCGGCCTGGACCCCCGCCGGCCGCTGGGCCTGGCCCGAGCGGCGAAGGGAGGGGCGGAGGCGCTCCTGTCGATGTCCCGGGAGCACCCCGGAGATCTGCGCGGCAACCTCGCCTCCCCGGAGCCGCGCGCGGCCGTCGAGACCTTCCTCGACATCTACTCCAACCCGGGGCTGTCGTGGGAGCACATCGCCACGCTGCGGGAGCGGACCTCCCTTCCCGTGGTGCTCAAGGGGGTGCTGCACGAGGACGACGCCCGGCGGGCGCTGGATGCCGGCGTCGACGGGATCATCGTCTCGAACCATGGTGGGAGACAGGTCGATCGGTCGATCGCGGCGCTCGATGCCCTCGTCCGGATCCGGGAGGCGGTGGGCCCCGGTCCGACGCTGCTCATGGACAGCGGGATCCGCACCGGAGCGGACCTCTTCGTCGCGCTCGCCCTCGGGGCGGACGCCTGCCTCCTCGGTCGACCGCACATCTACGGTCTCGCCCTCGAGGGTGCCGTCGGGGTCAGCGCCGTCATCGACAACGTCCTCGCCGAGCTCGACCTGACGATGGGCCTTGTCGGGACGGCGTCCGTCGCCGACATCAGCCGGGAGCTCCTCGTCGAGGGGTGACGCGGGGAGCGCTCCCCATGCACGGTGCTTGTGGCGCGGGCGTCGGCGCGATTGGGTGTGCCCATGAGTTCTTCGATGCCACCGCCCCCGTCCCAGCCGCCGGGTGGGTACGGGCCGCCTCCCCCGGGACAGGGGCCGCCCCCGCCCGGCTACGGCCCCCCGCCGGGGTACGGACCCCCTCCCGGGGGATACGGCGCCGGGGGTGGGATGCCGCCCGGCATGCCCGCGCCCTACAGCCCGATCGACGCCATCTCCTACGCGCTGCGGAAGTTCGGGGAGAACGTCGGGATCTTCCTCCTCATGGGCGTCCTCACGCTGGTCGCCGGCGGGGGCGTGCAGTTCATCTTCAACCTCGCCGGCGGCGGTCTGGAGGTCTACTCCAACCCGATCAACCCCGACAACCCCTCCAGCGAGGCATCGCTGGCGTCCTCGATGATTCAGCTGACCGGCCTCGTCCTCTCGAGCCTCCTCTCCTGGATCGTCGGCCTGGCGCTCCTCCGGGGTGCGCTCGACGTCGTCGACACCGGCCGCGCCGACCTCGGTCAGATGTTCAGCCGGGTCCCCTGGGGCCAGGGCCTGCTCGCCGGCCTCCTCGTCGGGATCGCGGTCTTCCTCGGCCTCTTCGCGCTGTGCGTCGGGGCCATCGTCGTGGCCTTCTTCCTCTACTACACCAATGCCGCGGTGCTCGACGGGACGAGCGCCGTCGACGCGATCAAGGCGAGCTTCACCTTCGTCAAGGAGAACCTCGTCGACAACCTGCTCCTCTGCCTCATCCTGGGGGTCGGCGGCGTCGTCCTCAGCTTCTGCACCTGTGGCATCGCCGGGGTCGTCGTCGCGCCCGTGACGTCACTCGCCATCGCCTACACGTGGCGGGTCCTCCAGAGCCGTCCGGTCGTCGCCTGACCGTCACCGACCGAGGATGGCGACGACGAAGCCGCCGTCCTCGGTGAAGGGCTCCAGGGCCCAGCCGCCGAGCAGGACCTGCTCGGACAGGCCTGCGGCAGAGGCATCCTCGCGGAACTCGGTGAAGGGGTAGCCGCGCTCTGCGCCGAAGCCGACGACGGCCCGGCCGCCGTCGGCGAGGTGGTCGGCGAAGCCGGCGAGGACGGCCCCTCGCGTGCTCGGCGCGAGGAAGGTCATGACATTGCCGGCGCAGACGATGAGGTCGAAGGTGACCCGCCCACCCTCGTCGTCCCGGATGTCGAGCTCGGCGAGGTCGCTCACGACCCAGCGCGGGCCGGGGTGGTCCACCTCGGCTGCGGCGATGAGCGCGGGGTCGACATCAGCCCCGGTGACGTCGTGGCCCAGCGCGTGCAGACGACCACCGACCCGGCCGGGACCGCACCCGGCGTCGAGGATGCGGGCGCCGCGGGGCGCCATCGCGTCGACGAGGCGCGCCTCGCCGTCGAGGTCGTCGCCGCGCGCCGCCATCGCCCGGAATCGCTCGATGTACCACTGGGAGTGGTTGGGGTCGTCCGCGACGATGCGCATCCACTCGCTCTGCTCCGGTGCCATGCTCGTCACCCTAGGCCGTGCGTCGGAACTCGTCACCGATCGGGCCTGGACCTCAAGTGGACTTGAGCATGCAGCCTGTTCTGCATGGACACCACGACGACACCGACAGCACTCATCACCGGGGGCACGGCCGGCCTCGGGCTCGCGCTCACGACGGCCCTCGCAGCGGATGGATGGATGGTCGTCACCGACGGCCGCCGGGCCGATCGGGCCGAGGCACTGCCCGACGGCGTCCGCTTCGTCCCGGGTGACATCACCGACCCCGACCACCGGGCCGCCCTCGTCGCCGCGGCCGACGACCTCGGGCGCCTCGACCTGCTCGTGCACAACGCGAGCACCCTCGGCGCCGTCCCGATGCGGCCGCTCGCCGAGGCCTCCACCGCCGGCCTGGAGGAGGTGTGGCGGACCAATGTCGAGGCGCCGATCCTCCTCACCGGCCAGCTGCTCCCCCTGCTGCGGGTCGCGGACGGAGCGATCCTGTCGATCAGCTCCGACGCCGCGATCCAGCACTACGAGACGTGGGGGCCCTACGGCGCGAGCAAGGCGGCCCTCGACCACGCGACCCTCACCCTCGCCGCCGAGACCGGCCTCACCGCCTGGGCGGTCGACCCGGGGGACATGCGCACGGCCATGCACCAGGACGCCTTCCTCGGCGAGGACATCTCCGACCGTCCGCTGCCGGAGACGGTCGCACCGCACCTGCTCCGCATCATCCGGGCCCGGCCGCCGTCGGGCCGTCACACCGCGAAGGACTTCTCATGACCCTGCTGCTCGAGACCCCGTCCATCACCTTCGAGGCGGGAGCCTTCGCCGCCCGACCGACGGAGGCACGCGGCATCCCGCGGGATGCCGTGCGCCTGCTCGTCGGCTCGGCCCGTGGGGTCGAGCACGTGAGCTTCAGCGACCTCCCGGCCCACCTCGAGCCGGGGGACGTCCTCGTCGTCAACACCTCAGCCACCGAGGCGGGCGAGACGGATGCCGTCGTCGACGGCGCGCCCGTCGTCGTCCACGTCGCCAACCGGCTCGACGACGGCACGCGTGTCGTCGAGCTGCGCACCGCCCCGGACGCCGCCGACCCGGTCCTCGACGCCCTGCCCGGCACCGAGGTCGCCGTGGGGCGGGTGCGCCTGCGGCTGCTCGCTCCCTGGCCGGAGAGCCGCCCTTCGTCCCCGACCGGGACGGGCAACCGGCTGTGGCGCGCCGAGGTCGTCGGCGACCTCGACGGCGAGCTCGCCGAGCACGGGCGGCCCATCGCCTACGGCTACCTCGACCTGCGCTACCCGCTCAGCGCCTACCAGACCGTCTTCGGCGTGCGGCCGGGGAGCGCTGAGATGGCCTCTGCCGGACGGCCCTTCACCCCCGATCTCGTCGCCCGTCTCGTGGCGTGCGGGATCACCTTCGCGCCGATCACCCTGCACACCGGCGTCTCCTCCCAGGAGGCGGGCGAGGCCCCCGGGCCGGAGTGGTTCGAGGTGCCGGCCGAGTCGGCCCGGACGATCGAGAGCGCCCGCGCCCACGGCGGGCGGGTGGTCGCCGTCGGCACCACCGCGACCCGGGCGGTCGAGTCGGCGAGCGAAGGGGGCCACGTCACCCCCACGAGCGGCTGGACCTCGCGCGTGGTCACCCCCGCCCATCCGCCCCGGGTCGTCGACGGGCTCATCACCGGGTGGCACGACCCCCAGGCCTCCCACCTCCTCCTCGTCGAGGCCGTGGCCGGCCGCGACCTGGCGCAGGCGGCCTACGACGCCGCCGCGGCAGAGGGGTACCTGTGGCACGAGTTCGGCGACTCGGCCCTGCTGCTCCCCGCGCGGGCGGGCGTCACGGCCGCCCCAGCGGCCAGCGCGCCATGACACGGCACGCGCCCGACTCCCACCACGCGAGCTGGAGCTCGGTGAGTGTCGCCGTCACCGGGACGGCATCGCCGAGGAGGCGCCGCGTCGACTCCACCGAGACGACCGCAGAGGCGGCGTCGAGCGTGAGGTGGGGGTCGGGGCAGCGGCCGAACCTCCCTTCGTAGGGAGGGAACTCCGGGAAGGCGCGTGTGAGGGCCCCGGTGAGCGCGCGGAGGGCGTCGTCCGGTACCGGCAGCAGGTGGATGATGCCGTCGGGGAACTGCCCGATCTCGCTGAGCCGCACCGGCATCGGGTCGGTGCGAGCAGCGATGCCGGCCACCGTCGCCAGCTGCGCGGGCGTCGGTGCGGGGGCGAAGGGGGCCAGGGCCGTGATGTGGGCGTGGCCGAAGGCAGGGTCGGTCGAGACGAAGCCGTCGTCGTAGTGGCGGGTGCGCTCGACGACCCACGCCTCGAGGGCGGGGACGGGGAGCTGCAGGACGGTGTGACCGGGCACCGTCAGAGCCTCGCACGGACGCGTGCCCTTGACCGTGCCCCGGGGTCATGGTTTCGACTGGTCCTGATCAACGAGGGAACAGCGGGACGAGGCAGGGGCGCAGGATGGGATGGAGCACCCGGGAGCTCGCGGAGCTGGCGGGCACGACGATCAAGGCGGTCCGCCACTACCACGAGCACGGTCTGCTCGAGGAGCCCCGGCGCGCGGTCAACGGCTACAAGCAGTACGGCGCCGGGCACCTCGTGCGCCTGCTGCAGATCCGGCGGCTGCGCGAGCTCGGGCTCTCCCTGTCCCAGATCGCCGGCGTCCCCGCTCGCCTCGGTCACCGGCCGTCGGCGATGATCCGGGCGATGTTGCGCTCGGCCAGGGCGGTGATCGTCAGGGACGGGTTGGCCGTCCCGGTGCTCCCGGGGATCCCGGCCCCGTCCATGACGTAGAGGCCGCGATGGCCCTTGACCCGCCCGTGGGCGTCGGTGGCCTCGCCGATGACGGCGCCACCGAGCGGGTGGGCGGTGAAGCTCGTCGCGACGTCCGGGACCCCGAGGAGGGGCATGCCGGTGACGACGCCGTTGGCCTCGGCGACCTTGTCGTGCATCGCCCGCAGGGCGGCCTCGGCCGCGGCATTGCCGTCCGCCGGCCAGTCGAGCACGACGTCGTCCCGGTCGGTGCGGTACTGGAAGCTCGCGCGAGCCGGGTCCATGACCATGCCGAGCGAGCCGATGACCGTGGCGTTGACCTGCAGACCGAGCGCATACCAGTTCTCCATCCGGGCCGGCAGGTCGCCGGATGCGTCGAGGATCGTCGAGGCCGAGGGTGAGGCCTGGGACAGCCCTCCTGAGGGGGCGAGGAACTGGACGAGGGCTCCGTCGCCGTTGGTGCCGAAGCCCTCGCCGACGGAGTCGTCGAGATGCCGCAGCGTGCCCTCGTGGCGGGCCCGCACGAGGAGCTCCGAGGTGCCGATGCTGCCGGCGCCGAGGACGAGCCGGTCGCAGGTGACGGTCCGGGTCTCGCGGGTCTCCCCGGTGGGGTCGACCACCCGCAGGTCGACGGTGTAGCGGCCTCGTCGGTCCTGACCGATCCGGTCCACGACGTGCCCGTGGTGCACGGTCACCCTCCCCGTCGCCTCGGCCGCGGGCAGGTAATTGAGGGTGAGGTCGTACTTCGCGCCGTTGGCATTGCCGTAGTTGCTCTCACCGATCGTCGCCGACCGTCGGGAGCGCCACGCGAGCTCGTCCCGGACCACGTCCCAGTCCCAGATGCCGTCGAGCGGCTGGGGGGTGAAGCCGGCCCGGCGGACGTGCGCGTCCCACCGCCGTGAGTGGCCGAAGGGGGCGCTGCGGTAGACGTCCCGGGGCATCGGTGAGGCCCGGAGCATCCGTCGCGCCTTCGGGTACCACCTCGCGTGCATCTCCCGCTGGTTGACCGTGGAGCCGAAGACGTGCTCGAAGTAGCGCTTCGGTGGCTCGAGGAGGACGCCGGTGAAGACGATTGACCCGCCGCCGACCGCGGCGCCGCGCCAGACGCGCAGGTGTTCGTACTCGGTGTCGTCGAGCACGCCGCCGAACTTGTCCACGACGGTGGGCAGGTTGGTGAGGTTCATGAAGGTCCGCTTGTGCCAGAGCGCGCGGCCGTCGGCGAGGGTGTCGCTGGCGTGGGTACGCCGCCACGGGTCGCGGGGCCAGCGGGATCCGCGCTCGAGCATGGCCACCGACGCGCCGGCCTGACCGAGGCGAAGGGCGGCGACGCTCCCGCCGAACCCGGTCCCGATGACGATGACGTCCGTGTGCGAGCGGACCCGCGGTGGCGCACGGAAGATCTCCGGGACGGCCGCCCGGTGCTTGGCGTGGGCGAGCCGGTCGGTCAGTGTCAGCTCGCCCGCGCGCTCGGGGGTCGGTCCGGCGTGGGCCGTGGCCGGGAGCGCGCCGAGCGCCGCCGCACCCCCGGTGCCGGCGATGACGGTCCGTCTGCTGGGGGTGGCGGACATGGTGGCCTTCCTCGACGGGTGTCACCGTGCCAACACACCGTCATTGGTCGTGGAGTGACTCGACGGTAATGAGGATGGCGGCGGCGTGCAGCGCGAACGGCCCGTCGGCTTGACCACCAGCGCGCGTCGTCAGTCCTCGGGGAGGTCCGCGAAGGCCTGCTTCGTGTCGTTGTACCAGCCCAGCGCCTTGCGGGGGCGCAGCCAGCGCTTCTTCATGTCGTCGCGAGCGGGCTGGTGGGCGGCGTCGCCGGCCTTCTCGGCCTCCTTGAGGTGCTGGTCCTGGGCGTTGATGACGTCGTCGGCGCTCTCGCCGTGGTGCTCGAGGCCGCAGGGGCCACCGAGCTGGCGGCAGGTCATGGTCTTCATGGAAGGGTCCTCTCTCGGGGGGTGTCGTCTCGTCGACGATCGGCGGGCGTGATGTGTGACCGGTCAGTCGCGGCGGGTGGTGTCCCGACGCCGGACGACTCGGGCCAGGACCTCGTCCGCGGCGCGGAAGGTGATGCCCCGGACCAGGCCCTCGTCGACCTCGAAGTCGAAGAGGACGCGCGGGGTCCCGCGGTCGTACCAGGCGGCTCCGGGGCGCTCGTCGACGTGGACGGGCAGCGCCGCGTGCGCGCTCCCGTCGAAGAACTCGGCGATCTCCTGGCGGCCGTCGATGCGCTCCGGTGTGCCGACGGCGATGGCGGCGGCGTCGGCGGAGACCGTGGCGTCGGGAGCCAGCAGGCGCAGGAGGGAGGCGAAGTCCCCTTCGCGCGCCGCGGCCATGAAGGCGTCGACGACCTCGTGGTCGGCGAGTGCGTCCTCGGGCTGCGGGCGGCGGACCTTTGCCCTCGCCCGGGAGGCGAGCTTGCGTGCGGCTGCAGGGGTGGTCTCGAGGATCGTGGCGATCGTCGCGAAGTCAAAGCCGAAGCTGTCGTGGAGGACGAAGGCGACCCGCTCGCCGGGAGTGAGTCGCTCGATGACCGCCTGGAGGGCGACGCCGACGGTGTCCGCGAGCGCGACCTCGTCGGCCACGTCGGGCGCGGACCCTGCGGGCTCGATCTCGCTGTGGGGCACAGGAGTCCGGGACCGGAGGCGATCGAGGCACAGGCGAGTGGTGACCGTCGTCAGCCAGGCCGGCAGGGAGTCGATGTCGGAGGTGGTGCCGTGGAGGCGCAGCCAGGCCTGCTGGACGATGTCCTCGGCCTCGGCGTGGTCGCCGAGGATGCGGGTCGCCAGCCCCAGCAGGCGTGGACGTTCGGCCTCGAAGGCATCGGTGGTGGGCATGGGTTCACCTCTCGGTGGATGGGCGGTCACCGGACTGACGTCCGCCCGGCCCCCAGTGTGACGGGTCAGGGCGCTCGCGGGCGGGCTGGCAGGGTGGTCCCATGACACGCCACCGCGAACGAGCCCCCTGGTCCCTGTCGGACATCGGCGACCAGCAGGGTCGGACCGTGGTCATCACCGGCGCCACCACCGGCCTGGGTGCCGTGACGGCCCGATCCCACGGGGATCGTCTCCGGCTTCGCCGACGCGACCGGTAGCCACCTTCCGCTCGTGTGCACGCTCAACGCGGCCCGGGTCATCACCGCGGCCGCCCAGATGCTCGGGGTCGACGTCCTCGAGCTCGAGCGGCTCGCCCTGGCCGCCCGTCCCGGCGCGGAGGGCGTCACGGTCCTGCCCTTCCTCGACGGCGAGCGCACCCCCAACCTCCCCCACGCGAGCGGGACCCTCGGCGGCCTCCGGCGGGAGACGATGACGCCGGAGAACATCGCCCGCGCTGCCTACGAGGGCATGCTCTGCAATGTCGCCGCTGGCGTGGGGGCTCTCCGTGACCACGGGGTGGGGATCCGGCGGATCTTCCTCATCGGTGGGGCGTCGGTGTCCGCAGCGGTGCAGGCCATCGCGCCCGACGTCCTCGGCGCCCAGGTCGTCGTGCCGGTGGCGGGCGAACGTCGGTCGGGGTGCTGCCCGGCAGGCCGCGTGGATCCTCTCGGGGGGAGCGCGTCCGCCGGAGTGGGAGGTCGAGCTCGAGTCGGTCGTCGATCCCGACGGCTCCGCGGACCCGGATCTGGTGCGCGGTCAGTACGCCGAGCTGCTGCGCGCCACGCACGGGATCTGAGCGCCACGCACGGGATCTGAGCGCGCCGCCGGCCCGGGCAGCGTGGCCGGCTCGTCCTGACCCTGCCCGGGCATGCCGGGGCGCCCGGCCGGGTGGGGCCGGGCGCGGGGCGGGGTCGCTACACGTGCCAGGTCACGCCGGTCGCCGTGATGGTCGCGTGCAGCTCGAGCGAGTGGACCTTGGTGTGGTGCCGCTCGCACAGGAGTGCCGCGTTGTCCAGGTCGGTGGCCCCGCCTCGCGACCACCAGTCGACGTGGTGGGCATCGCACCACTGCGGGGGCATCGTGCACCCGGGGTAGGTGCACCCCTGGTCGCGCAGCCAGATCGCCTTGCGCTGACTCGGGGAGAAGAAGCGGGCTGTACGCCCCAGGTCGAGGATCGCCCCGTCCGTGCCGAGGATGACCGGGATGATGCCTGCATCGCAGGCGAGCCGGCGGACCACGGACGGGGCGAGGACCTCGCCGGTGGTCGTCACGCCGGCGCCGTCGGTGCCCGCGCGGAGGTCGTCCAGCCCGATGGTGACCACGAGCTGGGCCTTGTCGGTCTTGGGGGCCTCGCCCGGTGAGGAGACCCCGCGGCGGATGATCTCGAGGAGGGCATCGGCCCGACGCCGGGTGGCTGACCGCTCGTCGTGCTCACCGTCAGGGCCCTTGACGGGGGCGGACAGTGCGGCGATGGCCGAGTCCACGACGGCGGCGCCCTCGGGGTCGAGCACGATCCGGTAGGAGCTCATCCCGGCCGGTCCGGGGGACTTCGTGAAGGAGCGTGCGTCCTTGCCCCGCGCGTCCTCCGCGTCCTGGTCCTTCGCGGGCTTGAGGAGGCGCCCGGTGCGGACGATGCCGGCAGCGAGCTCCTTGTCGGTCAGGCCCCGCACCCGCTGCGTCACCCGTCCATCCGGGCCGGTCGCCACCACGTCGTCCTTGGCGCCCGCGACCAGTGCCTTGAGGTCGTGGTCGAGGTCCTCCTCGTCGGCGACCGGCGCGACCTGGGCGTGGAAGCGCGCCAGCTGGTCGGCCTTGCCCAGCGGCAGGTCGCCGCTCTCGAAGGCCTCGCGCAGCGCACGGACGCCCCCGTCGGCCGTCGCCCAGTACCGGCCGGCCATGGTGGTGCCGGCCTTGGCCACCCGCACCACCGAGCTCACGTGCCGGACGCTCGGGTCCGGTGCCTGCTCACCCTCGGCGCGGGTCACCCAGTCGTGTGCCGACCAGCCCGTCTCACCGGGCAGGCCGCGCTCCAGACCCTCGCGCACCACGGCGACCTCGGCGATCTCCACCAGCTGCCGCATCTGACCGATGACGGCCAACGTCTCGGTGAGCTCCGCGTCGCTGTGGCGCCACAGGCCCCCTTCGCCGCCTGTCGCGACCCCGGCCACCTCTGCGGAGTCACTCGCCGCCATCGGTGGGACCCCCGCCGTCAACGACCGCAGCGCATCACGCATGGCCGGGACCACCTGCGGTCCGTCCGGCCACTGCGTCATCGTCGACATGAGTCGATCATACGTTCGAATACCTACAACCGTCAGGAGGCGCGCCGTAAGTTGTGGACAGGCGCTCCGGCTATGGCCGCCGGTCGAGGGTGAGGACCTGGACCCCGGACTCCAGCGCCACCGTGTCCGTCATGGTGAAGGTCGTCGGCTGGAAGGGTCCGTCGAAGAGCGGCACGCCCGACCCGATGACCGCCGGGTTGAGCTTGATGACCAGCCGGTCGATCTCGGGCAGCAGGCTGTGCGCGAGGGTGCCGCCACCGACGAGCCAGATGCCCTTGCCGTCCTCGGCCTTGAGCTCACGCACCCGAGCCATGGCGTCGCCCGAGACGACCTCGACGGCCTCCGCGGGCGCCTGACCCAGCGTCGTCGAGAAGACGAGGTGCCGCAGGTGGGGATAGGCGTCGTCGATGCCGGCGGCAGCCCGACCTCGTAGGAGGCCCTCCCTTCGAGCACGGTGTCGAAGACCGCACCCGGTCCGGTGACTCCCATGGCTTCGCGAGCCGGCCCCGGCACCGTCTCGGGGAAGCGCTCGACGATGAACTCCAGGAGGTCGGGCGTGACCGGGAAGTAGTCATGTCCGGTGGGGTCGCCACCGTCCGGCCCGGCGATGAAGCCGTCGAGAGTGGCGGCCACGTAGTAGGTGAGGGGGCGCATCGCCGTCCTTCCTGGTGGTGGTGCGGGAGAAGCTCAGCGGTCGAAGATCCTCTGCTCGCCGGCCCGCAGCTCCTCCGTCGATGAACCGCAGTCGATGTACGTGACGCCCGCCGTCTCGAGGTGCCTGATGAGCGCCCGAGCCATCCCGGACGGGTCGGCGAAGTCGGACATCCTGATCGTCAGCTGACGCCGCTTGGTCTGGATGAGGTCGTCCTTGCGGCGGTACCCGAGCAGGTCCGGGTCGAAGTACACGTAGAAGGCCTCGCCCTGCACCCACCGCGTGTTCTCGACCTGGGTCTGACCGCCACGGAGGTCGGCGTGCAGCACTCCCCTGAGCGCGGGGTCGGGGAACCGGCTGCCTCCGTAGGCGATCGCGTCCGCGTGGATCTCCAGGAGGGGTCCGCGGGTGCGGAGCCGTGCGTCGGCCCGGATGGAGTGCGGCAATAGCCAGAGCATCGCGACGAGGAAGAGGACCGCGAAGCCGAGCATGAACCAGTCGTCACGAGGGTCCACGTCGATGACGCCGGTGAGGGCGAGCACGACGAAGAAGCCGAAGACGAGCACTCCGATGAGCCGGGCACCCCACGCCAGGAGCGTGGCCATCTCGTGCAGATCGGCTCTCGCCTCGAAGGTGCTCACGGACGAATGATGCCGGATGGCTGATCACAGGGGGCGGAAGGCGACGCCGACCATGACGTCGGTTGCGACTCATCGAAGGGCGACCCCGACCTCCGCCGCGATGGCCTCCACCATCCGGATGAGTCGCCGGGTCCGCTCCGCCATGGAATCCCGGTAGCCCTCGATGGTCCGGATCCCCGGCCCGACGAAGGCCCAGGCGCGGGCGCGCAGCCACGTGGCCTCGTCGGCCTCCGATGCCACGCGGAAGGCGTCGCGTGCCTCCTCGTCGAAGAGGCTCCAGGCATACAGCAGGTCGGCCGACCGGTCACCGATACCCAGAGCACCGAAGTCGATGACCCCGACCAGCTCGCCGCCGGATCCCACGAGCAGGTTCTCCGCGGACAGATCGCTGTGGATCCAGCACGGCGGTCCGGATGCGGGCGGGACCCGACGCACCCGCTGCCAGGCCTCGCGGACCTGACGGGGGTCGAAGAGGTCCGCCAGGCCCTCGGCGGCCTCGTCGGCCCATGCATCGATCCGGTCGGTGACCGGATCGCCGGATCGGTAGCCCCAGTGGTCGGCACCGGCAGGCTGGCCGAGGGTGTCCGCCGCGTGCAGGTTCCGCGTGAACCGGCCGAGGGAGGTCGCCAGACGGCCCTGCTCGGCGGGGCTCTGCTGTGCCGGAACCTCACCCGGGAGCCAGGTCACGACGGACCACGGCCTGGGGAAGGCCGACGAGGGCTCACCGACGAGCACGATCTCGGGGACGGGAACGGTCAGGAGTGGTCCCAGCCGAGGGAGCCACTGCGTCTCGGTGAGGAGGTCATCCACGTACGAGTCGTCACGAGGAAGGCGAACGGCATGGTCCTGCCCCAGCCGGAAGACCCAGTTGCTGCTGCCCGAGCCGGGTGCCGGCGACACCGCCTCCGCCGACAGGTGCGGGGCCTGGTCGCGCACGAGTTCCCGCACCACGGCAGGGGTCGGTGCCCCAGGTGCTGGCGACGGTCGGTGCTCCATCGACGCCACCCTAGGAGCCTGTACGTGCACGAGCACGCGAATGTGTCAGGTCTGCTCGCGCAGGTAGCGCCCGAAGTGCGGCACGGTGAAGGCGATCCGGCCCCGCTCGGCGGAGTAGATGAGCCCCTTCTTCAGCAGCGCATCCCGCGCGGGGGAGAGGGACTGGGGCTTCTTGCCGAGGAGGGTCGCGACGGCTGACGTCGCGACGGACTCGATGTCGTCGAGGGTCTCCTCCCCCTTCGCCGCGATGTCGGCCGCGACGTCCGCCATGGCGCGCAGGTACTCCCGCTCGCCGGGCGTCGCTCGCTCGTACCGCGAGCCGAAGAAGCCCACCGCCAGCTCAGTCTCGGCCTCCGGCGAGGCGACGCGCACGTCCTCGGCGCGGATCGGTGACTGGGGCGCCTGGTCCCAGACGGCCTTGCCGTACGCCTGGATGAAGTAGGGGTAGCCGCCGGTGGCGAGGTACAGGGCGTCGAGGGCCTCCTGCTCGAACTCGGCGTCCTCGTCCGCCGCGGGCGCCATGAGCGCGCGGTCGGCCTCGATGCGGGCGAGCCGGTCAATGCGCTGGTAGCGGAAGAGCCGCTCGCTGTAGGACTTGCTCGCTGAGAGCACGGCCGGGAGGTGTGGCAGGCCCGCGCCGACGACGATGAGGGGGGAGCCCGCCTGGCTCATCTCGTGGCAGGCCGCGCAGATCGCGGACACGTCCTCCGGGCCGAGGTCCTGCATCTCGTCGATGAAGACCGCGACCCCGCGACCGAGGTCCGCCGCGAGCCCGCCGACGTCCGTGAAGAGCTCGACGAGGTCGATCTCGATGTCCCCGGAGTCCGCGCGGCCCTTGACGGCGGGGGCGTCGATGCCGGGGTTCCACACCTCGCGCAGCTTGGTCCCGGGCTTGGCATCCCGCTGGGCGAAGGACTTGATGACCCCGAGGACGTGGGAGACCTCGTCCTCCTGGGTGTGCCCGAGCTCGCGGACCGCCTGGTGCAGGGCGCTGGCGAGCGGCCGGCGCAGGCCCTGGTCGGGGCGGGCCTCGAGCTTGCCGGTGCCCCACTTCGCCCGGACCGCCGCGGAGCGTAGCTGGTTGAGCAGCACCGTCTTGCCCACACCGCGGAGACCGGTGAGGACGAGGGAGCGCTCGGGGCGTCCGGAGACGATGCGCTTGAGCACGACGTCGAAGCGGGTCAGCTGCTCGTCGCGGCCCGCCAGCTCGGGCGGGCGCTGGCCGGCGCCGGGGGCGTAGGGGTTCATGATCGGATCCACGATGGCACCGTATCCGCCGATCTAGCGGATCTCCGATATCTCGGCAGAGTGTGTCAGAGGAGCGAAGGGCGGCGCCCGGGCCCGGTCCGCCGCACCGGTCTGGTGGTGAGAGACTGATCACATGCCCGCAGCGACTCCTTCCTCGTACTCGATCACCATCCGCCTGCACACCTCCCCGGACTATGCCGTCGTGGGCCGGGTGGCCACGGCCATCGCCGAGCAGGGCGGCATCGTCA
>DXAR01000086.1 GCA_019116945.1 Candidatus Janibacter merdipullorum | reverse complement strand
CGGAGCAGTGACGAAGCCTCGGATCGCCCCACCCCTGGTCGACGTCGGGCCCGCCCTCAGTCCGTCCCGGTGGATCCCCTCGAGCCCGACGACGTCGACCGCTCGGGCGAGCCGCCCCCCGAGGTCGGGCGGGGCGGGTTCGGCGTGAACTCGCTCGTCGGCGACGGCCGATCGGGCGTGGACGTCGGCGAAGGCCGGTCGGGAGTGGACGTCGACGACGTCGACGAGGACGTGGGCTCCGATGTCGTCGACTCGGAGGTCTCCGAGGGTTCGGAGGTCTCGGACGTGGTCTCGCTCGTCGACTCCGAGGTTGACGACGTCTCCCGTGGTGACGTCGTGGGTGCGGGACGCGGCACGCGGGTCGTCGAGGGCTCAGGAGCCTGGGTCGTCGGCGGTGGCGCTGGGACGACCTCCTCGGTCGTGGTCTCGCTCGGCGTCTCCGGGGTCGTCTCGCTCGACGACGTCGTCGAGGACGTGGTCGACGACGTCGACGTGCTGCTCGGGGTCGACGTCGAGCTCGAGGTCGACGTCGGGGTGGCCTCGCGGTCGTCATCACCACCGACGGTGAAGGCAGCCACCCCCATGGCCGTGACGAGCGCCGCTGCGGCGATGCCAGCGATCACGGGGCCGCGACGGCCGGAGGACGCACGCGCGGTCGCGGGTGCCCCGGGGAAGCCGAAGAGCCCCGTGCCCTCCGGCTCCTCCTCGACGTCGCCGGCGTCCTGGAAGAAGTGGGCGCCGGTCGCCTGGTCCTCGGGCACGGCCGGCTCACCGGCAGCGGACGCAGCCGCCGCGCCTGCGGCACCAGCGCCGGCACCGGCAGCGATGAGCGAGATGGCTCCCGGGCGACCGGGCGCGACCTCCTCGAGCAGGCGGACGGCGTCGCCCATGGTGCCGCGACGCTCGGGGTTGTGCGAGAGCAGCTGACCGAGGACGGGCTCGAGGACACCGGCCCGGACCGGCGCGCGCGGCGGCTTGGTGGCGATGTTCCGGAGCGTTGCGAGGGCATTGCCCGTGCCCGGGTAGGCGTCCTCGCCCTCGACGGCGAAGTAGAGGGTGGCGCCGAGCGCCCACACGTCGGCGGACTCGGTGTACTCCCCACCGTCGGCGACCTCGGGCGCCATGTAGCTGGGGGTCCCGGTGACGACCCCGGCGAGGGTGAGGCGCTCCTCCGCCACCCGTCGCGCGGTGCCGAAGTCACCCAGCTTGGGTTCACCGTCGTCGCCGACGAAGACATTGGCCGGCTTGATGTCGCGGTGGATGACACCGGCTCGGTGGGCCGCCGCCAGCCCGGCGCCGAGACGGGCGCCGACCTCGGCCGCGACGTCGGGCTCCAGGGGGCCGTGCTCGCGCACCCACTCCGACAGCGTCGGTCCGGAGACGTACTCCATGACGAGCCAAGGGGTGCCCTCGTGCTCGATGGCGTCGTAGAGCGCGACGGTGTTGGGGTGGTTGAGCGCGGCTGCGCTGCGCGCCTCGCGCAGGGCCCGCTCGGTCTCGCCCTCCGACTCACCAGGGAGGGAGGCGATCTCCTTGAGGGCGACGAGGCGCCCCAGGAGCTGATCCTCGGCGAGCCAGACGGAGCCCATGCCACCGCGCCCGATAAGACCCTGGGTCTCGTATCGGCCGCCGATCACGCCGGGCACGCTCACGTCAGTCACTACCTGCTTCCCCCTCGCACTACTTCAAGTCTCAAGGATAGGCGCGATCAGCACCGGCGACAAAGGCGACGAGAGGCAGCCCGACGGCCACGTCGTCGACATGCGCTGGCCACCTCGGTGGACCAGTGTGGGAGCCATGTCCTTCAGGAAAAGGTCCGCCGTCACATCCGTCGCTGCTGCCGCGATCGTCATGGCCGGGACGGTCGCCCACCCGCCTCTCTCCGAGCCCGCCGAGGCCCACTCCGGCGAGGTCACCAGCGCCGCCGGGAAGGGCGAGCGCAGCCGGGGCGAACTGCCCCTCGGCCCGTCGGACCTGCCCGAGAAGCGCACCACCCGCCAGCTCCGGCCCGGGGTCACGCTGACCCAGATCGACCGTGGGGCGCCGAGCTCCTCCGTTCGGTGGGTCGTCGAGCTGAGCATCCCCCCTTCGTCCAACCCCGACCCGGACGCCCCCGGACGGGCGGTGCAGGACAAGAGGAGCGCGGACGCCCTCGTGACCCGCCTGCGCGATGCCGGCTTCGCCAGCCGGGCCCAGCCGGTCCGGCAGCCCGCCGTCGCGGACGTCGAGGCCGGGGTCATCGGCCACCGGGTGCGGCTGACCACGACCCACCGCAACAAGGAGGGCGCCGACGCGGCCGTCGCACGCCTCAAGGAGGCCGGCTTCAGCGCGCGAAGCTGGTACGCCGGCTGGGACGGCGGGACCAAGACCCGTGGGCACTGGAGCGTCAACGTCGTGACGATCGATCCGAGGCGCTTCCGGGGACACCTCGGGGGCACCCATGGCGGGGACCTGGAGCAGCGCGAGACGACCACCGAGCTGGCCCGCTCCACGGGGGCGACGGCGGCCGTCAACGGCGGCTTCTTCACCATGGACCCCGCCGCCGGCGCGGAGGGCGACCCGGCCGGGGTCGGCGTCTACGAAGGGAGGGTTACCTCCGAGCCCGTCGGTGACCGGCCGGCCATCGTGCTGCAGCGCAACGCGCGCCGCACCGCCGTCACCCGCCCGACCTGGGACGCGGCGATCCGCCTCGACCGCCGCACCGTCGAGCTCGACGGGACGAACCGCGTCCCCGGCCTCATCCGCAACTGCGGGGGAGATGCCAGCGACACCCCGACCTCGTTGCCGCTGCACGACGTCACGTGCAGGGACAGCTCGGAGCTGGTCTCCTTCGACCCCTCCTTCGGCGAGCAAACTCCCTCCGGCACCGGCACCGAGGTCGTCCTCGACCGGTCCGGTCGGGTCGTCCGGGTCCTCGACAGCCGGGGGACGACGCTGCAGCGCGGGCAGACCTCCATCCAGGGGATCGGTCGCAAGGGCTCGCTGCTCGCCTCGCTCGAGGTCGGCGACCGCCCGCGCCTGCGGGAGCGGGTCGACATCGGCGCACCGCGCACCCGGGGGACGACGGTGGTCAACGGCGGCCCCGAGCTGCTGCGCCACGGCCGGGAGCACATCACCCAGGCACGCGACGGCATGCGGCAGCTGGACAACCCCAGCTTCGACTACGGCTGGGTCCTCCAGCGCAACCCGCGGACCATCGCCGGCGTGGACGCGAAGGGGAGGACCGTCCTCGTGACCGTGGACGGTCGGCAGCCCGACCAGCTCGGCCTCTCCCTGCCCGAGGCGGCAGCAGTGGCCCGGTCCCTCGGGATGCGCGCTGCGATCAACCTCGACGGCGGCGGCTCGACGGCCATGGCGGTGCGCGGCCGGCTCATCACCGACCCCTCGGACGCCGCCGGCGAGCGCCCGGTCGGGGATGCGATCACCGTGCGCTGACCCACCCGGAGCCGGGGCGGTCCTTGATCTCGACCTCGACGAAGGCGCACTCCTCGTCCGAGCGGTTGATGACGTTGTGCGTGGTGCCCACGGGGCGGGTGTACGACGCCCCGACCACGAGCTCGGTGTCGGACTCGCCCTCGGGGGTGACGACGTGCAGGGTGCCTGCCGTCGTGGGCACGACGACGTACTCGAGCTCGTGGGTGTGCATCCCCGTCTGCGTGCCGGGAGGGAAGCGCCAGTGGGTCACCCGGGTGATCTCGTCGTCGATCTGCACGGCCGCGATCGCCGTCGTCTCCTCGCTCATCCTCCGAGGCTAGCGAGGCAGGGGCACACCCGGCGGCCACCTCATGGCGTATGAAGGATGCAGCCCCCGACAGGAGACCTGATGCCCCTCCCCACCTCCATCGTCTGGGCCGAGCGGGCCGGCGGCGGACCCCCCTGAGGCCGCCGGTCAGAACCAGACGTCGGCGAGGAGCTCGAGGGACCGCTCGCGCACCGCGGGGTCGTGGGCATAGGTCACGGTGATCAGCTCGTCGGCGCCGGTGCGCTCGGCGAACTCCTCCAGCTGGCGGGCCGCGGTGCTGGGTGAGCCGACCGCCTTGATGCTGAGCATCGGGCTGTCCAGCCCGGGCGTGGTGGGGTCGACCGGCGGCCGGAGCTTGCCGCGCTGACCGCGGGCCATCCCGGCGAACATCTGGCCGACCGAGGTGAACTGGCGCTCGGCCTCGGCATCGCTGTCCGCGACCATGACGTTGATGCCCGCCATGACCTGCGGCCGGTCGATCTGCGCCGTCGCGCTCTCCGTGGTGAAGCTGTCGCGGTAGACCCGGATCGCCTCGTCGATCTGGTCGGGGGCGAAGTGCGAGGCGAGGGAGAAGGGCAGCCCGAGCTGCCCGGCGATCGAGGCGCCGTTGACCGTCGACCCGAGCACCCAGATGGGCACCTCGGTGCCGGCGGAGACCGCCGAGGAGATCGGGGTGCTGTGGGCGACGCCCGCTGCGCTGAACCAGCCCTGCAGGTCGTAGATGCTCTGCGCGAAGGCCTGCGGCTCGGCGGAGGAGCGGCTCAGGGCCTGGGCGGTCATCATGTCGGTCCCGGGGGCGCGGCCGAGACCGAGGTCGATCCGGTCGCCGTGGACATTGGCCAGCGTGCCGTACTGCTCGGCGACCATGAGCGGGGCGTGGTTGGGGAGCATGACACCGCCCGAGCCCAGCCGGATCCGCTCGGTGGCGTGCGCCGCCTCGGCGATGATGAGCGCCGTTGCGCTGGAGGCGATGTTTTCTGTGTTGTGGTGCTCCGCGAACCACAGCCGCGTGTACCCGAGCCGATCGGCGACCCGGGCGGCCGACATCGAGTCGGCGATGGCCTGCTGGGCGGTCGAGCCCTCGGAGATGGAGACGAGGTCGAGGATGCTCAGGGGGACTCGCACGGTGCGTCGGTGTCCTTCGGTCGGAGGTGATGGGTCTGTCCCGTACAACCCGTCCGGGTCAGGCACTCATTCCCTCACCCGCCGAGGACTGTCGAGGCAAGGAGTACGTGCACGGCCGTCCCACCGAAGACGCTGAGGACGAACCGGCCCCACCGCGAAGAGTGATCTGCCGCGTCCACACCGACGCCGAAAGCGAGCGGACCAGCCGCTCCACCAACGAATGCCCCATCGTCGTGCGGCGACGACCCGCCGGTGACTCGACGGGCGGACCGACCGCACGGGGAGTAGCGTGCCCGGGCACCACGCCAGCGATGTCACCGGGAGGCAGGAAGAGCATGGTCCTAGCGGAGAGCACCCTTCGCCTCGATGCGAGCTGGGTGGACTACCTGCTCATCGGGATCTACTTCGCCTTCGTCCTGGGCATCGGGCTCATGGCGCGGCGGCAGGTCTCGACGAGCCTCGACTTCTTCCTCTCGGGCCGATCGCTGCCCGCATGGGTGACCGGCCTCGCCTTCGTCTCGGCGAACCTCGGTGCGGTCGAGATCATGGGGATGTCGGCCAACGGCGCGGCGCTGGGCATGCCGACCTTCCACTACTACTGGATCGGCGCGATCCCGGCGATGCTCTTCCTCGCCATCGTCATGATGCCCTTCTACTACGGCTCGAAGGTGCGCTCGGTCCCCGAGTTCATGCTCCGCCGCTTCGGGCCGGGCGCGCACCTCGTCAACTCGATCAGCTTCGCCGTCGCCCAAGTGCTCATCGCCGGCGTCAACCTCTACCTCCTCGCGACGATCATCAACACCGTCCTCGGGTGGCCGATCCTCGTCTCGACGGTCGTCGCAGCCGTGGTCGTCCTCTCCTACATCACCCTCGGAGGGCTCTCCGCCGCGATCTACAACGAGGTGCTCCAGTTCTTCGTCATCGTCGCCGCGCTGACGCCGCTCACGGTCCTCGCGCTCAACAAGGTCGGCGGCTGGGACGGCCTCACCGACCGGATGGCCGCCGCGGGCACCGAGGGCGAGCTCCAGTCGTGGCCGGGCACCTCCCTCACCGCCTTCAGCTCCGAGATCATGTCGGTCATCGGGATCGTCCTCGGGCTCGGCTTCGTCCTCTCCTTCGGCTACTGGACGACGAACTTCGTCGAGGTCCAGCGGGCGATGGCGAGCAAGGACATGAACGCCGCCCGGCGGGCGCCGATCATCGGCTCCTTCCCGAAGATGTTCATCCCCTTCATCATCATCGTCCCGGGCATGATCGCCGCGGTCATCGTCCCGGAGCTCGCCGCCTTCAAGGAGGCCGGCGGGAGCGGCGGTGACGTGACGTACAACGACGCCCTGCTGCTCCTCATGCGCGACCTGCTACCCAACGGCCTGCTCGGCGTCGCGATCGCCGGCCTCATGGCGGCCTTCATGGCCGGGATGGCGGCAAACATCTCCGCCTTCAACACCGTCGTCAGCTACGACATCTGGCAGACGTACGTGCAGAAGGACAAGCCGGACCACTTCTACACGTCCTTCGGGCGGTGGGCGACCGTCGTCGCCACCGTCGTGGCCATCGGGACGTCGCTCTTCGCCGGGCAGTACAGCAACATCATGAACTACCTGCAGACCCTCTTCGGGTTCTTCAACGCGCCGCTCTTCGCGACCTTCATCCTCGGCATGTTCTGGAAGAAGATGACCGCGGCCGCGGGCTGGACCGGGCTCGTCGCCGGCACCGTCGCCGCGGTCGTCGTCGCGGTCCTCTCCGTGGACGCGCTCGGCCCGGCGAGCATCGGGGTCCTCGAGCTCAGCGGTCAGGGAGCGGCCTTCGTCGCCGCGGGCACCGCCTTCGTCGTCGACATCGTCGTCAGTGTCGCCGTCACCCAGGTCACCCGACCGAAGGAGCCGGCGTCCCTGCGCGGCCTCGTGTACTCGATGACCCCCAAGGCGGACCTCGCCGGCGCCCCCGTCGCCCACGCCTGGGAGTCCCCGGTCAAGCTGGCCGGGCTCTCGCTGGTCTGCGTCATCGTGCTCAACGTGATCTTCAGATGAGGAAGGGAGTGAACCACCATGACTGACGACCCATCCCCGGAGAAGGGGTCCCGGCGGCACACGGCGGGCCTCTTCGACGTCCGCAACATCATCGGTGCCCTCATGGCCATCTACGGCATCGTGCTGCTGCTCGTCCACGTCTTCGGCGGGGACGCGAGCGCCACCTCGGGGCAGGCGCACGACCAGGCCAACCTGTGGACCGGCGCCGCGCTGCTGCTCGTCGGCATCATCTTCTTCGCCTGGGCCGTGCTCAACCCGACGGTCGTGGACGAGGACGAGGAGGCCCGTCTCACCGAGGAGAAGCGCGAGCTGGGCACGCCCGGGTCGACGACCGAGTAGTCGTGCCCGACCACATCACCGCGACCCTCGACAAGGCCGGGTCGGGCGGGGCCACCGCTGCCGACCTCGGCTCCCTCCGTCGTCGCCTGGAGCAGCTCGACGACCCCTCCGCGGGGCTGCTGCCGAGCGAGGAGCTCGAGCCCGTGCCCGACCTCCCCCGGCTCGCGGACCTGCCGGATCCTGACCCCGAGCGGGCCCGGGAGGTACTCGACCGGGTCGCGGTCATCACGGTCAACGGCGGCCTCGGGACGACGATGGGGCTCTCCGCGCCGAAGTCGCTCATCGAGGTCCGGCCCGGCCACACCTTCCTCGACGTCCTGGCCCACCAGGTCGTCTCCGCACGACGGGAGCACGGCGCCCGGCTGCCGCTCCTCCTCATGAACTCGACCACCACGCGGGGGCCCTCCCTCGACCGGCTGGGCCGGCACCCCGACCTCGAGCAGGACCTCCCGCTGGACTTCCTCCAGGGCCGGGAGCCGAAGTTGCGCGCCGACGACCTCATGCCCGTCGAGTGGCCCGCCGACCCGCGGCTCGAGTGGTGCCCGCCCGGCCACGGCGACCTCTACACCGCGCTGGCCGCCACCGGCACGGTCACCGCCCTCCTCGACGCGGGCATCCGCTGGGCCTTCGTCTCCAACGCCGACAACCTCGGAGCCGTCGTAGACCCACGGATCGTGACGTGGATGGCTGCGGAGGGCGCTCCCTTCGTCATGGAGACCGTGCGAGGCACCGCCGCCGACCGGAAGGGGGGCCACCTCGCCCTCCACGAGGGGCGGATGGTCCTCCGGGAGACCGCCCAGGTGCCGGCCGGTGACCGTTCCTTCACCGATGTCGACCGGTGGCGCCACTACAACTCCAACAACCTCTGGATCGACCTGGCGGCGCTGCGGGACCTGCAGACCGGTGACCCGGGGGCGCCCGCGCTGCCGCTCATCGTCAACCGCAAGACCGTCGACCCGACCGACCCGACCTCGCCCGCGGTGCTCCAGCTGGAGAGCGCGATGGGCGCGGCCATCGGGGCCATCCCCGGTGCACGTGCGCTCGAGGTGCCACGCACCCGCTTC
>DXAR01000085.1 GCA_019116945.1 Candidatus Janibacter merdipullorum | reverse complement strand
AACCAGCTGAGCTACCCCGCCTTGGCGGTCAACCCGTGCACGGCACGGATCGGACCCGAGCCTCCTGTCGGAATCGAACCGACGACCTTTTCCTTACCATGGAAACGCTCTGCCGACTGAGCTAAGGAGGCAGGTCCACCTAGGACAGCAGTCCTGCGGTGGATGACCTCGGGAGAGATTACACGTCCGAGGTCGTGCTCATGAAATCGGGGGCTCAGGCGTCGGTGACGAGGGCCTCGGCGTGGGTCCGCAGATGCTCGGGAACCGCGCTCGGGCGACGCGTCACCGCATCGACGAAGACGTGCGCGGAGGTCGCCAGAGCCACGAGCACCCCGTCGCTGGCGCGCACGAGGGCGCACTCCCACCGGATGCTGGAGCGCCCGACGGACAGCGCTCGCAGGCCGGCCTCGAAGACGTCCGGGTAGGACATCTCGGCGAGGTAGCGGCAGCCGGTCTCGGGGATGAGGTTGATCGTGTCCCCACCCTCGGCGACGTCGAAGCCGTGGGCCTTGAGCCAGTTGTTGATCGTCGTGTCCATGACGGAGTAGTGCACGGCGTTGTTGACGTGGCCGAACTGGTCGTTGTCGCTCCAGCGCGTCGGCACGGTGCTCCAGTGCGGGTATCGGTTCCTGTCGAGCTGCTCGGTCACGCCGACCATCCTGCCACCGGCGTGCCGTCCGGGTGCCACACGCCGGAGGAGCCACGACGGTGGCTGCCGAGGAGGTGGGTGTCGACGATGCCGACGGCCTCCATGAGCGCGAACGCGGTCGTGGGCCCGACGAAGGCGAAGCCGCGCCGCTTGAGCTCCTTGGCCATGGCCCGCGACTCGTCCGAGGTCGTGGGAACCTCCGCCATCGTCCGTGGGCGGGGCGTCCGCTCGGGCCGGAAGGACCAGATGAGCTGCGCGAGACCACCGTCCGGACGAAGGGAGACCGTCGCGGCAGCATTGCGGATCGTCGCCTCGATCTTGGCCCGGTTGCGCACGATCGCCGCGTCGTCGAGGAGGCGGGCCACGTCCCCTTCGTCATAGGTCGCCACACTGTCGGGGTCGAAGCCGGCGAATGCCGCCCGGAAGCCCTCCCGCTTGCGCAGGATCGTCGCCCACGAGAGGCCGGACTGGAAGGCCTCGAGGCTCAACCGCTCGAAGAGGCCCCGCTCGTCCCGCACCGGCATCCCCCACTCGGTGTCGTAGTACTCCCGCAGCATCTCCCCATGGGCCCCGCGCCCGTCCGCCCACGCCGGCCGGGCCAGCCCGTCCTCGCCCACGATGACGTCCATGCCCGCATCGTCGCACCGACCCCCGACACAGCGCCCTCCGGAGGTCGTCGTCTGCGACGATCGGGCTGTGAAGATCATCGCGTCGTACAGCATCAAGGGCGGGGTGGGGAAGACCACCGCCGCCGCCAACCTCGCCTGGCTCGCGGCGAACGAAGGCCAGCGGGTCCTCCTGTGGGACCTCGACCCCCAGGGCGGCGCGACCTGGCTCTTCAAGGTCAAGGCCAAGGTGAAGGGGGGCGGCGAGGCCCTCGTCGGGGGCAAGCGGGACCTCGCGCACGCAGTCAAGGCGAGTGATTACGACAATCTCGACGTCATCCCCTCCGACGTCTCCTACCGGAACCTCGACCTGCTCCTCGACGCGGAGAAGAAGCCGACCCGCATGCTCGGCGACCTCCTCGCGACGTTGTCCAAGAAGTACGACCTCGTCGTCCTCGACTGCGCCCCGAGCATCTCCCTCGTCTCGGAGAACATCGTCCGCGCGGCCGACCTCGTCCTCGCCCCGGTCATGCCCTCGCCGCTGGCGGTGCGCACGCTCGACCAGCTGCGCGACTTCATCGACGACACGAAGGGGAAGTCCCCGAAGCTGCTCGCCTTCCTCTCGATGGTCGACCGCCGGCGCCGGCTGCACAAGGACCTGGTCGAGGAGCTGCCCGGCTCGCGCAAGGACGTCGCGCGGACCGTCGTCCCCGCCTCGAGCGCCGTCGAGCAGATGGGTGTCCGTCGGGCGCCGATCGTCGAGTGGCAGCCGCGATCCCCAGCGGCCCAGGCATATCGCGAGCTGTGGGCGGAGGCGCTCAAGCGCCTGAAGTGACGTCGGCCACGACGCCGCGAGCCCCGAGCCGGTGTCCCGGCTCGGGGCTCGCAGTGCACCTCGGTGGCAGGTGAAGGATTCGAACCTTCGTAGGGATAACCCGACGGATTTACAGTCCGTTTCCATTGGCCGCTCGGACAACCTGCCTCGTGCGCATGGAAGGATAGCAAGCCAACCACCCCTCAACGCAATCCGCTCTGGATCACCCCCCGGAAGGAGCCCGCAGGACATGGCCAGCAGCAGCTTCGACATCGTGAGCAAGGTCGACCGCCAGGAGGTCGACAATGCCCTCAACCAGACCGCCAAGGAGGTCTCCCAGCGTTACGACTTCAAGGGGGTCGGCGCCTCCATCGAGTGGAGCGGGGAGTCCGTCGTCATCAAGGCCAACAGCGCCGACCGGGTGCTCGCCGTCCTCGACGTCTTCGAGTCCAAGCTCATCCGTCGCGGGGTCTCGCTGAAGAACCTCGACTTCGGCGAGAAGGAGCCGCAGGCATCCGGCAAGGAGTACGTCCTCGCCGGCCCCACGAAGGAGGGGATCGACCAGGACAACGCGAAGAAGATCTCCAAGATCATCCGCGACGAGGGCCCGAAGGGCATCAAGCCCCAGATCCAGGGCGACGAGCTGCGCGTCACCGGCAAGTCCCGCGATGACCTCCAAGAGGTCATCAGCCTCCTCAAGGGCAAGGACCTCGACGTCGCGCTCCAGTACGTCAACTACCGCTAGAGCGCCCCATTTCAAGGGGCAGAAGCCCCACGAGTCCGCACAGAGTCCGCAGGAGCCAGAACTTCGGCCATCATCGCGGCCGCCGCGGACCTCGTGCGGTCCTCCGCCTTCGGCCACAACGAGCTGTAGACGTCGAGAGTGATCGACGGCTGAGAGTGCCCCATCGCACGCTGGACGGTCACGACGTCGCAGCCGGCCCGGATCAAGCCCGAGGCGAAGTAGTGGCGAAGGGAGTGCAGCGTGAAGCCCTTCAGCCCGGCCGCCTTCGCAGCCTCCCGCCAATAGTGGCCCGCTGAGTTCCGATTGAAGAGGTGGCCGCCGTTGGAGAAGAGGAAGCGCTCCTCCCCCCTGGTGCCGACCTCCTCGACGTGCTTGGCGAGCATCGTCGTCAGCTCCTCAGGGACGTAGATCGTCCTCGTGGAGTCGGCCTTCGGTGGCACGAGGACGGCGGTCGAGTTGGTGTCGCCCTGCACCTGCCGGCGGACCTTGATCGTCCGTCGGAGGAAGTCGACGTCGCCGACCTGGAGCCCTGCCGCCTCCCCCAGCCGCAGACCAGCGAACGCGCACACGGCGATGAACGGCCGGAACATCACGTCAGCAGCCTCCAAGACGGCCGCGATCTGCTCCGAGGTCGGGATCTCCAGCTCGTCGGAGTCGGCCCGCTTCTTCTTCGCCTTGATCTTCACGTCGGCCGAAGGGTCGACCGCGATCCGTCTCCCCCGCACCGCCGCAGCGAACGTCATCTTCACGTAGGCCAGCCGCATCTTCTGCGTGGAGACCGCCAGCCCCTCCTTGCGCGTGCTGGCCGGGAGGGTCATCTCCTTCACCCACTGCTCGACGTGCTCCGGCGCGATCTTCGCCAACGGGAGGTCCTTGAACGTCGTCGACAGGACCGCTCGGGTCGCCGCGTCCAGCGTCCCCGCAGTCCAAACCTGCCGCGCTGACCACTCGTAGAAGAAGGCCTTGAAGGTGATGTTCCCCGCGCGCGGGTCCACATACTGCCCCGTGACGATCGACGTCGTGACCTCGTCCAGCCACCGCTGAGCGTCGACCTTCCGAGAGAAGTGGCGAGCGTGCTCCTTGTTCGCAGCGTCCCGATATCGGGCACGCCATTGGCCGTCAGGACGCTTCTTGACGCTCGCCACGACTACTCCACACGGTCATGGTCCGGCGACCCCGCATGGGGCCGGTCAACGATGTCGGTCGGTGGATCCGCCTCGCCGAACACGACTCGCGCCTGTTCGGCGTTGGCCTCTTCCATGCGGACGGCGTCCCGATGGTCACGGTCGAGCATGAGCCGCAGCTCGTCCACGTCTCGTCTCGCGCGGTCCACGTCCTCCTGAGCCCGGCTCAGCGCATCCTCGGCATCTCGGAGATATCTCACCTGCACCTTACGGACGTCCTGCGTGACCGTGAACGTCTTCAGGTTCCCCCTCCTCGGTGACCCGGTGAGCATCCGCAGGTCGACGTCCAACGCGTCCGCGATCGCCTGAGCCTCGTTGAGGCGGACGCTCCGAGGGTTCTGCACGTCGCGCGTCTCGATCTTCGCGATGGCGGACGGATGCAGGTCCACCCCGTGCTCTCTGAGCTTCTCCGCCAGTTGCCCTTGGGAGAGCCCGGCCTCCTTGCGGAAGCGCCGGACGTTCCGACCGTAACGGTCTTCCACCGAGTCATTGTTTGCCATGTTGGCAGCGTACTACCTTCACGAGGTTGCGTGAGTAGGTTGGCCTGTGCTTTGCTTCTTTAGGAACGCTCCACCTAGAGAAGGAAACTTCATGGACCTCATGACAGTCACCGAAGCAAGCCAGTACCTGCGTATCCCCGAGGGGACCCTCCGCTACTGGAGGCACCGAGGCGAAGGACCCAGAGCCGTGAAGCTCGGCCGCCGCGTGGTCTACCGCCGCCAGGACCTCGACGCGTGGTTCGTCGCCCAGCTCGACGCCAGCCAGCCCCAGCCCGCCAGCTGAACCAACCCACTAGATCAAGGAGAAGGACATGCAGAACACGACCACCCACGCCATCGACGGACTCGGCCTCCAGGGATTCAGCCCGGACGAACTCACTGCCGTGCTCCACTACCTGAACGACATTGCCGGGATCCCGGACGCCTTTGACGGGATCGAAGAGTCTGGCTGGGACATCGCAGCCGGCATCCGGGGGGACCTCAGCGCCCTCGACGTCTTCCAGATGTTCGCCGCCGAGCGGAAGAACGCAGAGGAGTGGATCGAGGCGGCGCACCACCTGCGGTACTCCGCCGTGGACGCCCTCGACATCACGAAGCCCTTCGAGCTCTACGCAGACTTCGAGCTCCACAAGGCCGCCGAAGCCCTCCGCTGCCTCGCCGGCCACGCACTCGACGAGATCACCGGACGGCGGGAGGACTGAACTTGAACGCCTTCGAGCGCCTCGTCGACAAGCTGCGCGACGAGGGGAAGCACGTCCAGCAAAGCGGCGACAAGAAGGCCGTGGCACAGTGCCCCGCCCACGAGGACCGGAGCCCGTCCTTGTCGCTCACGGCCACGGAGACGAAGGTCCTCGCTTACTGCCACGCAGGGTGCGAGACCGAGGACGTCCTTAGCGCCCTCGGTCTCGTCACCCGCGATCTCTTCAACGAGCCCCGCACGAGGTACGACTACGCCGACCAGAACGGGACCGTCCTTCGCAGCGTCGCACGCACCTACGACAGCGCAGGCGTGAAGAAGACGTTCCGGCCCGCAGGCGGCGACGTCAAGAAGGCGATCCTCTACCACCTTCCGCAGGTCGCCGCAGCCGTCAAGGCAGGCACGACGATCTACCTCGTCGAGGGCGAAGAAGACGTCCACGCCCTCGAGGCGGTCGGCCTCGTCGCCACCACCGGACCGCAGGGCGCGAACTCCATCGGGAAGGTGGACTTCACCCCACTGAAGGACGCGGTCGTCGTGGCCGTCGTCGACCGGGACGACGCCGGCAAGAAGTGGGCCGAAACCGTCGAGGAGAAGGTCCGCGCGATCGCGAAGAGCCTGTCCTTCGTCGAGGCGAAGGTCGGCAAGGACGCGGCCGACCACATCGCCGCCGAGAACGGCGTCGAGGACTTCGTCGAGCTGGAGGTCGAGGAGGCCACGCCCCTTCGTCGCGCGCGAGTCACGTGGGCGGCGCACATCGAGCCCGAGCCGGTCGTTTGGGCCTGGACCACCGACGAGGCCGGCCGGATCCCCTCCGGCTCCCTGTCCATCGCGGCAGGCCGTGAGGGCACCGGGAAGTCCTCCTTCGGCATCTGGCTCGCGGCACACATCACGAAGGGCACCCTCCCCGGCGCGTACTACGGGATCCCGAGGCGCGTCTTCTACGTCGCGGTCGAGGACTCGTGGAAACACACCCTCGTGCCCCGCCTCATCGCAGCAGGAGCAGACCTCTCTATGGTCGGCCGCTTCGAGGTCATCGCCAGTGACGACGATGAGCTGACGCTCTCCCTGCCCACGGACAACCTGCTCCTGGAGCGCGAGGTCCGTCACCACGAGGTCGCTCTCGTCGTGATCGACCCACTCATGTCCGTGATCGGGGAGAAGATCGACACCCACCGCGAGAGGGAGGTCCGCTCCGCGCTGGACCCGCTGGCGAAGATGGCCGACCGCACCGAGTCGATCTTCTTGGGGATCGCCCACTTCAACAAGGGAGGCGGCAGTGACGCCGCCAGCCTCATCACCGGATCCGGCGCGTTCAAGAACGTCCCCCGATCCGTCTTCGGCTTCGCGCGCGACGAGACCGACGAAGCGGGCGGGCGAGTCATGTCGCAGGTGAAGAACAGTCTCGGTCGCGACGACCTGCCCAGCCTCTCCTACGTCATCGAGTCCTCCGAGGTCCAGACCAAGAAGGGCGTCGCGATCACCGGGAAGTTCACGTTCACCGGGGAGTCGGACCGATCCGTCGCGGACATCATCCGAGACTCACGGCGCGACCCCGAGGACCTGGAGGAAGCGAAGGACGCCGCCTCGTGGATCCACGGCTACCTGGAGCAGGCAGGCGGGGAGGCCGCATCCAAGGACGTCATCGCGGCCGGGAAGGCAGCCGGCTACAGCGCGAGCACCCTCAAAAACGCGAGGAGGAAGGTCGCAGACACCCAGCGGGCGGGCTTCGAGTCCGGGTCCACCTGGAGCTGGATTCTCCGCGTAGGTACCACCGTAGGTCCCGTAGGTACTACCGATCAGAAGCCGGTACCTACGGTACCTACGGGAGTACCTACGGTGGCCGGCGCTCCTGACGACCGGGGGCCATCCACGCAGACCGGGGGTCCTGACCGGACCGGGGGGCACGACGACACCCCCACCCTCAACCTCACGGGGGGCCACGACGAGCCCACCCCCAGCCACGAGGACCAGGGCATCCGCAGCGACCAGGGGGATCCCAGCGACCAGGGGGATGAGCGACCACTCTGCCCCACCTGCAACACCCGGCACCTCATGGGCAAGGAAGAGCTGGGGGCAGGCATCTGCAAGCAGTGCCGGAACATCGCCCGGTACTACGAGCGGAGGTCAGCATGACCCTCAAGCCCTGCATGAAGTGCGGCGAGCCCACCGACTCCACGCGCTGCGACGAGCACACGACGCGACCCGAGCCAATCGTCGAACGAGCCAGCGCACGAGCACGCGGCTACACCACGTCATGGGACAAGCTCAGCCGTCGTGCTCGACGTCTCCAGCCCTTCTGCTCCGACTGCGGAGCAACCGAGCGACTGACCACAGATCACACGCCCGAAGCGTGGCGACGCGTCGAGCAGGGACTCCCGATCCGCCTCCTCGACGTCGACGTGGTCTGCGATCCGTGCAACCAGGCTCGTGGTCCAGCCAGGGGGGAGAGGGTCCGCCGGGACCTTCCGGACCGGAGCGTCAAGCCGCAGAGACAGTTGGGAATGGTTCTCACTACGCTTGTAGACGGTTCTGAGGAGGGTGAGAGGCCGTGACGGCGACGATGAAGGTCGGCAGGAAGGGGAAGCTCGAGAACGGGGACGTCCCGCTCCCCTTCGCGCCGCGGACCAAGGTCGAGTCGGAGAGGTTCTTCGCCTTCGCGCGGAAGTTCCTGAAGACGCCGAAGGGGACCGGCGCCAAGAAGCCCCTGAAGCTGCACGACTTCCAGAAGGACCTGGCTCGCGCGGTCCTAGACTCCGGTTCGCGCACGGTCGGTCTGATGCTCCCTCGCGGCTCCGGGAAGACGACCTTGAACGCCGCGATCGGCCTCTACGCACTCTTCACGATGGGCGAGGGCGCCAACGTCGTCGTGGTGGCCGTGGACGAGCGTCAGGCGTCCCTGGCCTTCAATGCCGCGCGCCGGATGGTGGAGCTCGACGAGGAGCTGTCCAGTCGGGTCTACATCTACAAGGACCACCTGCGCCTCCCGTTGACCGACTCGACCTTCCAGACGCTGCCGGCGACCCCGGCGGCACTGGAGGGGCTGGACTACGTCCTCGCGATCGTCGACGAGGCCGGTGTCGTCTCCCGTGACGTGTTCGAGGTCGTGCAGCTCGCCCAAGGGAAGCGGGAGCGGTCGGTCCTCGTGGCGATCGGGACGCCGGGACCGAACCTCGACGACCAGGTCCTCTTGTCGCTGCGCGACTACGCCCGGGACCACCCCGAGGACACGTCGCTGACGTTCCGGGAGCACTCCGCGGATGCCTTCAAGGACCACCCGGTCGACTGCACTCATTGCTGGCACCTCGCCAACCCGGCGATCGCGGCAGGCTTCCTCCACGAGGACGCGCTGCGAGCCCTCCTGCCACCGAAGACGAGAGAAGCGACGTTCCGGCGCGCGAGGTTGTGTCAGGTCGTCACACAGACGGACGGGTCCTTCCTCCCGGCCGGTGTCTGGGACGGCCTCTCCACCGACGAGGGTGTCCCGGACGGTGAGGACGTCGTGATCGCCCTCGACGGCTCCTTCTCCGATGACACGTGCGCCCTCGTCGTCGGCACGGTGAACAAGGCCCCGCACTTCGACGTGGTCAAGGTGTGGGAGAAGCCCGCCGATGACGACTCGTGGCGCGTGCCGGTGCTGGAGGTCGAGGACGAGATCCGCGCGGCCTGTCAACGCTGGAATGTCGCGGAGATCGTCGCGGACCCCTTCCGGTGGACGAGAACTCTCCAGCTGCTGGAGGCCGAGAAGCTTCCGGTCGTCGAGTTCCCGCACTCACCTTCCCGGCTCACGGCCGCGACGGGGGACCTGTTCAACGCCGCGGTGAACGGGGACATGACCCACAGCGGCAACACCAAGCTCGCCGCGCACGTCGCCGCAGCCGTCGTCCGTGACGACGCGAGAGGGATCCGCCTGGACAAGCAATCCCGGTCCCGCAACGCACGAAAGATCGACCTCGCCGCCGCCCTTCTCATGGCTCACAGCCGGGCGACGTGGAGGGCATCCAAGAAGAAGAAGCGCAAGACGAGGAGTTTCGCCGCATGAACGATCTACTGACCACCCTGACCCAGCGACTCGACGAGCACGAAGGGAGGATGACCCGCCTCGACCGGTACTACGCCGGGGAGCAGCCGCTCGCGTTCTTGGCCCCGGAGGCCCGCACGGCTCTCGGGGACCGCCTGAGCGTCATGTCCAGCAACCTCTGCCGGGTCGCGGTGACGGCACTGGCTGAGCGCCTGAGGGTGACCGGCTTCGAGCACCCCAACGTCTGGGATTCGTGGACGAGGAACGACCTCGACCAGACGGCCGCGATCGCCCACCGTGAGGCGTTGATCCACGGACGGTCCTTCGCCCTGGTGTGGGCCGACCGGCAGGGACGCTCCCAGGTCACGATCGAGTCCGCGAGGCAGGTCACGACCCTCCGGGACCCGGCCACCCGCGAGGTCGTCGCCGCGGTGAAGCGCTGGAGCGACGGGAAGGTCTCCCGCGCGAGCCTCTTCGAGCCGGACCGGATCACGACCTTCATCTCAGAGAACGGCGTCGCCGGCTGGAAGACGCTGGAGACGATCGACAACCCCTTCGGCATCGTCCCTGTGGTCCCGCTCGTCAACTCCGACCGGCTCCTCGACGTCGACGGCCGCAGCGAGCTGACAGACCTCCTGCCGCTCGTGGACGCCCTCAACAAGCTCTTGGCGGACATGATGGTCGCCTCGGAGTTCTACGCCCGGCCGCGACGGTGGGCCACCGGACTCGAGCTCGAGGAGGACGAGGACGGCAACGCGGTCAACCCGATCCCGGAGTCCAACAGGACGATGGTCAACGAGTCCCCGGAAGGGAAGTTCGGGAGCCTGCCCGGGTCGGACCTCGCGGCCTACGACTCCGCCGTGAACCTCCTCACGAGCCAGATCATGGCCGTCACGTCCCTCCCCAGCCACTACTTGGGTGTCATGTCGAGCCAGCCGCCGAGCGCGGACTCCTTGCGCGCGGCCGAGGCCAGCCTCACGGCGAAGGCTCAGGCACGACAGGGCACCTTCGGCCGCAGCTGGGAGCAGGTCGCCCGCCTCATGGTCGCCGCCGACACCGGCGTCGACCCCACGAGCGTGGACGTCGCGGTGACGTGGGCGGATCCGGGCACGAGGAGCATCGCCCAGGAGGCCGACGCGGTCGTGAAGCTGCATCAGGCCGGTCTCCTCCCGGCGACCTACGCCCTGACCCGCCTCGGGTACACCGCCGACGAGGTCGAGGCGATCCGGGCCGCCCGGCGTAGCGAAGCGATCGAGGCGAACCTCGGCACGATCACGGAGATGAGCTCGTGAAGCCCTCCGCCGCCTCTTACCAGACGATCCTCGTCGCGCTCGTCGACGCGATCGCGGAACAGGTCCGCATCGTCGTCGCCTCGTGGCGTGCCGGGGACATCCTCCTCGGGGAGCTCGTCGACCTCGTCGTCGGCTTCATCGTGAAGGCGGAGTCCCAGGCCGCCATCGCGGCCGTCGTCGCGGTCGAGTCACAGAAGCCCGTCCAGACGATCACGGCCGTGGAACTGCCCGACGTCGAGGTCCACGAGGACATCGTCTTCAAGGCCGTGGGGACGGTTCTGGAGGACCTGCCCGACGACCCGACCGAGGAGGACGTCGACGCCTTCGACAAGCGCCTCCAGCGCCTCGCGAAGGGCCGGGTCACCGAGACGGCCGGTAAGTACGTCGACGAACACCTCCCGGAGGTCCCCGAGATCGTCGGGTACACGCGCGGCCTCGACGAGGACCCCTGCGAGCTGTGCGTGTGGCTCAAGAAGGAGCACCTGCGCCCCGGCGGGTTCATCTACCCCGCCGGTCAACCCATGCACAGGCATCCCGGCTGCTGCTGCGTGCCCGTGCCCGTCTATGAGAAGGAGAAGGAAGCATGACCGAGCAGACCGAGAATCTTGACGTCGAGGAGACCGCTGAGGAGGGTGTGCACGAGACGCCCACCCTTGGATCAAGGACATCCGAAGACGATGTCCATGATCACGATGCCGAGGCGACCGCGATCGAGACGCGTACCCCCGAGGAGGAGCACGACGAGGAGGCCGACACCTTCCCCCGCGACTACGTGGAGAAGCTGCGCAAGGAGAGCGCTGGCTACCGCGAGAAGGCCAAGAAGGCCGAGGACTACGCCCGGGAGCTCTTCCACGCCCGCGTCGCCGCCACGGGGCGTCTCGCAGACCCGGAAGATCTCCCCTTCGACGAGCGCCTCCTCGACGACCGCGACGCCCTCCTCGGTGCCGTGGAGGACCTGCTCGCGCGGAAGCCTCACCTCGGGTCACGGACTCCACGCGGTGACGTCGGGCAGGGCGCGAGCGAGCAGGCTCCCGGCGTCGACCTCGCGGGCATCCTGAGGAGCCGGGCATGACCAGCGCAGAGGAGACGAAGGAGATCCTGCTCGCCGCGATCCGTGAGCAGGTCCAGGCCGGCCCCGGCGTCGGTGCCCTCGGTGAGCTCGCCCGCGCCTACGCCCTCGTCGTCGGTCACGTCGAGCCCCAACAGGACCAGACGGTCCACGTCATGTAGCCCAGACCTGAAGTACACTTGAGGGGAGTCGCCCGGCGCGGCTCCCCTCTTGTGGCCCCGGCGGCCGAGGTCGAGACAACTCCCTCCCTTCGCCTGAAAGGCCGCTCTCATGACTGAGACCACCACCGCCAACCCGGAGCTCCTGCGCGAGCAGGTCTCCAGCCTCCTCGTCCAGCCGCTGGAGGCCGCGTCCGTCGTCCTCGCCGCCGGACCCCGCATCTTCGACACCGCCGAGCCGCTGCGGATCCCGAAGCTCGTCTCCTCCACCGAGCCCGGATGGGTCGGGGAAGGCGAGCTCATCCCCGAGCACGACGTCGACTTCGACGAGGTCCGCCTCATGCCGACCGAGCGGAAGTCCGTGAAGACTCTCATCAGGTTTACGAACGAGCTCCTGCGCCAGTCCGTGATCGGCCTCGACTCCACGCTGAAGCAGCGTCTCGTCTCCGACGTCGCGCGGAAGATCGACACGGCCTTCCTCGTCGGCGACGGCGCGGACGACTCCGTGACCGGCATCGTCAACCAGCCCGGAGTCCAGACCGGCACCCTCGACGCGTCCGACCCGGACAGCCTCCTCGACGCGATCGGTCTCGCCCACGCCGCCGAGGTCGAGCCGACCCGGTGGTTCCTCTCCGGCGCGGACTTCCTCGCCTTGCGGAAGGTCAAGGCCAACGACGGGCGCTACATCGTGCAGTCCGACGTCACCCAGGGCGCGCGGTACAGCCTCTTCGGTGTCCCCGTCACGGTCACCAACAAGCTGCCCGCCGGGAAGGCCGTCCTGGCGAACATGAACGAGGTCGCGGTCGCCCGGGACATCAACCCCACCGTCAAGATCCTCGACCAGCGCTACGCCGAGTACGACGAGCAGGCGATCCGCGTGACGGCCCGTTACGACCTCGGCCTGCTGCGCCCTGAGGGTGTCATCGTCCTCACTGCCGACGCTGGAGTCTGAGAATGGTCGACGGCCAGCAGGTCGCCGCGTTCCTCGGTCAGGGTGACAACGAGCAGCTCGTCGCCCTGGCCGGGGAAGCCGTGCCCGTCGTCACCGCCATGGTGAGGGCATACACCCGCGACGGTGGCTTCGTCGACGGTCTCTTGCCCAACGAGCAGCTGGAGGCCGTCATCGTCACCGCCACGGCCCGGCTCGTCGCCAACCCGGAGCAGATCCGGCAGACGGTCGGTGGCGTACAGCAGCTCGACGGATTCCAAGGGTGGTCCCTCGCGGAGACCTTCGTCCTCAACCGCTACCGGAAGAAGGCCGCCGGATGATCCTCCACGACCGCGTGACGATCATCCAGCGCGTCCAGATCGAGGACGACTACGGGACACCCATCTGGGTGGACGGCCCGCCGAGGATCGTGCCCGCCGAGGTCCGACCGATGACGACCGACGAGCCGGACACGAGCGTCATCACCACCCGCTACAAGCTCTTCCTCCCGACGACCGAAGAAGGCTTGACCGCCCAGGACAAGATCTCTTGGCGCGAGCAGGACTTCGAGGTCATGGGCGACTACGAGCCCCACCTCGTCGGCGGTCGACTGCACCACGTGGAGGTCGTCGTGCAGCGCCGCCAGTAGACCGGCGTCAACGCGGGTTCGCATAGTCCGCCCGCGAAGGTGGAAGAGCGGCGTAACTCCTTTCGTCCCGTGAAGACCCCACCTGCGCCAAGGACCGGCGCATGACGGTCCGCTGAGGCCCCCCTTGTTCGCAGACGAGGGGGGTCTCTCGGTCCGCAGAAAGTCCGCAAGAGGTCCGCAAACCCGCCGTTACGGCCAACACCGTCAACACCAGGAAGCCTGGAAAATCAGGCATCTCCACACCTGCCCACCCTGCCCGAACCCCCGTCAGTAGTTCGTCAACTACCGCTGAGCTGCCCGCGGTAGCGCTGCATGCCGCGGATCCAGCGATCATGGTCGTCGACCTTGCGCCGGAGGAACTCGTGGACATCGGCGTGCGGCAGCACGAGGAAGCGGCGCTGAGCCACGGCCTCGAGCACCTCGTCGGCCACGGTCAGCGGGTCGAGCACGTCGCCGGCGCCGGTGACCGCGGCGATGGCGGTCCGATCCTCGTCGCCCTCTGAGGCCATGCCGGTCCGCAGCATGTCGGTGTCGACGCCCATGGGGCAGAGGCAGCTGACCCCGATGCCGCGGTCGCCGTAGGTGACCGCGAGCCACTCAGCGAAGCCGACCGCACCGTGCTTGCTCACCGAGTACGTCGCCGAGCCGATCTGCGTCAGGAGCCCCGCGGCCGACGCGATGCTCACGAAGTAGCCGCGCCCTCGCTCGAGCCATCCCGGCACGAGGAGCCGAGCCGCCCGGACGTGCGCGAGCACGTTGACGTCGAGGGCCCGCTGCCACTGGTCGTCGTCGGCCGCCAGTCCTGAGCCGTCCCCCACACCGGCGTTGGCGTAGTAGCTGTCGACGGGACCGAAGGCGTCTTCGGCGGCATCGACGAGCCGGGCGATGTCCGCCTCGGCGGAGGCATCGCCCGCCACGGCGACCACGGCCTCCGGCCCCGCCACGGCCCGCAGCTCCGTGGCGCGGTCCTCGAGGCGGTCCGCATCGAGGTCCGAGATGACCACGCGGGCACCTGACTCGAGGAGTCGCTGCGCGAGAGCGGCCCCGATCCCTCCCGCCGCCCCGGTGACGACGGCGACGTGCTGCTCCGGCGCACTCACGGCAGGAGCACGATCTTGCCGGTGACGGTCCGGGTCTCCAGCGAGGTCAGCGCCGTCGCCGCGTCCTCGAGCGGGTGCGTCGCCCCGACGACCGGCCGCAGGGCGCCACTGCGCAGGTGCGGGAGCATCGCCTCCCACTCGGTGCCCACGTGGCCCGGCTTGGTCATGGCGAAGGCCCCCCAGCCGACACCGACGACCGAGACATTGGTGAGGAGCAGCCGGTTGACCTTGACCTCAGGGATGCTGCCGGCGGTGAAGCCGATGACGAGGAGGCGACCACCCTCCCGGAGCGAGCGCAGCGAGTCAGTGAAGCGGTCGCCACCGACGGGGTCGACGACGATGTCGACGCTCGCCTTGCCCACCGCTCCGAGGAATCCGTCCGCGAGGACAACCTCGTCGGCCCCCGCCGCCGTCGCGACCTCCCCCTTCGCCTCGGTGGACACGACGCCGATGACGCGGCCGGCACCGAAGGCCTTGGCCACCTGGATGGCGGCCGTCCCGATGCCGCCGGAGGCCCCGTGGACGAGCACCGTCTCCCCCGGCGCCAGCCCGCCGCGCTCCAGCAAAGCGAAGTAGACGGTCGCGTAGTTGAAGGTGAAGGACGCGGCCTCATCGAAGGTGACCTCGTCGGGGAGGTGGAAGGTGAGGTCGGGGCGGGCCTGGACCTTCTCCGCGAAGCCGCCGAGCAGCGGGAGCGCCGCCACCCGGTCACCGACGGAGAAGCCGCTCCCCTCGGGGGCGCTCTCGACGACGCCACTCACCTCGGCCCCCGGGACGAAGGGGAGATCCGGCTTGAGCTGGTAGAGGCCCCGGGTCTGGAGCAGCTCGGGGAAGGCCACGCCGGCGGCCCGGACCGCGATGGTCACGAGACCGTCCTCGGCGGGCTCGGGGACATCGACGAGCTCGACCGCGTCGGGGCCCTCGAGGGAGGAGATGTGGATGGCGCGCATGATCACGTCCTTGTGTGTGGTGGGGTCGGCGACGACCGGTCAGCTCGGTCGCAGCTCGGGCTGGGTGAGGCCGAGGGCATTGGTCCAGAGGCGCGTCGCGGTCTCGACGATCTCGTCGAGGGAGTCCTCGCCCTCGATGGCGAAGACGTCGTGGGCCAGCCGGGAGACCATCCCGGACAGGGCCCGCGCGGCCATCGTCGCGTCGACGCTCCGGTCGGCGAGCCCGCGCTCCTGCAAGTCGACGATGGCCCGGGCATTGCGGGTGACGAAGGCTGCCGTGCGGGCCCGGCGCAGGTCCCGGAAGCGCGGGTCGACGGCGGCGACCTGCATGAGCAGGACGTTGAGTCGGGCATTGCGCCGGTAGGCCTCGAAGTAGGCCCGGTTGCTCGCGGCGATGAGGGCGACGGGGTCGTCCGTGGCCGCGATCCGTCCCGTCCCCGGGTGGAGCATGTCCTCCTGTGCCTCCTGGAGCACGGCGGCCAGGACCTCGTCCTTGCCGTCGAACCAGGTGTAGAAGCTGCCGATCGAGCACCCCGCCTCCGCGGCGATGTCGACGAGTCGGGAGTCGACGTACCCGTCCCGCTCGAAGACCGTGCGCGCCGCGGCGACGAGCGCGGCTCGGGTGCGCTGGCCGCGCGCCGTCTGGGGTCGGGCGCCCGGGTGCTCCGCGTCCGTGAGGGGCGGCGGCTCGGCGGAAGTGCTCACGCAGCGCTGCCCGGCTCGGGGCGGCGTCGGCGGTACTCCTGGCGCGCGATCGTCCTCTTGTGCACCTCGTCGGGCCCGTCGGCGAGGCGCAGGGTGCGCAGGTGGGCGTACCACTGGGCGAGGGGGAAGTCGTCGCTCACGCCCCCGCCCCCGTGCACCTGGATCGCGCGGTCGAGGATCGTCAGGGCCATCGTGGGTGCCGCCACCTTGATCGCCGCGATCTCGGTGCGGGCGTGCTTGTTGCCGACCGTGTCCATGAGATGCGCCGTCTTGAGGGTGAGCAGCCGGGTCATCTCGATCTCGATGCGCGCCTCGGCGACCCAGTCCATGATGTTGGCCCGGTGGGCGATCGGCTCGCCGAAGGCGACGCGCGACAGCGCCCGGTCGACCATGAGGTCGAGGGCCCGCTCGGCGACCCCGATCGACCGCATGCAGTGGTGGATCCGTCCGGGGCCGAGGCGGGCCTGGCCGATCATGAAGCCGTCTCCCTCACCCGCGAGCAGTGCCTCCTTGGGCACCCGCACGTCCTCGAAGAGGATCTCGGCGTGCCCGTCGCGGTCGAGGTAGCCGAAGACCGGCAGGCTCCGCACGATGGTCACACCGGGGGTGTCGATCGGCACGACCATCATCGACTGCTGCCGGTGCGGCGCGGCCTCGGGATCGGTCTTGCCCATGACGATGAGCACCTTGCAGTTCTCGTGCAGGGCATTGGTTGTCCACCACTTGCGGCCGTTGATGACGTACTCGTCCCCGTCGCGGACCATCGAGGTCTCGATGTTGGTCGCATCCGAGCTCGCGACGTCCGGCTCGGTCATGGCGAAGGCGGAGCGGATCTCGCCGTCGAGGAGCGGGCGCAGCCAGTCCCGCTTGTGCTGCTCGGTCCCGAAGTGGGTCAGCACCTCCATGTTGCCGGTGTCGGGTGCGTTGCAGTTCACCGCCTCGGGGGCGATCTCGATGCTGCGGCCGGTGATCTCCGCCAGGTGCGCGTACTCGAGGTTGGTCAGGCCGGCGCCGAGCTCGGGGTCGGGGTGGAAGAGGTTCCACAGGCCCTGCGACCGCGCCTCGGCCTTGAGGTCCTCGAGCACCTGGGGGTGGTGGTGGGGGTTGCCGGACTCACGCATCTGCTCGCGGTAGACCGGCTCCGCGGGGTGGACGTGCTCGTCCATGAAGGTCAGCAGCCGGTCACGGAGGTCGGCACCCCGCTCACTCAGCTCGAACATCGTCGTGGCCCCTTCGTCCGTCGTGGCGCGGCAGTCACCGCCCGGACAGATATACCTGAACCCTGATTCATGTACAAGCGTGGTCGGGGCCCGGCGTCACCGACCTCGCCGAGGCACTCACCGCCGACGGCCACCACGTGATCACCGTCGACCATCTGGACGGGGCCACCTTCGAGGACTACCCGACCGCGGCGGCCCGGTCGGCGGAGATCGGCTTCGCCGCGCAGCAGAGCCACGCGCTGACGGCCACGGAGGGCTGCGCCCCCTTCGTCGCCATCGGCTTCTCCAACGGCGCCGGCTTGGCGCAGTGGGTCGCTGCCCAACGCCCCACGGACGCCCGGGGCGTCGCCATGGTCGGCGGCGGCATCCCCATGCGCCATCTCGGGGCGACGTGGCCCCCCGGCGTCCCGGGACAGGTCCACGTCACCGCCGGAGATCCCTTCCACGAGGAGGACCGCGAGCTCGACCCGATGGTCGACGAGCACCTCCAGGGCGACGTCGAGCAGGCCGGTGGCACCTTCGCCTACGTCGAGTACCAGGGCGCGGGCCACGTCTTCAACGACCCCACCCTCCCGGCCGAGTACCAACCCGAGGAGGCGCGGATCCTCACCCGGCGCCTCCTCGAGTTCGTCGCCGACGTCGGCTGAGCTCAGTCCTTCGAGCGCCGGCGCTTCCTCCCCTTCGCCCAGCCGATGACGAAGGCCACCAGCCCGATGGCGACGTGCGGGGCATAGCCGCGCAGGATCGTCGGCAGCACGGCCGCCCCGAGGTCGAGGGCGTCGTCGGACCCCGAGGACGAGGACCGGGTCGAGGTGCCGGCACCACCTGACCCGCCGGATGCCGGCCGGGGCGTCGTGGAGTTCCCGGCGGGCTCCGGCGTCGGGACACCGGAGGCGGTGACCGCCGACGCGGGCATGGCCGCAGCCGCGGGGGCCGCGCCGGTGTCGGTCGGTCCCGGGGCCGGCGTGGTGGCCGGCTCCTCCCCGGAGGCGCCCGTCGACGCGTCCGAGGTGCCCGTGGACGTGCTGGTGTCCTCGACCGGGGTCCCCCCCGCGTCGAGCTTGCCCGCGAGGCAGTCGACGAACTGCCCGAGCAGCTTGTCGGAAACGTCCTGCATGACCCCGCGGCCGAACTGGGCCGGCTTGCCGGTGACGTTGAGGTCGGTGACGACGAGGACCCGGGTCTCGGAGCCCTCGGGCTCCATGGTCATCGTCACGGTGGCCCCGGCCGTGCCGTTGCCCCGCTTGTCCTTGCCCTTGGCATCGATGACGGCACGGTGCCCGGCGTCGTCACGTTCGACGAAGGACCCGCTCCCCTTGTACACCAAGGCGATCGGGCCGAGCTTGACCTTGCACGTGCCCTCGAAGGAGTCGCCCTCGACGGAGGTGACGGTGGCTCCGGGGAAGCACTCCGCGACCCCTTCGATGTCCATCATCGTTGCCCAGGCGGTGTCGACGGGTGCATTCACGGTGAACGAGTGCTCGAGATCCATGGCTCACACCCCCGCCGCGGCGAGGACGGCCCGTCGGGTGAGCACACCCGCCAGGTGCTGCCGGTAGTCGGCAGCGCCGTTGAGGTCCGAGGGTGGGTCGGTGCCCTCCGCCGCGGTGGCCGCGGCTCTCCGTACCGCATCCGCGGAGGGCGCCTGACCGACGAGCGCCTCCTCCACGGACCGGGCGCGAAGGGGGGTCGCCCCCATGTTGGTCAGGGCGACCCGGGCCTCGGCGATGCTCCCGCCGTCGACCCGGAGGGTCGCCGCAACCCCCACGATGGACCACTGCTGGGCGGTACGGACGAACTTCTCGTAGTGGCCTCCCCACCCGGTGTGCTTGGGGATCCGGATCCGGACCAGGAGCTCGTCCTCACCCACCGCGCTCTCGAAGAGCCCGAGGAAGAAGTCCCCGGCGGCGACGGTGCGGGTCCCCCGCGGACCGGCGATGACCATCTCCGCGTCGAGGGCCAGCGCTGCCGCGCCGATGTCCCCGGCCGGGTCGGCGTGCACGAGGGCTCCGCCCACGGTGCCGCGATGGCGCACCTGGGGGTCGGCGACCTCCGCGAGCGTCGCGGACAGGAGCTGCGCGTGCTCGGTGACGAGCGGGTGGCGGCGGACCGCGTCATGGGTGGCCATGGAGCCGATGGCGATGGCGTCGCCGTCGTCGGTGACCTCGCGCAGGTCGGCGATGCGCCCGAGGTCGATGAGCTTCTCGGGGGTGTTCATCCGCAGCCGGAGGATCGGGAGCAGGCTCTGCCCGCCGGCGAGGACCTTGCCCTCGTCACCGGCCTCGGCGAGCGCGGCCAGCGCCTCCTCCACGGTCTGGGGTGCGATGTAGTCGAATGGTGCCGGGATCATCAGGCCTGTCCTTCCGTGCCCTTGCTCTGTGACTGGATGGCCCGCCACACCCGCTCGGGGGTGCAGGGCATGGTGACGTCGGTGACGCCGAGGGGTCGCAGCGCGTCGACGATCGCGTTGACGACCGCCGGCGTCGAGGCGATCGTGCCCGCCTCGCCGACTCCCTTGACCCCCAAGGGGTTGTCCGTGGAGGGGGTGACCGTGCGGTCGGTGAGGAAGTGGGGCAGGTCCGAGGCCGACGGCAGTGTGTAGTCGACGAAGCTGCCGGTGACGAGGTTGCCCTCGTCGTCGTAGACCGCCTCCTCGAAGAGCGCCTGCCCGATCCCCTGCGCGAGACCACCGTGCACCTGGCCGTCGATGAGCATCGGGTTGATCGGCGTCCCGATGTCGTCGACGCAGGCGTAGGTGCGGATCTCGACGAACCCGGTCTCCGTGTCCACCTCGACCGCGCACAGGTGGGTGCCGTGCGGGAAGGAGAAGTTGCCCGGGTCGTACGTCGCCTCGGAGTTGAGGGTCGGCTCCATCCCGTCGGGCAGGTCATGCGCGGAGAAGACGGCGAAGGCGATGTCGCCGAAGGCCACCGAGCTCCCCGGCGCGCCGGTCACGGTGAACTGACCGTCGGCGAACTCGAGGTCCTCCTCGTTGGCCTCCATGAGGTGGGCGGCAACCCGGCGGGCCTTCTCGATGACCTTGTCCACGGCGTTGACGACCGCGACCCCACCGACGGTGAGCGAGCGCGAGCCGTAGGTGTCCAGGCCCTTGGGCGAGCTCTGCGTGTCGCCGTGGATGATCTCCACGTCCTCGAAGGGGACACCGAGCCGGTCGGCGACGATCTGGCTGAAGCCGGTGACGTGGCCCTGGCCGTGCGGACTGATCCCGGTGACGACCTCGACCTTGCCCGTGGGCAGCACCCGGACCGAGGCCGACTCCCAGCCGCCGGCGGCGTAGTCGAGGGAGCCGAGCACCCGGGAGGGGGCGAGCCCGCACATCTCCGTGAAGGTGGAGATCCCCAGCCCGAGCTGGACCGGGTCACCCGACTCCCTTCGCCGGGCCTGCTCCGCCTTGAGCTCCTCCCACCCGGCAAGCTGGACGGCCCGGTCGGTCGCCGCCTCGTAGTTGCCGGAGTCGTAGGTCAGCCCCGCCACGGTCGTGAAGGGGAACTGCTCGTGCGCGATCCAGTTCTTGCGACGCAGCTCGAGCGGGTCCATGCCCAGCTCGGCGGCCAACTCGTCCATGATCCGCTCGATGCCGAAGGTCGCCTCCGGACGTCCCGCACCGCGGTAGGCGTCCGTGGGCACCTTGGTCGTGAAGACCCCGTCGCACGTGAATCGGTAGGCGGGGAACCGGTAGATCCCGGGGAACATGAAGGCCCCCAGGACGGGGACTCCGGGGGTGAGGAGCCGCAGGTAGGCACCGAGGTCGGCCACGAGGTGGACGTCGAGCCCGGTGATCTCGCCCTCGCGCGTGGCGGTGATCGTCAGGTCCTGGATCTGACCGCGGCCGTGGTGCGCCGCCGCGAGCGTCTCCGAGCGGGTCTCGGTGTACTTCACCGGTGCGCCCAGACGGCGGGCCACGAGGGTCGCGATGATCTCCTCCGGGGTGACGATGATCTTGCCGCCGAAGCCACCACCGACATCGGGGGCGATGACGCGGACCTTGTGCTCGGGGATCCCGAGGGTCAGCCCGAGCATCGTGCGCAGGATGTGCGGGATCTGGGTGCTCGACCACATCGTCACCGCATCGCCCGTCGGCTGGACGACGACGGAGCGCGGCTCCATGAAGCCGGGGCTGAGGCGCTGCTGGATGAAGCGTCGCCTCACCGTCACCTCGGCCTCCCGAAGGGCGTCGTCGACCGACTCGCCGGACCCGGCCTCGGCCGAGTCGAAGACCCACGTGAAGCTCTTGTTGGTCCCCGCCGACTCGTGGACGAGGGTCGCGCCGTCGGCGAGCGCGTCCTCGAGGTCGAGGACGGGGTCGAGGGACTCGTAGTCGACGTCGATCTCCTCGAGCGCGTCGACCGCCTCCGCGCGGGACCGGGCGGCGACGACGGCGACGGCGTCACCGGCGAAGTTCACCTGGTCCACGGCGAGCGACGGGGCGCCCGGGTTGACCATGTCCGGTGTCACCGGCCAGGCGCAGGGCAGGTCACCCTGGGTGTCGGCGAAGTCCGCGCCGGACCACGCGCCGATGACTCCGGGGGCCGAGCGGGCCCCGCTGACGTCGATCGACGTGATCCGCGCGTGCGCCATCGGGCTGCGAAGGATCGCCAGGTGCGCCATCCCCGGGAGGGTGAGGTTGTCCACCCACGTCGTCCGGCCCGTGATGAGGTGCTGGTCCTCCTTGCGGGGGCGGGAGGCCCCGATCTCGCGCGTGGCCTGGGGTCGCTCCTCGGTCGTCGTCATGACCGGTCACCTCCGGCCACCTGCTGCACGGCCTTGACGATGTTCTGGTACCCGGTGCACCGGCAGAGGTTGCCCTCGAGGCCGTCCCGGATCTCCTGCTCCGAGGGATCCGGGGTGTCCTTGAGGAGATCGAGGGAGGCCATGATCATCCCCGGCGTGCAGTAGCCGCACTGCAGGCCGTGGCAGTCCTTGAAGGCCTGCTGCATGGGGTGCAGCTCTTCGCCCTTCGCCAGTCCCTCGACGGTGGTGACGTCGCACCCGTCGGCCTGGACCGCGAGGACGGTGCAGGACTTCACGCTCTCCCCGTCGAGGTGTACGGTGCAGGCCCCGCAGTTGCTCGTGTCGCACCCCACGACCGTGCCCGTCTTGCCCAGACGTTCGCGGAGATGGTGCACGAGCAGGGTGCGTGGCTCGACCTCGTCGGTGTACTGGACACCGTCCACATGGACACTGATCCGGGTCATCGTTGACTCCTTGGGTTGGGTCGTGCGTCAGGTGGTGATCTCGTGGGTGGCGGGGGGCGACGGACGCGGCGGCGGGTCGGCCCGCTCCTCGTCCGAGGTGTGGTGGATCGGACCCCGGGTGTCGGTGAGGCGCTCGCCCCCACCACCCCAGCGGGTCGCGATGATCTCGGCGGCGATGCTCACCGCGGTCTCCTCCGGCGTCCGTGCCCCGAGGTCCAGGCCGATCGGGCTCGACAGCCGGGCCAGCTCCTCCTCCTGCAGGCCGACCTCCCGCAGCCGAGCCATCCGGTCCTCGTGCGTACGGCGCGAACCCATGGCGCCGACGTAGGCGATCTCGGGGATGCGCAGGGCGATCTCGAGCAGGGGCACGTCGAACTTCGGGTCGTGGGTGAGCACGCAGATCACCGTGCGGGCATCGATCTGCCCGTCCTCGAGCTGGCTGGCGAGGTACCGGTGCGGCCAGTCGACGACGACCTCGTCCGCCTCGGGGAAGCGGGAGGCGGTGGCAAAGACGGGCCGGGCGTCGCAGACCGTGACGGTGTAGCCGAGGAAGGAGCCGATGCGGGCGCACGCCGCGGCGAAGTCGATCGCCCCGAAGACGAGCATCCGCGGAGCAGGGGCGAAGACGGCCCCGAAGACCCGCATGCCCTCCCCCCTTCGCTCCCCGTCAGGACCGTAGGTGAGGGTCTCGCTGTGCCCACCCGCGAGCAGCCCGCGGACGTCGTCGAGGACGGCCGCGTCGGCGCGCTCGCTGCCGATGCTCCCGCTGTGCTCGTCGGGACGGACGATCATCCGGCGGCCCACGACCGCCGGGTCGGGGTGCTCGACGATCGTCGCCACGGCGACGGGACGCCCCGCATCGATGTCGGCGACGACCTCGCCGAGCTCGGGGAAGGTCGCCTGCGAGACCTTCTCGACGTAGACGTCGAGGATCCCGCCGCAGGTGAGGCCGACGGCTGCCGCGTCGTCGTCACTGACCCCGTAGCGCTGGAGGTCCGGCCGCCCCGTTTCGAGCACGTCCTCACCGACGGCGTAGACCGCCCCCTCGACGCACCCACCGGAGACCGAGCCGACGGCCTCGCCCCCGGGACCGACGAGCATGGCCGCGCCGGGCTGCCTGGGCGAGGAACGCCAGGTCGCGACCACCGTCCCCATGGCGACCTCGTCGCCGGCCCGCCACCACCCGGCGAGCTCGCGCAGCACGTCACGCACGGTGCACCACCCCTGCCAGCTCGTCGAAGGTCTGCAGCGAGTGACCGGCCACGAAGGCGTCGCAGTGCGGGAGCACGGCCCGCACCCCCGCCTGGACCGGCTCGTACCCGCCCTTGCCGGCGTGGGGGTTGGCCCACACGACCCGGTGCGCCAGGAAGCGCAGCCGCCGCATCTGGCCGGAGAGGAGGTCGACGCCCGAGCGCTCCCACCCGTCGCTGAGGATGACGACCACGGCCCCACGGGCCATGCCACGCTGCCCCCACCGGTCGGTGAAGGCCTTGAGCGACTCGCCGAGCCGGGTCCCGCCGGACCAGTCCGGCACCGTCTCGCCGGCAGCCCCGAGCGCGCGCTCCGCGTCCCGGAGTCGTAGGGCCCGGGTGATGTGGGTCAGTCGAGTGCCCATCGTGAAGACCTCGACGTGGCCGCCGCCGTGGACCCAGTGGTGCGCCAGCCGGAGATGGGACTCCGCGTAGCCGCTCATCGACCCGGAGACGTCGATGAGGAGGACCACCCGCCGCGACCGGTGGGAGCGGCGCCGCCACTCGAGGCGCCCCGGCTCCCCCATCCGTCGCAGGTGGGTGCGCAGGGTGCGCCGACCGTCGACGACGCCGCGTCGGGCGACCGCTCGTCGCGGCGAGCGCCGGCACGGGGCGGGACGACGAAGGGTGGCGAAGAGCCGTGCGAGATGGGCCCGTTCGACGGCGGAGAGCCCAGCGACGTCGCGGTGGCGCAGCACCTCGACGTCGCTGGACACGAGCGGGACGACCATCGGGTCCTGCTCCTCTTCTCCCTCCCCGTCCGAGTCCCCTGTGGGCAGGTCGGAGGCCATGCGTTGCTCGACGGTGGTGGGCAGCTGCCGTTCCTCGGTCCAGTCGCCCGCGAACCACTCCGCGAAGACGAGGCCGTAGCGCCGCACGTCCTCGGGCGAGGAGCACAGCGTCGCCTCTCCCGCGACATAGGTCGCCTCCCTGTCGGCGAGTCCGACGACCGACACGGCCTCGACGAAGGCCATCTCCCGGTCCGCGGTCACGGGCACACCGGCGGCGCGCACGGCACGCGCGAGACCGAGCAGCAGGGCATCCGGAGTCGACATGTCAGCCCGCCAGCAACCGGTCGAGACCGGCGCGGACCCGGTCGGAGTCCTCGCGGTACTTCACGGCCGCCCCCAGCGTCGCCGCGGCCGTCTCGAGGTCGAGGTCCGCTGCCCCGAGGTGGTGCAGGGCCCGCGCCCAGTCGATGCTCTCCGCGACCCCTGGGGGCTTGAGCAGGTCCTCGTCACGACGCAGGCGCTGGACGAGGGTGACGACCTGCTCGGCGAGGGCGGCGCCGACCTCGGGTGCGCGCCGCCCGAGGATCTCCAGCTCGCGCTCGAGTCCCGGGTGGTCGATCCAGTGGTAGAGGCATCGCCGCTTGAGCGCGTCGTGGAGCTCGCGGGTGCGGTTGGAGGTGAGGACGACGAGGGGAGGCGGCGAGCCGGTGATCGTGCCGAGCTCGGGAATGCTCACCTCGAAGGTCGAGAGGACCTCGAGGAGGAATGCCTCGAACTCGTCGTCCGCGCGGTCGATCTCGTCGATGAGGAGGACGGCGGGGCTCTCCCGCAGAGCCCGGAGCACGGGTCGGGCGATGAGGAAGCGGTCGTCGAAGAGAGAGTGCTCGACCTCCGCGAGGTCGGCGGGACCGGCATCGGAGGGGCGCGTCGACTCGACGGCCCGCAGGTGGAGGATCTGCCGGGGGAAGTCCCAGTCGTAGAGCGCCTGCGAGGCGTCGATGCCCTCGTAGCACTGAAGGCGGATGAGCGGGACACCGAGACCCTCGGCGAGGGCCTGCGCATAGCTCGTCTTGCCGGTCCCCGGCTCCCCCTCGATGAGCATGGGCCGGGACATCCTCAGGGCGAGGTAGCCGACGGTGGCCAGCGCGGGGTCACAGAGATATCCGGTGGCGGCGAGACGGTCGGTCAGGTCTTCCACCGACGCCACAGTCGGATCCATGACTGGATCATCGTGGATCGCGATCATCGGGGCAAGGGGGTCCCACGCTCCAGGTCGAGCAGGGCCCGCTTCGCCTCGGGTCCGCCGCGGTACCCCCCTTCGCTCCCGTCGCTGCGGACGACCCGGTGGCACGGGAGGAGAAGGGGGACAGGATTGTTGGCGCACGCGCTACCGACGGCGCGGACCGCCCGGGGGCGTCCGGTGCGCTCGGCGACCTCGGTATAGGTCGCCGTGCTCCCGTAGCCGATGCCGGGCAGGGACTCGACGACCTCGCGCCGGAACCCGGCGAGGAGGCGCAGGTCGACGGGGACGTCGACCCCTCGCGAACGACCCGCGAGATAGTCGTCGAGGGCCACGGCGACCCCGTCGAGACGCCGGGGAGCCTGCAGCACACGGGGACTCACCCGCGCCGCCAGGTCACTGAGGACCTCGTCGTGACCTTCCCCGGCGAAGGCGAGGCGCACGACCCCGACCTCGGTGGCGGCGACGAGCAGCCGCCCGAGGGGCGAGTCGAGCTCGCGGTAGGCGACGTCGAGCAGTCCCCGGCTGGCGGCCCGCTCGGCGAGCCCGGTACGCAGACGCTCCAGGTTGGTAGTGCTCATCGGATTCCCCTCTCCCGCAATGACTTCAGACCATCGCTCGCGGCGCGGCGAACAGCCGCCTCCGTCCCGCCGACAAGGTCGGCGATGCGGGCGTGGGACAGCCCGCCCAGGTAGCGGTAGGTGATGACCTGCCGCTGCTTGGGCGGCAGGGAGGCGACGTGCCGCCACACCCCTTCGTCCTCGGTGGCGCCGTCCTCGGCGGGGACCTCCGGGAGGTCGGCCACCGGGTCCGCCCGGCGGCGGGCCCGAGCGCGGTGGACGTCGACGCACTTGCGGCGGGCCACGGTCGCGAGCCAGGCGGCGACGTCGAGGTCCTCCGGCAGGTCCGGCCAGGCCGAGAGCGCCGCGAGGAAGGTCTCGCTCCAGGCGTCGTCGACGTCGACGGCGTCCACCCTGGCCCGGCAGATCGCCAGCACCCGGGCGCCGTGGTCACGCACCACGTGCTCGAAGGGAGGGAGGCTCACGCGAACCCCTCAGAAGAGCGCATCGCGCTCCCCCGCCGGCGGTTCCTCCAGCGCGAGCAGCGTCCGCTTGCGCTCCAGCCCGCCGGCGTACCCGGTGAGGGAGCCGTCGGCGCCGACGACACGATGGCAGGGGACGATGATCGAGACCGGGTTGGCGCCGACGGCCCGACCGACGGCCTGGGCCGCTCCCCCCGTGCGCCGCGCAAGATCCCCGTAGGTCACCGTCTCGCCGTAGGGGATGGTCTCGAGGATCTCCCACACGCGGTGGTGGTGCTCCCCGCCCCTGAGCTCGTAGGGGATGGTGAAGTCCCGCCGGGCGCCGTCGAGGTAGGCGGAGAGCTGCTCGGTGAGCGCCGTCAGCGGCGGCTCGTCCGTGGGCGACACCTCCGGGCCGTGGTCCGCACCCTCCGGCAAGGTCCAGTGGCCGGGGAAGTAGAGACCGATGAGCACGGCCCCTCCGCCTCCCCGCGCCTCGTCGAGCACCGCGGTGAGCTCACCGAGCTGCGTCGCGATCCTCGCGTGCCGGGTCGTCATGATGTCGATCATGTCCCATGAACGCTCCGGAGCCCGGATGTGTGAGATCGGTAGCCTCCCTTCCCATGAGCATTCGTGCGTGGCAGGTCCAGCAGCTCGGCGACCCCGCTGACGTCCTCACCCTCGTCGACGCCCCGGCCCCCGAGCCGGGCCCCGGCCAGGTGCACGTCGCGGTGCGGGCGAGCGCGGTGAACTTCGCCGACACCCTCATGTGCCGTGGTGAGTACCAGGTCCGGCCGGAGCCTCCCTTCGTCCCGGGCATCGAGGTCTGCGGCGACGTGCTCGCCGTCGGCGAGGGGGTCACCCACGTCGCCGTCGGCGACCGGGTGCTCGGGGGGACGGCGGTCCCGGCCGGTGGCTTCGCGAGCGAGTGCCTCATGGAGGCCGACAAGACATTCCTCGCCCCGGCCGGCCTCGACGACGCGGCGAGCGCGACGCTCATGGTCAGCTACCAGACCGGGTGGTTCGGTCTGCACCGGCGGGCCGCCCTGCGCGCGGGCGAGCACCTCCTCGTCCACGCCGCCTCCGGTGGCGTCGGCTCAGCAGCAGTGCAGCTCGGCACGGCCGCCGGCGCGCACGTCATCGGCGTCGTCGGTGGCGCGGACAAGGTGAGGATCGCCGAGCAGATGGGCTGCGACGTCGTCATCGACCGCCGCGAGGAGGACGTCACCGCCCGGGTCAAGGAGGTGACCGACGGCCACGGCGCCGACGTCGTCTACGACCCGGTCGGTGGCACGGCGTACCAGCAGAGCACGAAGTGCATCGCCTTCGAGGGCCGGATCATCGTCGTCGGCTTCGCCAGCGGACGGATCCCCGAGCCCCGCCTCAACCACGCGATGGTGAAGAACTACTCCATCCTCGGCCTCCACTGGGGTCTCTACCAGGAGCGGGACCCGGACTCGCTGCGGACCTGCCACGAGGACCTCGTCCGGCTGGCCGATGACGGGCACATCGCCCCGCTCGTGGCCGAGACCTTCCCCTTCGAGGAGACCCCGGCCGCCCTCGCCCGCATCGCCGGCGGATCCAGCACCGGACGCATCGTCGTCACCCCCGCCCCCTGACCCCGCACTTCCTCACGGTCGCGCGGGTGCGGGGAAGGCGCGGCGGGAGGCCAGGGCCTCCTCGAGCTCGGACTGCTGGTCCACGATCGAGCGCCGTACCCCTTGCTGGAGGTCGTCGCGGGCCAGCGCGGCCCGGGAGAGCTCGAGGGTCTCCTCGCCGACGAAGCGCGAGGGATAGGTCATCGTCGCGACCCTCGCCAGCGCGTCCTCACCCAGCCACTCGGTCATCCGCGGGACGTCGGTGAAGTACCGCTCGACGAAGGGGGCGACGAGGGACCGGTCCTGCGGCCCCCAGAACCCCGCGGCGATGGCGACGAGCTCGTGGTTGCTGCGCTCCCGATTCGTCGTGAGGTCGGTCCACGCCTCCTCCTTCGCCTCCGGGGTCGGTATCGCGGCACGTGCCGTGAGCGAGCCCAGCTGACCGGACATCGTCCGGTCGTCGGCGAGCGCGTCGTCGATCTCGGCCGCGCCGATGACGCCGCGACGGCTCAGCTGCCCGATGAGGATCCACCGGAAGTCCGCGTCGCCCTCGAGCCCCCGCGGCAGGTCACGCCCCTCCGCCCACGGCACGAGTCGCCCCTCGACGTCGTCGGTGGTCCGAGCGACGAGCCGGGCGGCGTGCAGCGCCAGGGAGGAGCCGGGATCGGCCGCCTCGAGCACCTGCTCGCCCACGCGAGTCATCCGCGCACGCGCCGCGTCCTGCTCCTCCTCGGGGAGGAGGACCCGGATGACGCGTCCGGTGAGGTGCATCCCCGCCCGGGAGAAGATCGAGTCGTTGGTCTCGGTGACGAGGGCGGACTCGCCGAGGTCGACGAGGAGGCGGGGGTCCACCCGGGCCAGCGCGACGCCGTCGCGGAGACCGACCCAGATGACCGCCCGCGCCTGGTCGTCGGCGAGGAGCGGGAGCTGGCCGCGCAGGGCATCGAGCGACTGCGCGTCCAGCAGCGGCGTGGCCCACGTGAGGTCGCCGGCATTGGGCAGGACGAGCGGTGCCGCGAGGTCGAGCCCGGTGACGGGAGCACGGTCGCCCTGGAGGGTCAGCGCGATGTGCGAGGTCTCGTTGCCCCCGTCGTAGGTGGCGATGTCGAGGGCGTGCGGACGGTCCGCCGGGTGGGACTCGGGTGCCTGACGGGAGATCGTGCCCGAGGCCCGGTCGACCTCGAGCGCGTCGACGCCGGCGGTCTCCAGCCACCCACGGCTCCATTCCGCGAGGTCCTCCCCGCTCGCCCGCTCCATCGCGCCGAGGAAGTCGGCGAGGGTGCCGTTGGCGAAGGAGTGGGCGGTGAGGTACTCCCGGATGCCGGTGAGGAAGGCGTCGTCACCGATGAACTCGATGAGCTGGCGGATGACGGCCGCTCCCTTCGCGTAGGAGATGCCGTCGAAGTTGGCGAGCGCCGACTTCGCGTCCGGTGCGGGCGAGCCGGCCACCGGGTGCGTCGACGGGGCGCGCTCGGCGCCGTACCCCCATGACTTGCGCGACATCGTCGAGTCGACCCACGCCTCGGTGTAGTCCGTGGCGGCGACGAGGCACCGGTGGGCCATGTACTCGGCGAAGGACTCGTTGAGCCAGAGGTCGTCCCACCACTGCGGACTGACGAGGTCGCCGAACCACATGTGCGCCATCTCGTGGCTGATCGTGTTGGCCCGGGTGAGCAGCTCGTCCCGGCCGACCGCACCGCGGAAGAGGTAGGCGTCGCGGAGGACGACGCACCCCGGGTTCTCCATCGCGCCCGCGTTGAACTCCGGCACGAAGACCTGGTCGTAGTCGTCGAAGGGGTAGCGGATGCCGAAGATCGCGTGGAAGTAGTCGAAGCTGCGCCGGGTCACGTCGAGCATCTCGGGCGCGTGCTCGCGCAGCTGCTCGGCCATCGAGGCCCGGGCCCACAGACCCAGCGCGATCCCGTCGTGCTCGTCGTGGACGGACACGTACGGGCCGGCGCAGAGGGCGACGAAGTAGGTCGACAGCGGCTGGGTCTCGGCGAGGTGCCACACCCCGCCGTCGGCGACGGTGGCGGCGCCGTTGCCGATGACCTTCCAGTCCACGGGTGCTTTGACGCACACGGCGTAGGGGGCCTTGATGTCCGGCTGGTCGAGGCAGGCGAAGACGGCCGGCGCGGCGTCGAGGAAGAGGTGGCTGAAGACGTAGTCCTCGCCGTCCGCAGGGTCGGTCGCCCGGTGCAGACCCTCCCCGTCGTGGCTGAAGGCCATCGTCGCCTCGATCTCGACGACGTGCTCACCGGCGGTGATCGTCAGCGGCAGGCGCCCGTCGGACAGTGCCGTCACGTCGAGCGCCTCGCCATCGAGGCTCGCCCGGTGCAGGGTCACCGGCTTGACGTCGACGAAGGTCTGCCCGTCGCCGGTCGCGGTGACATGGATCCGCGTCACCGAGCCGAAGGTCTCCGCCCCCCGGTCGAGGTCGAGCTCGACCTCCATCCGGCTCACGGAGAGCAGTTCGGCGCGGTCACGGGCTTCGGCACGGGTCAAGGAAGGCACCGTGGCATCCTGTCATCGCCGGCCCGGGTGTGGGCTGCGCGGGCGCGCCCTCGCGCGACCTCCCTAGACTGTCCGGCGCTGCACCGAGGCAGCCCTGGCAGGACGGAGGAGGCATGGCCCCAGCCCCCCGGGTGGACCCCCCGCGCGAACCCGGCCTGCTGGCCCTGCTGCTCGTGCGGGCCCGTGCCCAGCGCGTGGAGCCCATCACCCGCCGCCTCGTCGACTCGATCGCCCGGGAGAACGCCGCGTACGACACGAGCGGTGTCGTCCCCGACGAGGACCTGTGGCGCTCCTGCTACGACAACGTCGAGCGGCTGCTCGACATGCTCGTCCTCGCCGTGCTGCCCGACGGCGGGCTCGCCTCCGTCGAGGACATGGAGCCCCTCTTCGACGCGGCGCGGGCGACCGGTCAGCGGCGCGCCGAGCAGGGGCTGCCCCTCGACGACGTCCTCCGCTCCTACCGGATCGGCGGACGGCTCATCTGGGAGGACCTCGTCGAGCGCGCCGACCCACCGCTCGACCCGACGAGCTTCCGCGACCTGGGGGTCTGGCTCTGGGCGAGTGTCGACCGGTCCTCCGCGGAGGTGGCCGGCTCCTACCGCCGGACCGAGCAGCGACTGCTGCGGGCCGACACCCAGCGGGTCGCCGCCCTGTGGGAGGGGTTGCTCGGCGGCCGCGCCCGCGAGCAGTCCTTCGCCCAGGCGGCCTCACGCGGTCTCGACCTGCCCGCCGACGCCCCACTGATCCTCCTGCTGCTGCACCGCACCACGCCGGAGGACGCCGCCGCGGTGGTGGACGCCGTGGCGACCTCCTACGACGCGACGACGGCCTGGCAGGCCAGGGCCGACGGAGACGTCATCGCCCTGCTCGCCCTCCCCCAGGACGCAGACCACCGTCCGCTCGTCACCGCGCTGGGCGGGCTGCGCGGGCTCGACGGCGGCGTCTCCGGCCGGTGCCACGGCCTCGCCGAGACCGACCGGGCCTTCGAGCAGGCACGGATGGCCGCCGAGGGGATCGCGCCCGGCTCCGGGATCCACGCCTACGACCGCCGCCTCGTGCCGGCCCTGCTCCTCAGCTCCCCCGAGATCGCCCGCCGCCTCGTCGACCAGTGGCTCGGCCCCCTTCGCTCCCTGCCCGAGGTCGAGGCCGACGAGCTCGTCGACACCCTCCAGGCGTGGGTCGACGCAGGAGGCTCCGCCACCCACGCCGCCGCGACCATCCCCTGCCACCGCAACACCGTGCTCAACCGGCTCGGCCGGTTCACCCAGCTCACCGGCCACCGGCTCACGGACGCCCCACCGCCGGTGGGACTCGCGCTGGCCCTCACCGCCCGGGACATCGGGCTCGGCTGACTCCCTTCGCCCGACCTGCTGTGCGCAGTGCACAACCGGAGCGCCCGGATCGTGGGCGCCCTCCGGTCGCGAGCGGCCGCCGACTCCGCTCTACTGCTCGGTAGCCCACGACACCGCCGTCGACATCGGAGGCACGCATGTCCCACGCCCAGCCCAGTGACCCGGAGGCCCCGGCCACGCCCGGACCGAGCCGCCGCTCCTTCATGGGGTACGTCCTCGCAGGCGCCACGCTCGTCACCGCCGCCGAGCTCACCCTCGACCAGCAGGAGGCCGAGGCCGTCCCGTCCCCGCCCTCCGTCCCCGAGATCCTCGACCTCAACGACCTGCTCACCCTGGCCGCCGCCCCCACCGCCAACCTCATCAAGGTGTCGATCGGCGAGGACGGCCGGGCCTCCTTCGCGCTCCCCCGGGCCGAGGTCGGCCAGGGCATCGTCACCTCGACCGCGATGATCATCGCCGAGGAGCTCGACCTCCCCCTCGACAAGGTCGACGTCTCCCTCGCGAAGGCCCGACCCGAGCTGCTCTTCAACCAGCTCACCGGCGGCTCCAACACGACGATCTCGACCTACACGCCCGTCCGGGTCGCGGCGGCGCTGGCCAAGCAGCAGCTGCTCAAGGCCGC
>DXAR01000084.1 GCA_019116945.1 Candidatus Janibacter merdipullorum | reverse complement strand
GCGAGCGTGGCATTCGTCGGGTTCTCCGGCGCCTGGTACCCGCCCGCGGCAGCCACCGGGCCGGAGTCGATGGCCGGCTCCTCCGCTTCCTCGGCCTCGAGACCGGCGAGGAGAGAGCTGCGGTGGTGGCTCGTGTTGCCGAAGAGGAAGTCGAAGCTCGGGAGGTCCTCGTCGTCCTCGCCCGCGGGCTCCGCGGAGGCCCCGGGGTCGGCCGCCTGCTCGGGCTCGGGTGCGGTCTCCGGCTCGGGCTCGGGCTCGTCGGCGGCGATGTCCTGACCCTGCGGTGCAGGTGCCTCGACGACCTCGCCCTCGTCCACGGGGGTCGCCTCGGGGGACGCGTCGGCGGGGGTGCTGGAGGGGCCGTCGGGGACGACGCTCAGCGACGGACGCTCCTGGCCCGACGCGACACCCGCGGCGCCCGCGGCGCCCGCAGCACCAGCGGCGCCGAAGACCGAGGGCATGGCCCAGCCCGGCGCCGGCGCCTCGCTCGCGGGGGCAGCCGGCTCCGGCTCAGGGTCAGGCTCCGAGCCAACCGGCTCGGGCTCGGGAGCAGTCTCCTGCTCGGACTCCCCGGTGAGGAGCGTGATCGATGTCGTGCTCGCGTCGACGTCCTCGTCGGCCCACGGCCCCCGGGCGGGCGCGAGGACATCACGGGTCGAGCCGTCGGCGGCGGAGAGCTGGGCGACGGCCGAGCCCCGCACGAGAACCCGTCCCGCGGCCCCGTCGAGGAGGACGAAGTCCGGGGTGCGACGCACGCCCCCGATGGTCAGCTCGTCGGTGACGACGTCAGCGGGGTCGTCCTCCCCCGCCTCGGCGAGAGCGGTCTCGAGACGCTCCCGCAGGGCGGCGTCCCCCTTCGCCAGCACCTGCACTCCGGGGTGGGTGACCTCGATCCAGCCGTCCCGGCCCTCGATCCTCGTCTCCATGGTCACTCCTTCAGTCGCCGGGGCGTCCGCGAGGAGCGGTGTCGGCCTCGGCCCGTGGGCTCGTCTCGGTCAGGTCATCGCCGATGTCGCCGTCGAGGTTGACCACGACGACGGTCACGTTGTCCCTCCCCCCGGCCTCCACGGCGGCACGGACGAGCTCCTCCGCCGCCATCTGTGGGTCGGGGTTCAGGTGCAGGATCTCACGCATCCGGTCGTCGGGGACCTCGTTCGTCAGACCGTCGCTGCAGATGACGAAGCGCTCACCCGCGTAGGGCGGGAGGACCCACACATCGGACTGGTAGGCGTAGTCCGTCCCGAGCGAGCGGGTGACGACATTGCGGGCCGGGTGGACCAGGGCCTCGTCCGGGCTGATGACGCCGGCGTCGACGAGCTCCTGGACCTCGGAGTGGTCGACGGTGATCTGCGTCAGGGTGCCGTCGATGTAGCGGTACACCCGTGAGTCACCGACGTTGAAGACGGCCCAGTGGTCCGCACCCCCGACCGTGACGAGGACGATGCCGGCGGCGGTCGTGCCCATCCCCTTCTGCTCGGGATGGGAGGCGACGGCCTCGAGGATGCGCTCGTTGGCGACGAGCAGCTGCTGGGTGACGTCGTCGCTCGTGAGATCGGCACGGTCGACCAGCTCGCGCATCGTCTCCACGACGATGCCGCTCGCGACCTCCCCTGCCGCGTGACCACCCATGCCGTCGGCGACGACGAAGAGGCCGCCCTCGGCGAGGGCGGAGTCCTCGTTGTGGTCCCGCACGCGGCCGGTGTCGGTGGCCGCACCGACCTTGAGGAGCAGGCCGGGTACGTCAGGAGACTCGGTCACGGCGCTCACTTGACGATCCGGATGGTCTGCAGGATCTGCTGCACCTCGCCGTACGAGCTCTGCGCGTCGTCACCGCCGACCGATCCCGTGGCCTGGACGAGGTCGACGATGCGCCCCCGGCGCGACCCGGCGAAGAGGTGGATCTGCACGACGGTCCCGATCTCCGGATCGACCCAGGACACGTTGACACCGAGGAAGGGCACCCCGCCGAGCTCGAGCTCGAAGGGCTCGTCGACGGTGCCCGACCCCTGCTCGTCGACGAACCCCCGCAGCTCCGCGAGCGCGTGGCGCATCGTGAAGTCGGACGACCGCTGGAACCCGCGGACGACGACATTGGGCGCGAAGCCCTGGTCGCTGTCGATGCGCCGGCAGGCGAGCAGGGTCCCCCCGACGCGGACCGGGGCCCACGTCTCCGGCGTGTCGACGGTGACGCTCGGCGGCCCCGGGAACGTGTCGCTGGGGTACTTCAGCTGTGGCATGGGTGATCTGCCCCTCCCTCGTGTGGCTCCATCATGACCGACAACCCTCGTGGGGTCGCCTCGAAGGTCAGGGATTCACGCGGATGGAGTCGACGATCCGGTCGATGATGGCGTAGTCCGTCTCGCGGCGGGACCCGGCATAGGAGCCGGTCACCTGGATGATGTCGATGACGTCGTTCTGCTGCTGGGCCGTGAACCAGTGCGCCTGGGCCACCGTCCCCGCCTGCTCGTCGACGAAGGCGAGGTCCGCCCCGAGCCACTGGCGACCACCCACGTCCTGCGACTTCAGCGGGCCGAGCTCACCGTCCTGGCGCTGCTGGGCGTGCCCTTCGAGCTCCGCCTTGATCTCGTCGGGGCCGAAGGGCGCGAGGCGCTGGTAGAAGCGCACGACGAGGTTCGCGAGGAAGTGGTCCGCGCCGCGGGCGTCGTCGCGGATGGCGATGAGGGTGTCCGGCGCCCACACCTGGATCCAGCCATCGGGCATCTCGAGGTGGATCGGGGGCGGACCCGGGACGACGGGGCTCGGGTAGGTGACGGTGCTGGGCATGCTGCTCTCCTGGGGTCAGTGGTGGGAGGCGGGCGGGTCCGTGGGTCCCAGCCTGCCATTACCGAGGCGGTGTGCGGTGGTGGGTTACCACCAGTTGCCGGGGTTCCAGTCCGACTCGGCGAAGGCCTGGCCCGCGTCACCGATGTCGCTGATGATCTCCGACGGCGAGACGGAGACATCGAAGTTCACGCCGGCACCGATGCCGAGGGTCGCGCCCACATCGACGGAGACGCCGATCCGGTCGGCGCTGATCTCGCCGTCGACATTCGCGTGGGCACCGATGCCGTAGGAGACCTCGGCCCCCGCCCCGACCGTGCCGTAGTCGCCGATGTCCTGGCTGGCGTTGACCTCGGCCTTGCCCCCGGCGAAGGCCTCGAGGCCGGCCTCGACCTTGGCCCCACCCGGGCCGATGGAGGCCTGACCCTCCGCGGTGGCCTCGGCGCCGACCATGGCCTCGCCACTGGCCTGGGTGCCGTAGTCGTTCTGGTAGTGGGCCTCGCCGCGGGCCAGGTAGGCGCCCGCCTCCGCGTTGGCCTTGACGTAGGCCCCGTCCTCCATGCTGATGCCGGCCTCGCCCGAGGTCCCGGCCTGGGCGGAGAGGACCTCCCCGCTCGCGCCGAGGTTCTCGTCACCGACCGACCCGTCCCAGACCGCTGCGCTGGCGTTCTGGTCCCACAGGTCCTTCTTGACGAGGGGCTCGGTCTGGACGTCGTCG
>DXAR01000083.1 GCA_019116945.1 Candidatus Janibacter merdipullorum | reverse complement strand
GGCGGCTTCGTCGACGCCACCGGTGGCGGTGGCTGGGGCCCGGTCGGCACCCCGGCGATCCTCGCGAGCGGCCGCCTCGAGCCCCGCAAGGTCGTCGGCTCCATCGACACGAGCGAGTTCCTCATCTCGGTGGCGGCGAGCATCGGCTTCCTCGCGGCCCTCGGCTCCCAGGGCATCAACTTCTCCTGGGTCGCGATGCTCCTCCTCGGTGGGGTCATCGCCGCACCGATCGCCGCCTGGCTCGTGCGGACGATCCCGCCGCGCGTCCTCGGGTCCGCGGTGGGCGGCATCATCGTCCTCACCAACGCCAAGACGATCCTCGAGAGCATCGGCATCACCGGCGAGGTCACCTGGGCGATCTACGGCCTCGTCCTCGTCGCCTGGGTGAGCGCCGTGGTCTACAGCCTCCGGGCCCACCGCGCCGAGCAGGCGGCCGAGGCCGCCTCGCAGGAGCGCGAGCTCGTCGGCGACCCCGCCTGAGAGCCCCTGTCCCGACCCGGCGCCGGGCGGTCAGCGTCCGCCGACGCGGGCGCCCCGGAGGATGACGTGCTCCGGGGTGCCGCAGGCCCGGACGTCCTCGCGGGGGTCCTCGGCAAGGACGACGAGGTCGGCGTCCTCCCCTTCGCTGATCGCGGGGTGACCGAGCCACTCCCGGGAGCGCCAAGTGCCGGCCGCGAGGGCCTCGGACGTCGAGAACCCGGCGCGGGTCAGCAGCTCCATCTCCTGAGCCACGAGGCCGTGCGGCAGCGAGCCGCCGGCGTCGGTCCCGACGTACACGTCGATGCCGGCATCGCGTGCGGCGGCGATCGTCTCGAAGCGCCGCTGGTGCAGCTCGAGCATGTGCCGGTGGTAGTCGGGGTACTTCTCCGCCGCCGGGGCCGCGATCTGCGGGAAGGTCTCGATGTTGACGAGCGTGGGGACGATGGCGATGTCCTGCCTCGCGAAGGCGTCGATGGTCTCCGGGAGGAGCCCGGTGGCGTGCTCGATGCAGTCGGTGCCCGCCGCGGCGAAGTCCGCGAGGGACTCCTCCCCGAAGCAGTGCGCGGTGACCCGGGCGCCCTCCGCGTGGGCCGCCGCGATCGCCTCGGTGAGGACGTCCCGGGGCCAGCAGGGCGTGAGGTCACCGGCATCACGGTCGATCCAGTCACCGACGAGCTTGACCCAGCCGTCCCCCGCCCGGGCCTCGGCCCGGACCCGGGAGACGAGCTGCTCCGGCTCGATCTCGTGCGCGAAGTTGCGGATGTAGCGCCGGGTCCGGGCGATGTGGCGACCGGCGCGGATGATCTTGGGCAGGTCATCGCGCTCGTCGATCCACCGGGTGTCGGCTGGCGACCCGGCATCACGGATGAGCAGCGTCCCCGCGTCCCGGTCGGTCGTCGCCTGCGCCTCGCTCGTCTCCGCGTCCACGGCACCGTGGGCGTCGAGCCCGACGTGGCAGTGGGCGTCGACGAAGCCCGGCAGGACGAAGCCGCTCACAGTCTCGGCTGCACCGGACGTGGGTGGGCTGAAGGAGATCTTGCCGTCGATGACCCACAGCTCGGGCACGCTCTCCTGCTCGGAGACGAGCACCTCTCCGGTGACATGCAGCACATCCGTCATGGGTCGAGGCTATCCCCGCAGCGCCTCGGTGATGGGGGTCGGCCCGTCGTGGAACTCGATCGTGCGACCGACGGTGGCATTGGCGTCGAGCGTCTCGGCGATGACCCGCGCGACATTGCCGCGGGAGACCGTGCCGGATCCCTCGCGCCCGACCTGGATCGAGCCGGTGGGCGCCTCGAGGGTCAGCCCGCTCGGGCCGAGGATCGTCCAGTCCAGGTCCGTGCCGCGGAGGTACTCGTCGGCGGCGGCCTTGGCCTCCGCGTAGTGGAAGAAGGGTGTCTCGGGGTCGACGCCGTGGTCTGGGCCGGCGCCGCAGTAACTGAGCATGACGTAGCGGCCGACGCCCGCCTCGGCTGCCGCGTCCATCGAGCGGATCGCGGCGTCCCGGTCGACGGCGCGGGTGCGCTCCGGGTTGCCCCCACCGGCTCCGGCGGACCACACGACGGCGTCGTGCTCCCGGAGGGCATCGGCGAGGCCGGCGGTGTCGAGCTGCTCGACGTCGGCGACGAGGGGTGTCGCGCCCGCGGCCTCGACCTCGGCAGCGTGGTCGGGGTTGCGGATGACGGCGGTGACCGTGTGGTCCTGCTCGACGAGGAGCGGAGCGAGGAGCAGGGCGACCTTGCCGTGGCCTCCGATGATGGCGATGCGGGACATGGTGGGGGTCCTTCCGCTCGGGGGTCCGGTGGCTCTCACGGACCCCTCCACCCCATCACACCCCGGTGTCAGCCGCCAGAGGTGATGAACGCCCGCAGCGCCTGGATGGTCACCTCGGGCTGCTCGGAGTGCACCCAGTGCGCGGCGTCCTTGACCGTGACGTGACGCACCCGCGGGAAGAGCCGGCGCATCTCCGCGTCGTTGTCGTCGATGACGTAGGAGGATCGCTCGCCGGAGAGCCACAGCACCGGCCCGACGAAGGGGGGCAGCTGCCGGACCCGCTCCGCCGGCCACCCGCCGATGGTCGCGATGTCACGACCGATGACCTCGATGTTCGGTTGCCAGCGCCACCCGTCGCCCTCGCGGCGGAGGTTCTGGAGGAGGAAGCCACGGACCCCAGGGTCGGGGGCGGCGTCCCGGAGCGCCGCGTCGGCGTCGGCCCGGGTCTCGATGCGGTCGAGATCCATCGCCTCCATCCCGGCGATGTAGGTCTCGAACTCGCTGAAGGAGGTCGTCGCCTCCGGGGAGATGTCGACGACGCAGAGGCGCTCGACGAGCTCCGGCTCGGTGAGTGCCAGGAGCATGGCGATCTTGCCGCCCATGGAGTGCCCGACGACGATCCACGGCTCGTCGGGGTCGATCGCCCGCAGGGACTCCGCGACGAGGGCCGCGGCGTCGACGTAGTCGAAGCGCTCGGTCCACGGCGACCGGCCGTGGTCGGGCATGTCGAGGAGGGTCGGGCGGCAGATGTCGGCGAGCCCCTTGGCGATCTGGTTCCAGTTGCGCCCCTGCCCGAAGAGCCCGTGGCAGAAGGCGACCCGGGGGCCAGCCTCCCCCGAGCTGATGGCGTGGAGGGACGGCATCGCCATCACTTGCCCAGGAACTTCTCGAAGCCCTTCGGGAGCTGGCTCGGGTCCAGGTCGGCCGGACCGGTCGCTCCCGCGCCCCCGCCGCCGAAGGCCGAGCCCGCGGGACCCTTGCCGGCGGCCTTCTCCGCGGCTTCCCGCTCCTGCTGGGCCCGCTTGGCCGGGTTGCCGGACTTGCCCTTCTTGCGCTGCTGCTGCTTGCCCTTCTTGCGGGCCCCGCCGCCACCGCCGCCCATGCCGGGCATACCGGGCATCCCCGGCATGCCGCCACCGCGGGCCATCTGCTTCATCATCTTCTGCGCCTCGGTGAAGCGCTCGAGCAGCTGGTTGACCTCGGACACCGTGACACCGGACCCCTTGGCGATACGCGCGCGCCGGGAGCCGTTGATCTGCTTGGGGTGCGTGCGCTCGAACTTCGTCATCGAGCGCACCATCGCCTCGATGCGGTCGAACTCGCGCTCGTCGAGGTTGTCCAGCTGGGCCGACATCTGCCCCATGCCGGGCATCATCTTGAGCATCGACTTCAGCGAGCCCATCTTCTTGATGGCGCTCATCTGCTCGAGGAAGTCGTCGAAGGTGAAGTCCTCCTCGGCGAGGAACTTCCGCTGCATCTCCTCGGCCTGGCCCCGCTCGAAGGCGCGCTCGGCCTGCTCGATGAGGGTGAGGACGTCACCCATGTCGAGGATGCGGCTGGCCATCCGGTCCGGGTGGAAGACCTCGATGTCGCGCGTCTGCTCGCCGGTGGAGGCGAACATGATCGGGCGGCCGGTCGTGCCGGCGACGGACAACGCCGCACCACCGCGGGCGTCACCGTCGAGCTTGGAGAGGACGACACCGGTGAAGTCGACCCCGTCGGCGAAGGCCCGGGCCGTCTCGACCGCGGCCTGGCCGATCATCGCGTCGATGACGAAGAGGACCTCGTCCGGGGAGACCGCCTCACGGATGTCGGCCGCCTGCTGCATGAGCTCGGCGTCCACGGCGAGCCGGCCGGCGGTGTCGACGATGACGACGTCGTGCTGCTGGGCCTGGGCGTGCGCCACGCCGGCACGGCTCACGGCGACGGGATCCCCGAAGGAGCGGGTTCCCTCCCCCGACTCGAGGACGGCGTCGTGGCCACCGCTGTTGCCCCGCTCCGGCGCGAAGACCGGCACCCCGGCGCGCTCACCGGTGACCTCGAGCTGGGTGACGGCGTTGGGCCGCTGGAGGTCGGCGGCGACAAGGATCGGGGTGTGCCCCTGCTCCTTGAGCCAGGCACCGAGCTTGCCCGCGAAGGTCGTCTTGCCCGAGCCCTGGAGGCCGGCGAGCATGATCACCGTCGGCGGGCGCTTGGCGAGCTGGATCGTCCGGGTGTTGCCGCCGAGGATGCCGACGAGCTCCTCGTTGACGATCTTGATGACCTGCTGGGCGGGGTTGAGCGCCGAGCTGACCTCCGCTCCGGTGGCGCGTTCGCGCACCGCGGAGGTGAACTCCTTGACGACGGGCAGGGCGACATCCGCGTCGATGAGGGCCATCCGGATGTCCCGGACCGTCTTGTTGACGTCGGACTCGGACAGGCGTCCCTTGCCGCGAAGGTTCTTGAAGGTCGCGGTCAGGCGGTCGGACAGGCTGGTGAACACTCGGCCAAGGCTATCCTCCCGCGGCGCTCCCTTCGTCCCCTCCCCGGTCGCAGGCGTCGATGACCGCCGACACGGCCCTCGCGACGGCGGCCGGGGCGAGGGCCCCGCCCGGACCGTCGGTGAGGTAGAAGGTGTCCAGCGTCTGCCCCGCCCAGGTGGAGATGTGCGCTGATCGCACCCAGATCCCTTCGCCGGCGAGGGCGCGGCCCACGTCGTGGAGCAGGCCCGGACGGTCCGGGGAGCGGACCTCGATGACCGTGACGTCGCTGCCCGCGCCGGGCAGCACGAAGGCGCGGGCGCCGGCGAAGGGGTGTGTCGCGCCCCGACCCCGACGCCGGTGGAGGGCTGCGAGCGCCGACCGCTCTCCCTGGGCCAGCCGCTGCATCCCGGCGACGATCCGGACCGGCTCCGGCGGGTCCCCTCCCGGGGACTCGACGAACCACTCGTTGACGGCGAGGCCCTCGACGGTGGTCAGGCGCGCCCGGCGCACGCTCAGCCCCTGGGCGGCGAGCAGACCCGCGGTGTCGGCGAAGAGGCCCTCGCGGTCGGGGGCGTGGAGGGTCACGATCCAGCCGCCGGGCTCGGCGTCGACGCGAGCGTGCGGACGTCCGGCGCGGGCCGCGGCCCGACCGACCTCGTCGACGGCCGGCAGGGGTGCCAGCGGGGGTGTGCCGCGTCCGGTGCCGGTGAGGCGCTCGCGCACCTGCCCGGTGAGCGTGTCGACGAGGCTGGCCCGCCAGTCCGTCCAGGCCGTGGGTCCGGCGGCCCGGGCGTCGGCGATCGTCAGCGCGCGCAGCAGCTCGAAGGTCTCGATGTCGTCGTCGACGAGGTCGCAGGCCATCGTCGTGGTCGCCGGGTCCGCGAGATCCCGGCGGGTCGCGATCCCGATGAGCGCGAGGTGCTCGCGCACGAGGAGGACGACGAGGCGACGGTCCTCCCCGGTGACCCCCCAGCGGTCGAGCACCTCACCGGCGATCTCGGCACCCTCCCGGGCGTGGTCCCGCGCCCCGGCGACCTTGCCGATGTCGTGGAGCAGCGCCGCGATGAGCAGCAGGTCGGGGCGGGCGACGTCGGCGCTGAGGGCAGCGGCCCGTTCGACGGTCTCGACGAGGTGCCGGTCGACGGTGTGCCGGTGCACGGGGTGCCGCTGGGGGCGGCTGCGGACGCTCGCCCACTCCGGCAGCCACCGGTCGACGAGGCCCGC
>DXAR01000010.1 GCA_019116945.1 Candidatus Janibacter merdipullorum | reverse complement strand
GCCTCAAACACAAAGGTTCAAGACACCAGGTATTGGCATCGATCACTTGACACGCTGTTGAGTTCTCAAGATTCACACGCACACCCCACACAAACCACCCAAAAGAGCGACCTGCACAAGGGGCAACTTCTCTAGTTTGCTGCTGGCCATACTTGGGCGTCAAATCCGGCCCTGCTTCGCGAGCAGTGGCTGGTCGATCGCGCTTGGATCTTCAGCAGCGGGGGCCCACCGTAGCAGTCGGGCTGCTCGGCTCCAAATCCTCGGAGTCCGTGGCGCTGGGCCGTGGTTCCTCGTGATCTGGACGAAGGGGCAGTCAGTCCTGGGACCGGCCTGCCTGGTGCGACCCGGTAAGGGCCGCCGCTTGGTGTCCGTTCCTCCCTTGCGGGCTGACGAGAAGGAACACTAGATCACCGATCCGGCGATGACCAAATCGCCTCCCTGTCGGGCCCTCAGCGCCCCTGCAGACCCGCTCCCCGACCGTGCTCCGCGAGGCTCGGACGACCAGTGGCCCGGTGCTCGGGCGGTCGCGGTGGCATGGGTGTCCACACCCCCCGCTGGATCATCACGCTGCGCAGGACGTCGGGTCGGTCGGTGATGATCCCGTCGACACCCATATCGAGGAGCTCGTGCATGAGATCCGGCTCGTCGACGGTCCAGACGACCACGCGGACCCCGAGCCGCCGAGCCCGACGGATGAGGCTCGGTGAATGGATCGGCAGGCGTCCGAGGCGGATCGGCACGTGCGCGAAACGTCCCGTGACGACCGAGGCCGGCGGCTGGAGGCCCGCCTTGGATGCGGAGATGAGGGCGACGAGGGACCGCCAGCCGAGTGCCGTGCGCACGTGGGGTGCCTGGGAGGCCAGGAGCTGGAGCCAGCCGTCCCACGCACCGGCGACGCAGACTCGCTCCGCGTAGTCCCTGCGCTGCAGCAGCCGGGCCATCGGCGCGATGGCCGCCCGATCCTTGAGGTCCACGGTGAAGCGTGCGTCCGGGAAGGTTTCGAGCGCCTCCCGCAGCGTGGGGATCGGCTCCGTCCCACCCACGCGAACCCGGGCTCGCAGCTCACGGCTGGTGTGGTCCCCGATCCGCCCCGTCCCGGTCGTGCAGCGCTCGAGGTGCTCGTCGTGGAAGCACACGAGCTCGCCGTCGGCCGTAAGCCGGATGTCGGACTCGAGGTACCGCAGGCCCAGAGCGGTCGACATCCCGAAGGCCGCCAGCGTGTTCTCGGGCGCGAGGTCGGCACCACCACGGTGGGCGATCGCCAGAGGCTCGCTCTCCTCGCCGTAGCTCATGGGTCCATGGTGGCCCCCTTCGTGCCTCTGCACCGGCCGATCGGACCCACTGCGGTGAGGATTCACCCGGACTTCGCCCGGCGTTCCGACCGAGCACCATCACGCCGGCAGACGCCGTACCGTGACCCGCGCGATGGACCCCAACTGGGGACCAACTGCACAACGCGTGGGTAGGCTTGCGCACATGAGCAATGACAGCGCCACCCGCACCGCGAGCGAACGAGCCTCGAGCCGCCTCACCGGCCAGCCCGCCCCCGGCGAGACCGAGCGCACCGTCGGCCAGCTGGTCGCCGATGCCTCGCACGACATCTCGGCGCTCGTCCAGAGCGAGATCCAGCTTGCCAAGGCCGAGGTCACCAAGGGCATCTCCTTCGGCGGCAAGGGCGTGGCCTTCCTCGCCGTCGCCGGCTTCCTTGCTCTCCTCGGGCTCATCTTCCTCTTCCACACCCTCGCGCAGGTCATCGCGATCTGGCTGCCGGTGTGGGCGGGCTACCTCATCATGACGCTCGTGCTCTTCGCCTTCGCCGCAGTCCTCGGCCTGCTCGGCCTCAAGGCCGTGAAGAAGGCGAAGGCCAACGCCGTCCCGCAGCGGGCGATCCGCAACGCGCAGGACACCGTCGCGGCCATCAAGCCGGGCAGCTGAACCCTCCCGACGCCGCCGCTGCCCTCGTCGAGGGCCCGTGGGAGCACCGGTTCGTCTCCGCGAACGGCGCCCGCTTCCACGTCGCCTCGATGGGCAGCGGCCCCGTCGTGCTCTTCGTCCACGGCCACCCGCAGTTCTGGTGGGCCTGGCGCCACCTGCTCCCCCCGACCGCTGCCGCGGGCTACCGGGCCGTGGCCGTGGACCTGCGCGGCTTCGGTGCCAGTGACAAACCGCCTGCCGGCTACGACGCGACGACGGCCTGCGACGACCTCGCCGCCATCATCCGCAGCCTCGGCGGCGACCGGGCCGCGATCGTCGGTCAGGGACTGGGCGCGTGGTTCGCCTGGAGCATGCCGAGCCACCATCCCGGGGTCACGGCGGCCATCGCGCCCATCGGCGCGCCCCACCCGTCGGTCTTCCACACCGCGATGTGGCGCCATCCCCTGCAGCTGCGCGCCAACGGCCACCTCCGCGGGATGCAGACCCCCTTCGCCTCCGAGCGCCAGGCACCCGATGTGGAGCGGCGGTTGCGTCGGTGGTCCGGGCGCGACGACGGCTGGCTGACGGCGGAGATGGTCGATCGCTACACCGAGGCCATGTCCGTGCCCTTCGCCGGGCACGCGGCGGCGGAGTACCACCGCTGGTACCACCGGTGCCTCATCACCCCGTCTGGGTGGCGCTACCTCCGTCGGGTCCGCGAGCCGATCGACGTCCCGGTCCTCCACGTCCACGGCGCGCAGGACCCCACGGCACTGCCCGCCCTCGCCGCGGAGAGTCGGCGGTGCACGCGCGGCCCGCTCCAGACGAGCGAGGTTCCGGACGTGGGCCACTTCGTGCCCGAGGAGGCGCCGGACGCGCTGGCCGCACTCCTCATCCCCTGGTTGGCCGCCGCCCACCCCGTGACCTGAGGAACTGACGGACGAAGCGCCACGGCAGCCGGCGCCGGATCGACTCGTCCCACTCGCCGGCCACTCCCCCGACCTCGAAGAGCACGGTGAGCAGTTGCGCGGTGAAACCCCACACGAAGAGGCCGGCGGCCTCGAAGCCCGGGCCGACGTAGCCGCTCGGACCCTTGACGGTGAAGCGACGCGCGGGGTCCACGAGGTGGGCGACCGGCACGGTCTCGACCCGGGCCACCTCACCCCGGTCCACGACGCGCAGCCCACCCAGGTCCCGGCACCACCCGATGACCGGAGTGACGGCGTTCTGGCTCGGGCTCAACCAGAGGTCGGGGAGGGAGCCGATGACCTCCACGGTCTCGGGATCGACGCCGACCTCCTCCCACGTCTCCCGCAGCGCGGCCTCGACCGGCGACTCCCCCGGGTCGAGCTTGCCGCCCGGGAAGGAGACCTGGCTCGCGTGGCTACGCAGGGTCTCCGAGCGCTCGGTGAGGACGACGCCGGGTCCTCCCTCACCGGGCCCGAAGAGCATGAGCACCGCCGAGCGGCGGGGAGGATCCGCCGGCGGGCGGTAGGTCGTGAACCACTCCGGAGGGGCGGCTCGCAGGGCGTCCTCCACCCGGAGCAACCACTCGGGAGGATCCGGGTCGACGGCGGTCACCTCCCCTTCCCTCCGGCGGTCGGAGCCAGCTCGAACTTGAGGAGCTTCGCCGCCTTGTCAGGATCGCTCTCCCCGATCCCTGCGGAGGGGCACCAGCGGGCCACGGGGCAGGCGCCACAGGCCGGGCGACGCGCGTGGCAGGTCCGACGCCCGTGGAAGATCACGACGTGGCTGAGCATGGTCCACTCCTTGCGCGGCACGAGCTCACCCACCGCGTGCTCGACCTTGACCGGGTCCTCCTCGTCGGTCCACCCCATCCGCCGGGCCAGCCGGCCGAAGTGGGTGTCGACGGTGATCCCCGGGATGCCGAAGGCATTGCCCAGGACGACGTTCGCCGTCTTGCGGCCCACCCCGGGCAGCCGGACGAGGTCCTCGAGACGGGGCGGGACCTCCCCTTCGTGCTCCTCGACGATCGCCGCAGCCAGCTTGAGCACGGAGTTGGTCTTGGCCCGGTAGAAGCCGGTGGGTCGGAGCACCTCCTCCATCTCGGTGCGGTCCGCACCGGCGAGGTCGGCCGCCGTCGGCCACCGCCGGAAGAGGGCCGGCGTCACCTTGTTGACCGTGACATCCGTCGTCTGGGCGGACAGGACCGTCGCGACGAGCAGCTGGAGCGGGTTCTCGAAGTCGAGCTCGCAGTGCGCGTACGGGTACCGCTCGTGCAGCACGCGGTACATCCGGCGCGCACGACGGGTCAGGGCCAGTGGGGACTCCTCGCGAACGACAGACACCCCCGCAGCCTAGGCCCGTGGGCTGCGGTGTCATGGCACACTGCCCTGTGTGAACCTCGATGTCGTACGCCGCGCCCCGCTCTTCGCGACTCTTGACGACGCCGACGCCGCAGAGGTGATGGCGACGATGACCCCCGTCCGGATGGAACGCGGGGACATCCTCTTCAACGAGGGCGACCAGGGCGACCGCCTCTATGTGATCACCGAGGGCAAGATCAAGCTCGGCCGCTCCTCCACCGACGGCCGCGAGAACCTCCTCGCGATCCTCGGCCCCTCCGAGATGCTCGGCGAGCTCAGCCTCTTCGACCCCGGGCCCCGCACCGCGACCGCGACCGCCGTCGCGGAGACCCAGCTCATCGGCCTCGGCCACGAGCAGCTCGTCTCCCTGCTCGGTGACCACCCGCGCATCGCCGGCACCCTGCTCGCCGCGCTCGCGCGTCGCCTGCGCCGCACGAACGAGAACCTCGCCGACCTCGTCTTCACCGACGTCCCCGGCCGCGTGGCCAAGGCCCTGCTCGAGCTGAGCCAGCGCTTCGGCCGGCCGGTCGAGGAGGGCGTCATGGTCGGCCACGACCTCACCCAGGAGGAGCTGGCCCAGCTCGTCGGCGCCTCCCGCGAGACGGTGAACAAGGCCCTCGCCGACTTCGCCGGACGTGGCTGGCTGCGGCTCGAGGCGCGCGCCGTCCTCCTCACCGACGTCGAGCGGCTCCAGCGCCGCGCTCGCTGACCCCGGTGGGTCAGGCCTCGAGGTAGACCATCTGGGCGCGGACCGACATCGTGGCCGCGGGCCAGACCGAACGATCGACGTCCGCGTACACCCGGGCAACCACCTCGCCTGCATCCCGGGCGCCGTCGGCCAGCGCCTGACGCACCTGGTCGAGGCGCTCGCGCCGATGGACCCGGTAGAAGTCGACCATCGCCGCGGCATCGGGGACGGTCGGGCCGTGCCCCGGCAGGATCGAGGTCACGTCCCCCTGACCGGTGAGGTCGCGGATGCGCTCGAGGGAGTCGAGGTAGGCCGCCAGCTCGCCGTCCGGGTGCGCGACGACGGTGGTCCCCCGCCCCAGGACGGTGTCACCGGTGAGCAGGGCGTGGTCGGCCGGTAGCGCGAAGGAGATCGAGTCCGCCGTGTGTCCCGGTGTCGTGACGACCCGGACCTCGAGGTCACCCGCCCGCAGGACGTCCCCGTCGGCGAGGTCGTCGTGCCCGCTGCCGACGGCCTGCACCGGCGCCCCGGTGAGCCGGGCCAGGCGGGGCGCACCCTCGCTGTGGTCGTGGTGCCCGTGGGTGAGGACGATCCGCGAGACGCGCGCGCCCTGCTCCGCCACGTGGTCGACGACCCGCTGCTGGTGCGCCGGCTCGTCCTCACCCGGGTCGATGACGATCGCCTCGGTGCCGCCCGGCGCGAGGAGGACCCAGGTGTTGGTGCCGTCCAGGGTCATCGGACCGGGGTTGCCCTGGAGGAGGCAGTGGGCGTGCGGGGTGATCTGACCGCCGACCCACGACCCGAAGGGGGCGGAAGGCTCGGGTGCGACGGCCGGGCTCACGGGAGGGCCGCCCGCATCGCCGGCCCCGCCTCGGTCAGGACGAACTCGGGCATGACCGGCGCGACCGTCAGGTCCTGCGAGAGCGCCCCGCTCACGGTCGTCACCTCGGCCAGCTGCTCGAGGCAGACGATGGTCGGGGGCAGCAGGAGCAGGTCACCGTCGGCGAAGGCGTCGAGCACGCCCTGCGGACGCACCCACTCCGAGAGGTCGGCCTCGCTCGTGTCCCCGTCGGGCTCCTGCCCCACGGGCACGGCCGCCACGAAGAACCGGGTGTCGTAGCGGCGCGGCTCGACCACGGGGGTGATCCAGTGCGCCCGGTAGCGGAGCAGGTCGCTGCGGAGGACGAGATGGTGCTCGAGGAGGACCTCGCCGAAGCCGATCTCGTGCGCCACCAGGCGCGCCCGCAGGTCGGCGGCGACCTCCTCGTCGAGGTGGGGGGCTCCCCCTTCGTCATCGACCGGGGAGGCGAGCAGCACGCCCGTCTCCTCGAAGATCTCGCGCACGGCGGCGGCCACGAGCATCCGGGCGCTGGCCTCGTCGGTCTCGAGGATCTCGGCCCACTCGCCCACGCTCGGCCCCGCCCACGGCAGCTCGTCCTCCGCATCGCGCTGGTCGACGCCCCCGCCGGGGAAGACGTGCATCGACGCCGCGAAGGCCATCGACCCGACCCGACGGAGCATGAAGACCTCGAGCGGCCCCTCGTCGTCGCGGACGAGCATGACGCTCGAGGAGAGCTTCGCGGGGACCGGCTCGGTCACCTCCGGCGCATCGCCGTCGAGGCCGAGCGAGGCCTGGGCGACGTCGCCGAGGAGGAAGTCGCGATCTGCCATCAGGAACGGACCCGGACGGTCAGCTCGACCTCCACGGGCGCCCCGAGCGGCAGCGCGGCGACGCCCACGGCCGACCGGGCGTGCTCACCGGCCTCGCCGAAGACCTCGCCGAGGAGCTCGCTCGCGCCGTTGATGACCTCCGGCTGACCGGTGAAGTCGGGGGCGCTGGAGACGAAGCCGACGACCTTGACGACCTGCTCGACACGATCGAGGTCGCCGATGACGGAGCGGATCGCGGCCAGCGCGTTGATGGCGCACAGCCGTGCCATCTCCTTCGCCTGCTCGGGGTCGACCTCGGCGCCGACGTGCCCCGTGACCGGCAGCGAGCCGTCGACGAGGGGCAGCTGGCCGGAGGTGAGGACGTGGTCGCCGTCGACGAGCGCCGGGACGTAGGCGCCCGCAGGCGGCGCGGGGTCGGCGAGGGTGATCGAGAGCTCGCCGAGACGGTCCTCGATGCGTCCCATCAGGCGCCCTTGGGTCGCTTGAGGTAGGCCACGAGGTTGCCCCCGTCGCCCTGGAGGACCTGCACGAGCTCCCAGCCGTCCTCGCCCCACTGGTCGAGGATCTGCTTGGTCGCGTGGACGATGAGCGGAACGGTGACGTACTCCCACTGGGTCATGTCGGCACCCTACTCGTAGGGTGTGAGGCGTGGACGTCCCCTCGGATCCGCGCGTGCGACTGCACGTGGTCACCGGCAAGGGCGGTGCGGGCAAGACGACCGTGGCCGCGGCCATGGCGCTGGCCCTCGTCGCGCGCGGGCAGCGGGTCCTGCTCGTCGAGGTCGAGGGACGACAGGGCATCTCGCAGGTCCTCGACGTCGCCCCCCTCGGTGCCACCGAGCGTCCCCTCGTGACCGACCCCTCCGGGGGCGAGCTCCTCGGCCTCGCCGTCGACGCGAAGAGTGCCCTGCTCGAGTACCTCCAGAAGTTCTACAAGCTCGGCCGGGCGGGCAGCGTGCTCGAGAAGGTCGGTGCGGTCGACTTCGCGACGACGATCGCCCCGGGCGTGCGCGATGTCCTCCTCATCGGCAAGGTCTACGAGGCGGTCGGTCGCCGGACGAAGGGGGCGAGGAAGCGCCCCGTCTACGACGCCGTCGTCCTCGATGCCCCGCCGACCGGCCGGATCGGCCGCTTCCTCGCGGTGAACTCCGAGGTCTCGGAGGTGGCGCGGATCGGGCCCGTCCGCACCCAGGCCGACTCCATCACCCGGCTCCTGCAGAGCCCGGCCGCCCTCGTCCACGTCGTCACCCTGCTCGAGGACATGCCCGTCCAGGAGACCCTGGACGCCATCGACGAGCTCGGGGACCTCTCCCTTCGCGTGGGGTCGGTCATCGCCAACGGGATCCGCCCGTCGGCGCTCACCGACGAGCAGGCGGGTGCCGTCATGGCCGAGGAACCGCCGACTGCGGTGCTCGCGGACGCCCTCGCGGCCGTCGACGTCAAGGCCGGACCAGCCATGCTCCAGGGCCTGCTCCGCGAGGGCGCCGACCACGTCCAGCGGGCCCGGCTCCAGGAGGAGCAGCGACAGATCCTCGACGAGCTGCCCGTCCCCGTGCGGGACCTCCCGCACCTCCCCGACGGCGTGGAGAGCGGTGGGCTGCGCCTGCTCGCCACCCACCTGGACGAGCAGGGGGGCCTCTGATGGCCGCCCGCGACCAGGCCCGACTCGACCTCGACGCGGTCCTCGCCGACGAGGAGCGGCGGATCATCGTCTGCTGCGGGTCCGGTGGCGTCGGCAAGACGACGACCGCCGCCGCCCTCGCGCTGCGGGCCGCCGAGCAGGGGCGCCGGGTCGTCGTGCTCACCATCGACCCGGCCCGCCGGCTCGCCCAGTCCCTCGGGCTGGAGGAGCTGGACAACACGCCTCGTCCCGTCGAGGGGCTGGACACCTCCGCAGGCGGCTCCCTCGACGCGATGATGCTCGACATGAAGCGGACCTTCGACGAGGTCGTCGAGGCCCACGCCACCCCCGACAAGGCCGCCCAGATCCTCGACAACCCCTTCTACATCGCGGTGTCCAGCTCCTTCGCCGGGACGCAGGAGTACATGGCGATGGAAAAGCTGGGCCAGCTCCGGGGCCAGATCGCGGACGGCTCCCGGGACTGGGACCTCATCGTCGTCGACACCCCGCCCTCCCGGTCGGCGCTGGACTTCCTCGACGCCCCCCAGCGGTTGGGGTCCTTCCTCGACGGACGCTTCATCCGCATCCTCACGGCCCCGGCGAAGGCGGGCGGCCGGGCCTCCCTCAAGGTCTTCGGCGCGGGCGTCTCCCTCGCGAGCGGGATCATGACCAAGCTTCTCGGGGGCGACTTCCTCCGCGACGTCCAGACCTTCGTCGCGGCCACGGACACGATGTTCGGCGGGTTCCGCCAGCGCGCCGACGAGACCTACGCCCTCCTCGCCGACGACGAGACGGCCTTCCTCGTCGTCGCCGCCCCGGAGCGGGACGCCATGCGCGAGGCGGGGTACTTCATCGAGCGGCTCTCCAGCGACCGCATGCCCCTCGCCGGGGTCCTCGTCAACAGGGTGCGCCTCACGGCGGCCAAGCAGCTGTCCGCCGGCCGCGCCGAGGAGGCCGCGGCCCAGCTCGAGGCGCTCGGTGACCATGATCTCGCCGCGGCCCTGCTCCGCGTCCACGTCGAGGTCGCCGAGACCGCGGCCCGGCACCGGGGGGTCATCACCCGCTTCGCCACCTCCCACCCGGGGGTACCTCTGGGGACCGTCCCGGCCCACCCCGTCGACATCCACGACCTCGAGGGTCTGCGCGAGATCGGCGAGGCCATCGGCGGCCGCTCCTGACGGGCGAAAAGCCCCGCCAGCCTTCGGACGATGCTCAGGTTCGGCAGTTACCCTTTTGGGCATGTCTGCCTCACGGATGCCGCACCTCGCTCGTCTGCTCGTGGCCTTCGTTGCGGTGTCCGTGGGTATCGGCCTCGTCGGAGCCGGGCTCGTCATCCCCTTCGTGGGGTCCACGGGTGGTGCTGCGAAGTCGACTGCCGACGGGTTCAACAACATGGACGACGAGTTCACGGCGAACCCGCTCTCGCAGCAGTCGAAGATCTACTCCGCGGACGGCCGGCTGCTCGCCACGCCGTACGACGAGAACCGGATCGTCGTGCCCTTGAAGGACATCTCCCCGTGGATGCGCAAGGCGCAGCTGGCCATCGAGGACAGCCGCTTCTACGAGCACGGTGGCATCGACGTGCGCGGCACGATGCGCGCGCTCGTCTCCAATGCCTCCGAGGGGCAGACCCAGGGTGGGTCCTCGATCACCCAGCAGTACGTCAAGCTCATGCTCATCGAGAAGGCCAAGCGTGAGGACAACCAGGAGGGCATCCAGGCCGCGACGGAGCAGACCTACTCCCGCAAGCTGCAGGAGCTGAAGTTCGCGCTCAACGTCGAGAAGACCCACACCAAGGACCAGATCCTCACCAGCTATCTCAACCTCGCGCTCTACGGCGACAACGCCTACGGCGTCGAGGCCGCCGCCAAGCGGTTCTTCAGCAAGTCGGCCAAGGACCTGACAATCGCCGAGTCGGCCACCCTCGCCGGCGTCGTCCAGTCGCCCAGCCGGCTGAGCATCAGCAACAACCCGGACGAGGTCCAGGAGCGGCGCGACCTCGTCCTCGACCGCATGGCCAGCCTGGGCATGATCGAGCCGGGTCAGGCCGAGTCGGCCAAGTCCAAGGACGTCAAGGACATGGTCAAGCTCAGCACCAACGAGGGCGGCACCTGCTCCAAGTCCGTGGACCCCTACTTCTGCAACTACGTCATCGCCTACCTCAAGCAGATGCCCGAGCTCGGGTCCAACCCCGACGAGCGGATGCAGACGGTCAACACCGCCGGTCTGAAGATCAAGACCACGCTGCGTCGCGACTGGCAGAAGAAGCTCAAGGACGACCTCACCGAGCGGGTCCCGGCCGGGACCGAGCGCTTCGGCGCCGCCTCGGCGATGATCGAGCCGGGCACCGGCGACGTCAAGGCCATCGCCCAGACTTCCACCTACAAGGTCGGCCTGGAGAAGGCCTCGACGAAGTACTCCGAGCAGGCGTGGAGCGTGCCCGCCCAGTACGGCGGCACCAATGGCTTCGCCATCGGCTCGACCGCGAAGATGTACGCCCTCGTCGCCGCGCTGGAGAAGGGCAAGCCCCTCGACTCCACGATCAACGCGCCGGCAGGCGGCCAGGCGACCTTCATGCCCAAGGACTTCGACAAGAAGTGCACGACCGTCGAGCCGTGGCAGGTGGCCAACGCCGAGAAGGCCGCCGGTGGGTCGATGAGCATGGCCCAGGCGACGAAGATGTCGGTCAACACCTCCTTCGCCCAGCTCGCCTCGGACATCGGCTCCTGCCGGATCCCCAAGGTCATGTCCAAGATGGGCCTCACCGACGGCTACGGCCTCCCCTACGGGCTCAACTACACCAACGGAGTCAAGACCAAGGACGACTACTCCGTCTCCAACCTCGTCCTCGGCTCCGACTCCTCCACCCCGCTGCAGCTCGCCTCCTCCTACGCGACGCTCGCCGCGGAGGGCAAGTACTGCCCGCCGAACCCCATCGAGTCGATCACGACCGCCAACGGCACGAAGATGAAGATCGACCCGCCGCCGTGCAAGCAGGTCGTCGACAAGGACATCGCCCGCGGCGCGACCGAGCTGCTCACCGGCACCATGGAGCCCGGCGGCACCGCCTCCGCGATGACCCTCGACGACGGCCGCAAGGCCGCCGCCAAGACGGGTACCACCGACAACAACAAGCAGTCCTGGTTCGCCGGCTTCACCCCCCAGCTGGCCACCGCGGTCTGGGTCGGCTCGCCCATCCGCGAGTACGAGATGACCGGCGTCACCATCGGTGACCGGACCTACTCGAAGGTCTACGGCGGCACCATCGCCGGCCCCATCTGGACCGAGATCATGAACGAGGCCTCGGAGGACATGAAGAAGAAGTCCTTCAAGGAGCCGAGCAAGAAGGTCATCGACGGTGACATCCGGAGCATCCCCGATGTCACCGGCAAGGGCTCCGACGACGCCGAGGAGGCGATCGAGAAGGCCGGCTTCAAGGCCAAGGAGGGCGAGCAGGTCAACAGCAACGTCCAGGCCGGCGGCGTCGCCTACACCGACCCCCGGGGCGAGGCTCTCAAGGGGAGCACGGTGACCTTCCACATCTCCAACGGCGTGACCCCGTCGTCGCCCTCGTCGACCCAGGAGCCGGCGTCGGGCCAGGCGCCGTCGACCACGCGGCAGCAAGGCCGGACCTCCCGAGACTCCTCGTCAGCGCGGAACACGTCGAGTCCACGGTCGACATCCAGGCCGTCACGGTCATCGGGCACCAGCGGCGACGACTGACGCCGCCACCCACGACGAAGGGCGAGGGGTCACCCACCGGGGACCCCTCGCCCTTCGTCATCTCCGCAGGCCGTCAGCCGGCGAGCCGCGCCTTGACCTTGGCGGCGACCGCGCCACCATCGGCGCGACCGGCGACCTCGGCCTGGGCGACCTTCATCACCTGGCCCATCTGGGCCATCGAGGTCGCGCCGACCTCGGCGACGGCCCGGTCGACGATGGCCGTGAGCTCGGCGTCGTCGAGCTGCTCCGGGAGGTAGGTCTCGAGGACGGCCAGCTCGGCCTCCTCGCGATCGGCCAGCTCGGGCCGCTGCGCGTCCCGGTAGGCGGCGGCAGACTCCTTGCGCTTCTTGGCCTCCTTCATGACGACCTTGAGCGTCTCGGCATCGGTGAGCTCGCGGGCATCCGTGCCGGACGCTTCCTCGGTGCTGATCGCCGTGAGGACCATGCGCAGGGTGGCCACACGGACCTCTTCCCGCGCACGCATGGCGGTCGTGAGGTCGGACTGGAGGAGGGCCTTGAAGGAGTCGCTCATGAAGTGATCATCTCAGGAGCCGGGCACGACCCCGGTCCATTTGCGAGGATGACCGCGTGACCACGTCCCCCGCCGTGCGCCTCCTCGCCGGCACCGCAGCCGCTGGTGGCGCCGCCCTCGCCTGGGGGGCCTTCGTCGAGCCCCACCTCTTCACCCTGCGGCGCTACACGCTGCCGGTCCTCGCGGCCGGGTCGCTCCCCCTTCGCATCCTGCAGATCAGCGACATCCACCTTGTGCCCGGCCAGACCCGCAAGCAGGTCTGGATCCGCTCCCTCGCCGACCTCGAGCCGGACCTCGTCGTCAACACCGGCGACAACCTCAGCCACCTCGAGGCCGTGCCCGACGCCCTCGCGGCGATGGCCCCGCTGCTCGAGCGACCGGGGGTCTTCGTCATGGGGTCCAACGACTACTACGCCCCGACTCTCAAGAACCCCGCGCGCTACCTCACCCGGGACTACGCCAAGGTCACCACGGAGCGGATCCCGCTGCCGACGGAGGAGCTGCGCGCCGGCATGACCGGACGCGGCTGGGTCGATCTCGACAATGCCCGCACGACGCTGACCATCGGCGGGGCCCGCCTCGACCTCGTCGGGGTCGACGACCCGCACATCGAGCGCGACGACTATGCCTCGGTGAGCGCGCCGGCCGATCCCGGTGCGACTCTGACGATCGGGGTGACCCACGCCCCCTACCAACGGGTCCTCGACGGCATGGCCGCCGATGGCGCGCGGCTCCTCATCGCCGGCCATACGCACGGCGGGCAGCTCTGCGTCCCCGGGCTCGGTGCCCTCGTCACCAACTGCGACCTCGATCGTGGGCGGGCGAAGGGGGTCTCCCGCTGGTGGGCCGGTGCCGGCAGCGGCCGGGCCGAACCGCCGGACGCCGCCTGGCTCCACGTGTCGGCGGGGCTCGGTGCCTCCCGCTTTGCCCCGGTGCGCTTCGCCTGCAGGCCGGAAGCCACGCTCATGACCCTCGTCCCGGAAGGACAGCGCTGAGATGAATCTTCGCGAAGCAGTGACCCTCGCGGCTGCCGTGGTCTTCGCCGGGGGCACGTCCACCTGGGCCGTCGCCAGCTCCCGCCCCGCGGTCGACCTGCCCCCGCAACCGACGCTGTCCACGAGCTCGGCGTCGTCCTCGTCGACGTCGTCGAGGTCCTCGTCGAGTTCTTCGACGTCATCGAGCACCTCGAGCACGACCACCGAAGCACCCCCCACCGAGGAGCCACCGGTCGAGGAGCCACCGGTCGAGGAACCGCCCGTGGAGGAGCCGCCGGTCGAGGAGCCGCCGGTCGAGGAGCCACCCGTGGAGGAACCGCCCGTCGAGGAACCGCCGGTGCAGGCACCCCCGGTCGAAGAACCTCCCGTGGAGGCCCCTCCTGTCGAGGAGCCCCCGCTCGATCAGCAGACCGGCGAGGTGCCCCCGGAGGCCCCAGTGGAACCCACCGAGGGCGGCCCGACGACGCTGCAGTGAGCCCGATTGTCGATCCGGGCGGTGACTGGGTTATTCTTCCTTGTCGTTGCCCATCGGGCAGCAAACACCACTCGGGGTGTGGCGCAGGTTGGTAGCGCGCGTCGTTCGGGACGACGAGGTCGCAGGTTCAAATCCTGTCACCCCGACCATTGTCCTGAGTCGCGACATCGTTGACACGGTGTCGCGGCTCAGGACCTTTTTGTCGGTTCACAGCGATTGCCGCGCGGGTCGATGTCGAAACGAGCGCTCCAACGCTTGTGTTTGAAGGGACCTGTGTGACGACTATGTGAAGGGACCTCGCTGACAGTCACGGGCTCGGACAGTGGCCAGATGAGTGGCTGCATGAGCGCGAAGGCGGTCTCGGTGGAGGCTCGGTTGGCTATTGGTGCCCAGGTGGTTCTGGAAGAGGTTTCAGGGGCCTCGGTGACGCAGATCTGTCGGGAGTACGGGATCTCGCGGGATACGTACGTCCGGGGCTACGCCTGCTGAGGTGGTGGCCGTGGTGGTGGCCCCAAGCACGACGAGCTGGTCGAGCAGGGCGGGGACGGCGGCGCGCAGTCTGTGCACGACTGGCTCGTGGGTGAGGGGGTGAGCGTGCCGTCAGCGCGGACCCGTCACAAGATCCTCAGCAATCACGGCCGCACGAGACCACCGCCCTCGAAGCGTCCGAAATCCAGCTATCGCGGTTTCGAGTTGATGCGCCCGAACGGGGTCTGGCAGCTTGATGGCCACGGGGTCGAGCTCGTCGAGGGCTCAGCGGTGGTCCTACGTTTTCAGGACGACCATTCCAGGATGCTGATGGGCTCGCGGGCCGCGCCGGGCGACAACGGCGCCTCGTTCACCGCTCGCCTGCGTCACGGTGGTGGGTACGCCCGTGTGACCCCTGACGGGATCCTCCTCTAGTCTTGTATACATCCCTCCCTATTGTATACATTAGGCACACCCCAGCTCCCCGAGGAGGATCCTTTCCAATGACCCAGCGCCCCTGCTTCCACCTGGCCATCCCCGTCGACGACATCGCCCGGGCCCGTGAGTTCTACGGCGGCGTCCTCGGCCTGAGCGAGGGCCGCTCCGACACCCAGTGGGTCGACTGGAACTTCTACGGCCACCAGGTGGTCACCCACCAGACCGCCGACGGCTCCCCCGGTCCGGCCGGCCACAACCCCGTCGACGACCACCAGGTACCCGTCCCCCACTTCGGCGCGGTCCTCTCCTACGACGACTTCCACGACCTCGCCGGCAAGATGCAGGCCGCCGGGGCCGAGTTCGTCATCGAGCCCTACCTGCGCTTCGAGGGCCAGGCCGGCGAGCAGTGGACGATGTTCTTCCTCGACCCGGCGGGCAATGCGATGGAGTTCAAGGCCTTCGCCGACGAGTCGCAGATCTTCGCGAAGTAGGCCGCGTGACCCTCGTGACGCCCGCGTCGACCAAGGCCGGCCGCGTCCACGCGACGCTCCGGGACGACATCCTCTCCGGCCGGCTCGCCGCCGGAGAGCCGATCGACGAGGTCGCGACGGCCACCACGCACGAGGTCTCCCGGACCCCGGTCCGGGAGGCCTTGCGCGCGCTGACGAGCGAGGGCCTCCTCGTGCCCGGACCGCGACGCCAGCTGCAGGTCGTCGACATCTCCCCGGAGCACCGGCGGGAGGTCACGGCCCTTCGCGTCGCGCTGGAGAGCACGGCCGCCGGACCGGCCTGCAGCCACCGCACCGAGGAGGACATCGACCGGCTCCGCCTCCTCGTCGCCCGACAGCGGAGGGAGGCGAAGGAGGGTGACGCCCGGGCCTTCCTCGAGGCCGACGAGGCCTTCCACCGCGCCCTGGCACAGACGGCGGGCATGCCCACCCTCCTGCTGCTCCTCGACCAGCTGGGTGCCTTCGTCCGGCTCACGCGCCTCGGCCAGCCGACGCCCCGGGAGCACATGCTCGCGCTGACCCGCGAGCACGACCATCTGCTCGACCTGCTCGAGGCCGGCGACGCGGAGGCGCTCGCCACGACGCTGGCCGAGCACATCCGCAGCACCGCGCCTCGCGACTGAGTCCTACGATCGCGGCATGGGCAGCCACGGATACCTCTCCCGGATCGCGGGTCCCGACCGCACCCCCGAGCTGAACCACCAGCTGGCCTGCCTGCTCGCGCTCGTCGCCGGCATCCTCAACTCCGTCGGCTTCGTCGCCGTTGCCTTCTACACCTCGCACATGACCGGGGTGACCGCGCTCGTCGCCGACCAGATCGTCCTCGGCAACCTCTACCTCGTCGTAGTGGGCCTGCTCTCCGTCGCCTCCTTCGTCTGCGGGGCGATGTCCTGCGCGGTGCTCTTCAACTGGGGACGGCGTCGTGAGCTGCGCGGGCGCTACGCCAACGTCCTCCTCCTCGAGGGCCTGCTCATGCTGCTCTTCGGCCTGCTCGCAGAGAGCCTGGCCGGGTCCTGGCAGGAGCTGGTCTTCGTCCCCGTGCTCTGCTTCACGATGGGCCTGCAGAACGCGATCATCACCAAGATCTCCGGGGCGCAGATCCGGACCACCCACGTCACGGGCATGGTCACCGACATCGGGATCGAGCTGGGCAAGTTCTCCTACCGCAACCGGCGGCAGGGGGCGGACCCGGTGCGAGGCAGCCTCCCCAAGGTGAGCATGCTCGCCTCGCTCGTGCTCCTCTTCTTCGTCGGCGGGATCATCGGCGCGCTCGGGTACCTCGCGATCGGCTTCGCCGTGCTCGTCCCCGGCGCGCTCGCCCTGCTCCTCGTCTCCCACCGTCCCCTGCTCGCCGACCTCGGGGCCCGTGCGGAAGGGCACGCCTGACTACCCTGCACCCATGAGCGAAGAGCCCTGCCCCTGCGGAAGCGGCCGGCCCCTCGAGGACTGCTGCGGGCCGCTGCTGTCCACCGACCGACTGGCCACGACGGCCGAGGAGCTCATGCGCTCCCGCTACACGGCCTATGTCCTCGGCAACCTCGAGCACCTGTGGCGCACCTGGGACGGCCGCACCCGTCCGGACCGGGTCTCGCCCGGGGACGTCCGGTGGACGAGCCTCGAGATCCGCGAGGTCGTCGACGGCGGCCCGGACGACGACACCGGCATCGTCGACTTCGTCGCCCGCCACGATGACGGCGAGCACGCCGAGCGCAGCGAGTTCACCCGGCGTGGTGGACGGTGGTTCTACACGAAGGGCGCATCATGAGCGAGGTCCGTTACGCCACCGACGAAGGCATCGCCACGATCACGCTGAGTGCCCCCGACCGGCGCAATGCCCTCTCCGTCGAGATGTCCCGCGAGCTCATCGACGCGGCGCGCACGGCGGAGGCGGACCCCTCGGTCGGGGCGGTGGTCGTCACCGGCGGGGAGCACTTCTGCGCCGGCGCCGTGCGCTCGGTCCTCGCCGACGTCGGCGAGGACCCCGTGGAGGACACCGCCTACCGCAACCTCGAGACGGTCTACTCGGCCTTCACGACGATCGGGGGCATCGACCTGCCGACCGTCGCCGCGGTCCGCGGCGCCGCCGTCGGGGCGGGCCTCAACCTCGCCCTCGCGACCGACCTGCGGGTCGTCTCCCGCACCGCACGACTCCTGCCCGGATTCGCGCAGATCGGCATCCACCCCGGGGGCGGGCACTTCTCCCTGCTGCACCGGGTGGCCGGGCGCGAGGCCGCGGCGGCCATGGGCCTCTTCGGCGAGGAGGTGGACGGCGACCGTGCCGTCGACCTCGGGATCGCGTGGTCGGCGCACGAGGACGAGGACGTCGAGGCGGCCGCTCGCGCGATCGCCGCCCGGGCCGCCGCCGACCCCGAGCTCGCCCGCCGGCTCATCCGCAGCTTCCGTCGCGAGACCGCACCCGGCGGCGTGGCCTGGGACGTCGCGGTCGAGCTCGAGCGCTCCCCGCAGATGTGGTCGCTGCGCCGCAAGCACGGCTCCTGACCGGGGTGAGGGCTCAGGGCTGACCGATGGCCTGCCGCAGCTCGACGAACCACTCGCTCGTCGGGTCGAAGGCGCCCCCGCCGGCGATCCGGTCGAACTCGATCGCGCGCAGCTCACCGCCCCGCTCCACGTCCTCGCCGATGACACCCGAGCCGCCGCCGAGCGCCGTCTCGACGGCGAGATCGGTGCAGCGGCCGATGAGCGCCAGGTCCTCGGCGTTGGGCGCGGCGGACCGGGCGAAGTAGCCGGACTTCCACACCTTCGACTTCTCCGCACCGACCCGCTCGGCGAAGGTCGAGGCGAAGTACTCGCCCGGGTTGACCTCGTCGAGCGCGAGGTGCCCGAAGGGATCCCGCGGCACCGTCCGGCCCTCGGACTCGAGCGAGGCGACGATGTCCTCGACACCCGCCCCCTCGGCGACGAAGAGGGTGACGCAGCCGATCTCATCCATGACGGCGGCGAGGCGCTCTCCTTCGGCATCGATGTCGATCGGCACCTCGGGCACGTAGACGGCATGCACATCCCACCGGCGCCGACCGTCGCCGAGGCCCGGGACGAAGTCCTGCTCGGCCAGCTGCTCGCGGTAGCGGCGCGCGGTCTCGGCCGTGAGCCAGCCGCTGTGCCTCCCCATGACCTCGTGGACGATGAGCATCCGCGGGTTGGACGTGTGCTCACCGATGACATTGCGCGCGAAGAGCGCGCCCTGCTCCGCCGCCGTCCAGGCCCCGAGGCTCTGCCGGATGGGGATGATGTCGTTGTCGATGGTCTTGGGCAGCCCGACGACCCGCAGGTCGTGCCCCTGATCCGCGAGGTAGCGGGCGAGGTCGGCAGCGGTGGTGCTCGTGTCGTCCCCGCCGATCGTGTGGAGGACGTCCACACCGTCGGCGACGAGCTGGTCCGCCGCGACGCGAAGGGGGTCCGCCCCCTTCGCCACGAGGCCGCGCCGCTCGAGGTCGGCGGCATTGGTCAGCTTGACCCGGGAGTTGCCGAGCGGGGACCCACCGAGGGAGTGCAGCCGGCCGGCCTGGGCACGGGCCTCCTCGGAGACCTCGACGCTACGACCGGCGAGCAGACCGGCGTAGCCGTCCCGGTACCCGATGAGACGCACGTGGGGGGCACGCTCGGTGTACCGCTCGATGAGGCCCCCGACCGCCGAGGAGAGGCAGGGAGCGATGCCCCCTGCGGTCAGCAGCGCGACGGTCTCGACCGTCACTCGGCCTCGCAGGGCTTCTGGATCGTCTCGGCAGGACGGACGTAGGGCTTGACCTGTGGGACCTGGGACTCCGACTTCAGCGACGACCACTTGTTGCCGAGGACGAGGTCGACCTTTGATCCCTTGCGGTCGTCCTTCTGCATCTGGGCGCCGTCGAACTGCTGCGCGAGGCGCTTGGCCCCGCGCTGTCCGTCGGGACCGAAGCGGATGACGGCGGTCTCCTTCTCGAGGTAGCTCATCTGCGGGTCGTTGCCCGTGGACTTGATCTTGAAGCCGCGGTCCTTGAGCTCGCCGGCCACGTCGGAGGCCAGGCCCTCCTTCCACGTCGTGTTGTAAACGTTGAGCGTGATCTCCGAGGGCGCGGGCAGCGGCGGGTCGGGCTCGTCGACGAGCTTGTCGAAGCCGTATCCCAGGACGAGCTGGACGCTGTCGCCGCCGCGGGCGTCGTCCCACAGCTTGGAGCCGGGGATCTGCTTCTGCAGGAGGAGAGCGTTGTCGCGCCCCTCCTTGCCGTGGTAGATCGTCGCCGCCCCCTTGACGTACACCGAGCCATCGGCATTGCCGACGCTCTTGATGTCGAAGTCACGGAGCTCGAGCTCGCGTCCCACGTCGCCGGCCAGTCCCGAGGTGTCGCTGCTGTTGAGCAGCGTGACCTCGAAGGAGTCGCGCTCGGGTGCCGGGGCGGAGACCGGCTGGCAGGTGGTGGTCTCGTCGGCCCCGAGCAGGCCGGTGCCGTACGCGGTCGCGACGGTGGCGGTGCCGAGGATCAGCCCGGGAAGGGTGATGAAGAGGAGAAGTCGGCGACGACGCTGGCGGCGGAAGTGCGCCGCGGTCTTGCCCTCGAGCTCGTCGAAACCCACAACTCGATAGGACACCGGACCCTCGTCATCACGGCCCGGCTCCCGATGCTGGTCGGTCATCTACACCCCTTTCCCCTGTGGTCCGAGTATACGGGGTCTGGCAAACCCCACAAACCCCATGAGTCACACAGGTCACGCACGCAACATGATGTCGGCGCGAGCCGTTCCGGGCCGCGCCGATGCCCTCATGATCCTCGACGTCTGGGGTGTCGTTTCGGTTGCGTCGACGTCACGCTCCGGAGACGTCCGGCCGTCCGTCCGTCGTCTCGTCGGCGATGAGCTCGGCCACGGCGAGCATCGCCGTGGCCCCCCGCCGGGTCGTGTCCGCGCTGACGAACATGTCGACGTGGTGCCCGGCGCCCTTCGGCTGACGGATCCTGCCGACGAACCGCGGGTCGATGCCCACGCTGTCCACCGGGGTGGGCACCTCGCCCATCGTCTCGTCGAGGTGGACGAGGGAGGGTGCGGCCACGCAGGCCTGCCGCACCTTGTCGATGGCCACGGGGCGGGCACACCGGGCGTGCAGGGCCATGGAGTGGGCCAGCACGACGGGCACCTGCACGAGGGTGACGACGACCGGCACGTGCGCGCCCAGTCCGAGCACCTTGCTCACCTCGGCACTCACGGCATGCTCCGCCGAGGTGAACCCGTCGTCGGAGCCCTGGCCCACCCACGGGATGACGTTGAGGGCGAGGGGCGCCGGGAAGGGAGAGGCGACCGGCAGGTCGCTCACCGCGGCCCGGACGTCACCGGGGTGCTGCCCGATGGTCGGCTCGGAGGCGACCGTGTGCAGCTCCTCCCGGAGGCGGGCGACACCCCGGTCGGACTTGGACACGGCCGCGATGAGCCCGGTGACGACGAGGTGCTGCAGCTCCCAGCCCTGGTGGAGGACGTGCACGGCATCGATGAGCCCCCACGTCACCGGGCCCGGGAGGGCGACGATGCCGCGCGGGCGCTCCCGGACGAGGTCCGTGTTGATCCCCGGGACGACGAGCGGGACGTCCTCGTCGAGACGGTGGGCCGCACTGGCGTCGACGACGACCGCTCCGGCCGCGACCGCCCGCGCGGACCACTCGTCGGTGTGCTCCGGTGCGAGGTTGAAGAGGGCCACGTCGACGCCGTCGAAGGAGTCCTCGCGCAGGGTCTCGACGGTCTGCTCGCGGGCGCGGACGCTCAACGTCCGCGTCGACACCCCGGGGGCGAAGAGGCGGATCTCACCCCACGGGCCGTCCCGCAGGGCGAGCGCCGAGACGATGGCCTCCGCGAAGCGCCCCGCCGCCCCCACCAGAGCCAGGGTCGGCCCGGTGGACGGCGACGGGACGGGAGTCACCTGCCGGTGCCCGCGTAGACGACGGCCTCCTCGCCGTCGGAGTCGAGACCGAAGGCGGTGTGGAGGGCCTGCAGGGCCTCGTCGAGCTGGTCGGCGCGCGTGACGACCGAGATGCGGATCTCGGAGGTGGAGATCATCTCGATGTTGATGCCGGCGTCCGCGAGGGCCTTGAAGAAGGTGGCCGAGACGCCGGGGTTGGTGCGCATGCCGGCACCGACGAGGGAGAGCTTGCCGATCTGGTCGTCGTAGCGGATGGAGTCGAAGCCGACCTCCTCCTTCGTGCGCATGAGCGCCTCGACCGCCGTCTGGCCGTCGGCCATGGGGAGGGTGAAGGAGATGTCGGTGCGCGCGGTCTCCGACTCCGAGACGTTCTGGACGATCATGTCGATGTTGACCTGGGCGTCGGCGACCGTCGTGAAGATCTGGCCCGCGCGCCCCGGCTCGTCGGGCACGCCGACGATGGTGATCTTGGCCTCGCTGCTGTCGTGGGCGACGCCCGCGATGATCGGCTCTTCCATGTCCTGGTTTCCTTCGGGGTCGGGGGGCAGGACCCACGTGCCCTCCTTCGAGGAGAAGGACGAACGCACGTGGATGGGCATCTCGGAGCGGCGCGCGTACTCGACGCACCGCAGGTGGAGGATCTTGGCTCCGCTGGCGGCCATCTCGAGCATCTCGTCGTGGGAGATGCGGCCGATCTTGTGGGCCTTGGGGACGATCCGTGGGTCGGCGGTGAAGATCCCGTCGACGTCGGTGTAGATCTCGCAGACGTCCGCCTCCAGCGCCGCGGCGAGCGCGACGGCGGTCGTGTCGGAGCCGCCACGACCGAGCGTGGTGATCTCCTTCGTTCCCTGGCTCACGCCCTGGAAGCCGGCGACGATGACGATGTGCTTCTTGCCAAGGGCCTCGGTGATCCGGCCCGGCGTGACGTCGATGATCTTCGCCTTGCCGTGCGAGGTGTCCGTGATGACCCCCGCCTGGCTCCCCGTGAAGGAGCGCACGCTGTGCCCGAGGTCGGCGATGGCCATCGCCACGAGGGCCATCGACATGCGCTCGCCCGCCGTGAGGAGCATGTCCATCTCACGCGGGGGCGGGACGGGGCTCACCTGCTCCGCGAGGTCGAGCAGGTCGTCGGTCGTGTCCCCCATGGCGGAGACGACGACGCAGACCTCGTTCCCCGCCTTCTTCGTCTCGACGATGCGGTGGGCGACGCGCTTGATGCTCTCAGCATCACCGAGCGACGAACCGCCGTACTTCTGGACAACCAGGCTCACAAGAGATCTCCGTGGATCAGCGGGTCCGGCCCGGTTGCGGGCCAGCACGACCCCTAGAGGATAACGACCGCCCGAGACGCGTGGGGCACCCGTCCTCCCATGAGGGGTCCTGCGGCGATACCTTGGCCGTCATGACCTCGGGTGGGATCGTCGTGGAGCACGCCCGCCGAGCCTTC
>DXAR01000082.1 GCA_019116945.1 Candidatus Janibacter merdipullorum | reverse complement strand
CCCGGGCCGCCTCGTCGAGGTGGGCGGTGTCGACGTCGTGCGACCAGTCGTGGGTCGTCACGGTCCACCCGTCACGCAGGCGTGGGGCGCTCCCTTCGCCGCTCGGGCTCATGCGTCGGTGAGCAGCCCGCGCACGTAGGCGGCCTGACCGATGTGCTGGGTGCCGTCGTCGACGACGCTGACCAGCCGCACGCCGAGGGTCACCGGCGGGTCCCAGGACTCGTCGATGACCCGGTCAAGGTCGGACTCGGCCAGCCCGCTGCCCCATGCGCGCGTCTGGTGGTGCACCGCATCGACATAGCGGGCGAGCAGCTCGGCGGATGCCCGCACCCGCCCCACCTGAGCGGAGGTGTGCCCGTAGCCGGTGTCGTCCTCGTCGAGGTCCAGGTCGAAGTGCTCGATGAAACCCCGTGCGGCCCAGACCTGCTGGAGCCCGGCCGCATCGGCGAGGTGGTCGTCCTGGACCCGGTAGGCGTGCCAGACGAGCCAGGCGATGGAGTTGGCATCCGGCGTGATCCGGTGCGCCAGCTGGTCCTCGGTCAGCCCGTCGATGGCGGCGAGCGCGCCCTCGCGGACCCGGCCGAAGGAGTCGATGAGCAGCTCTGCGGGAGTCATGCCACCGACGCTACGCCCATCCCCCGTCAGCAGCCGTCCGGACCACAGACGTCGCCGGACTGCACGACCTCGACGGCGGGCGTCCGCTCGGCGAGGGCCTTGTCGAGGACCTCGCGGAAGACCTCGGGCGGCTGGGCGCCGGAGACGGCGTACTTCATGTCCACGACGACGAAGGGGACGCCCGTCACCCCGATCTGGCGGGCCATGTCGATGTCGGACGCGACGGCGGCCTGGTAGCGGCCGTCCTCGAGGGCCGCGCGGATCTCCCCTTCGTCCAGGCCGGCGCCGACGCCGACCTGCACGAGCTGGTCGACGTCCCCGATGTCCGTGCCGTGCTCGAAGTGCCCGGAGAGCAGCGCCTCCTTGACCGCATCGGCCCGCCCGCGGTCCTTCGCGAGGTGCAGCAGCTCGTGGGCCCGAGCGGAGTTGGCGACGACGAGCCGGTCGAAGTCGTAGGCGAGCCCCTCGCCCGCCGCCTGCTCGGTGACATGGCCGAACATCTGCCGCACCTGATCCTCGGGCATGCCCTTGCGGCTGGCGAGGTACTCGATCTCGGTGCCGTCGTAGTGCTCGGGGAGCGTCGGGTCGAGCTGGTAGCTGTGCCAGGTCACCTCGATCTCGTCGCGCTGCGGGTGGTCGGCGAGGGCGGTCTCCAAGCGGCGCTTGCCGATGTAGCACCACGGGCAGGCGATGTCGGACCAGATGTCGATCTGCATGGGCACGGCAACACCCGGCGCCGTTGGGATCATCCCGCGTGGACCGTGAGCGTCTCCCGGGCCCGCAGCCACGGGATGATCGCCAGCACCGAGACGAGACCACTGAGCGCGAAGGCGAGCTCCCAGCCGGCGAGGTCGGCGACGAGCCCGATGAGGACCGGGCCACCGATGCCACCGGCGTCCTGGCACATCTGGAAGGCGGCGAGCACCTTGCCTCCCGAGCGGTCGTTGCCGACGACGTCGGCGACGGTCGCCTGCTGCGCCGGGTTGAGCAGACCCGCCCCGATGCCGAGCACCCCGGTCAGCACGAGGATCATCACCAGCCCCCCGGCCAGCCCCATCGTCCCCATCCCGAGACCGCTCAGCGCCAACCCGACGATGATCGGCCGCCGACGCCCGACACTGTCCGTCACCCGTCCGGAGAGCTGCAGGGTCAGCGCGGTGGCCGCAGCGCCGACGGCGAGGGCGACACCGGCCGCCCAGGTCTCCTCGACCACCGCGACCGCGAAGAGCGGCAGGACGGCGACGCGGACGCCGAAGTTCGTCCACCCGTTGGCGAAGGCGGAGACCATCGCCGAGCGGTAGGCGCTGTCCTTGACGGCCTCCCCGAAGGTCATCGGGGGCAGCCCTCCGTCCGTCGCCTCCGCGCGAAGGGGGGTGCCCCGCAACATGATCCCGACGATGGCGGCCGCGATGAGCAGGGCGACCCCGTAGACGACGAAGGGGACGCGCATCCCGAACTCGCCGAGCGCACCACCGATGACCGGGCCGATGACACCACCGACGAGGAAGGCGCTGCCGTACATCGAGGAGACCCGGCCGCGGATCCGGGGCGGCGCGAGCCGCACGAGCAGGGCCATGGCCGAGACGGTGAACATCGTCGAGCCGATGCCGCCGAGGGAGCGGAAGATCAGCAGCTGCCAGTAGGTCTGCGCGAAGGCCGAGGCCCCGGTCGAGACGGCGACGATGATGAGGCCGACGAGGTAGACCGGGCGCTCACCGAGACGGGCGACGAGGGAGCCGCCCGCGGGCGCGAAGAGCAGCCGGAAGAAGGCGAAGGCCGAGACGATGATCGAGGACGCGGTGACCCCGACGTCGAAGCTCTGGGCGAACTGCGGCAGGACCGGGGTGATGAGCCCGAAGCCGACCGCGATGACGAAGGCCGCCGCGACGAGGACCTTGATCTCGATGGGGACGGGGGGCCGCTCCTGCGGGGTCACGGCGGCAGCACTCACCCTCCGTACTGTGCCACCTGCCCGATCGGCCGACGGACCACGGCCTGCCCGACGGCCCACGTGACGAGGTAGGACCCGAGGAGACCGGCCGTCATCGTCGCCGCGAAGGTCAGCAGGAAGGGGTTGCCGAGGGGGTCACCCAGGCGGAAGAGGACGACGTCGACGAGCCGGCCGGGGTCGGCGAGGACGTCCCAGGAGTTGAAGCGCGGGAAGCGGCCGAGGTAGATGCCCACGGACGAGAGGGCGAGCGCCCCGATCGCGAGGACCCAGCCGGCGGCCGATCCGAGGCGGGCGGCCACGACGTGGTGGACGAGGTAGAGCGAGGCGAGCCCGAGGAGGAGCCCGGTCCCGGCGAAGGCCCCGATGAGCAGGGCGTCGAACCACAGCGGCGCCCCCGGGATGGCCCCGAGGTGGATGAAGTCGGTGAGGATGTAGGGCGCATTGGGCAGGAAAAGCAGCCAGACGAGGCCCGGCAGGACGAGCAACCAGCCCGGCGCGCGGACCCGGTCGAGCCCGACGACGGCGAGCGCGAGCCCGTAGGGGATCCATGCGAGGAAGAGGTTCCAGGAGAGGAAGGCGAAGACCGGCGCCCCGGTGCGCTCTGCGCGCACACCCTGCAGCCCCGCGGCCAGCAAGGTGCCGGCCACGAGGACTGCGGTGAGGCCCGCCAGCCACGTGACGGTGCGCGAGGTGGAGTTCATCCCGAGGACGGTACGGATCGCGGCTGGGAGCGAGGGCCAGCAATCCTCAACGGATGCTGGACGCGGCGGTCACTCCCCTTCGTCACCCTCGTGGGGCAGGACGACGACCGGGCAGCGCGCGTGGGTGACGCAGTACTGGCTCACCGAGCCGAGCATGAGGCCGACGAAACCGCCGCGACCACGGCTGCCGACGACCATGATCTCGGCCCCCTCGGAGGCGGCGACGAGCACCTTTGCCGGGTGCCCGCGCTCGACGACCTGGGTCACCTGCGCGTCCTCGCCGAGGGCCTCGCGCACGGACTCCGCGAGCCCCGTCCGGGCCTGCTGCTCGAGAGCCTCCACGTCCGGCAGCGCGGCCATGGCATAGGGGCCGCCGTAGACGGTGGGCACGTCGTAGACGGCGACCGCATGGAGCGGCGCCTCGTAGCGACGGGCATGCTCCTGCGCCCACCGGAGCGCCCGAAGGGAGTCGGGGGATCCGTCCACTCCGACGATGACCGGCTTGGTGTCCATGTCCGTGTCCTCCTGTGATGTTGTCGCGGTGTCGAGCCAGCTGCGCTCAACTACTACATACTGTAGCAGTAGAGCTGATCCGGGACACCGGTCCTCCTGCACTGCCATGCTGGGGGCACTCGACCCGGGAGCACCATGACCGACCTCAAGGCGCACCTGCACCACTACCTCAGGGCCCAGCGCTCGGCGCTGCGGCTCAAGCTCGACGGCCTCTCCGAGCGCGAGGCCCGCCTCCCCCGGACCCCGACCGGCACCAACATCCTCGGCCTCTACAAGCACTGCGGGACGTGCGAGCTCGGTTACTTCAGCGACACCTTCGGTCGCCCGAGCGACCTCCTCATGCCCTGGGAGTCCGCGGGGGCGAGCGAGGAGGACAACACCGACATGTTCGCGGTGGAGTCCGAGTCGATGGCCGAGGTCATCGCGTGGACCGAGGCCTGCTTCGCCCACGCGGACGCGACGATCGAGGCGCTCCCGCTCGACTCCCCGGGAACCGTCGCCTGGTGGCCGGCGGACCGCCGCGAGGTGACGCTCGGCCAGATCATCGTGCACATGGCCCTCGACGAGGCCCGCCACGCCGGCCACGCGGACATCCTCCGCGAGCAGATCGACGGTCACGTCGGGCTCCGCTCCGAGGGCAACAACCTGCCGGAGTGGGACGAAGGGCAGTGGGCGGCATACGTCGACCGCCTGACCCGCATCGCCGAGGACCATGCCTGATGGACCTGGCGACAGCGGTGGACGAGCTCTACGCCGCCGACCTCCCCGACTTCATCGCGACCCGCAGGCGCCTCGTCGCCGAGGCGAAGGAGCGCGGCGACGCGGACGTCGCGGCGGAGCTGCCCTCCCTGCGCAAGCCCACGGCCGTCGCCTGGCTGCTCAACCGGGTGGCGCGCGACGAGCCGCGGGTCGTCGCCGACCTGCTGGACCTCGGCGAGCGGATGCGCACCGCCCAGGCGAAGGGGGATGGCGCCGCCCTCGCCGCCGCGAGACCGGAACGCAGGGAGGCCATCGACGGCCTCATCGAGGCGGCCCGCCGGTGCGCGCGGGAGGCTGGCGCCGCCTTCGGCCAGGCGGCGGCGGACGGCGTGGACGCGACGGCGGTAGCGGCGCTCGCGGACCCCGCGAGCGGGCAGGCGCTGGCCTCCGGCCGCTTGCTCCGTCCGCTGTCCTATGCCGGGTTCGGCGAGGTCGAGCTCGACGACGCCGTGGCCCTCCTCCGACTCGTCCCGCCGCTGCCCGAGGGCGGCGACGAGGAGGACGTCGAGCACCCCGACGAGGAGGAGATCGCCCGCCGGCAGGCGTTGGCGGAGGCGCGCGAGCTGCACCGCGAGGCGGAGCGCGAGGTGAGCGCAGCAGCCCTCGCCGAGTCCGAGGCCCGGGCCGCTCTCACCGCCGCCCGCGAGCGCACCCGCGCCGGCCGCGAACGACGGGCCGAGCTCGCCGCCGAGATCGCCCGCCTGGAGACACGCCCGGACGCGAGACCTGCCGACGATCCGCCGGAGGACGCGGGATCATAGCCCTCATGAGCACGGCGCGCACGACTTCAACGCAGACCTCCCCGACCGACATGCCCACCTGGGCCATCCCCGTCGAGGACCTCGAGGCCATGCTCGCGACCGACGACGACACCGTCGACACGGCCGCCATCCCGCGCCTCGCCTTCCGCGAGGCCGTCGAGGAGTCCGCCGCGACCAGCCAGGTGCCGACGGCCGCCCCCGCCACCACGCCGACCCCGGTGGACGAGGAGACGGCCCCCGAGCCGACCACCCCGCCCGTCGGGCACAGCCTGCGCAGCCGGCACGCGAGCCCGGAGTCCGTGGCCGCGATCCGCCGCAACCTCGTCGCGATGGCCTCGGTCCTCGTCTCGATCGTCCTCATCGGCACCGCCCTCACGTGGCTCGCCGGCTGGATCGCCCTTGCCGCCTACGCGCTCGTCGTCGTCGCCGGCGCCGTCGCCGTGCGTCGGGTCAATGCCCGCTATGCCCCGCGACACAGCCGCTACGCCCCGCGGCACGCCTGAGACCACTCCGCCCGGCAGCGCGAAGGGAGGTCCCCACCGAGCGGTGGGAACCTCCCTTCGTCGTGGGAGGATCAGCTGAGGAGGGCCGCCAGGGTCCCGCCGAGCTCGACCGCCCGCTCGGTCGCGTCCTCGTCGACGTCACCGACGACCTCGAGGACGTCCGCGGACTGCTTCCAGTCCAGGGCCTGGACGATCGAGGTCACGGCACGGACCGCACCGGTGACGTCGTAGCGGCCGTGGACCCAGAGCCCGTAGGGGCGCTTGGCGGTCGGTCCGGCACCCGGCCCCTCGCCGGCGCCGCCCGAGTCGTCCAGGGCGCCGCCGATGTGGAGGAAGGTCGAGTCGAAGAAGTGCTTGAGGGCTCCCGACATGTACCCGAAGTTGGCCGGCGTCCCGAGGAGGTAGCCGTCGGCGGCCAAGACGTCATCGGCCGTGGCCTCGAGGGCCGGGACGACCTGGACCTCCACCCCTTCGACATCGGGGTGCCGGGCCCCCTCCAGGACGGCGTCGAGCAGAGTCCGGGTGGACCGGGTCGGGCTGTGGTGGACGACGAGTAGACGTGCCATGCGTCCATGGTGCCCGGTCGAGCATGCCCGCGTCAGACTCGTGCCCTACTCTGATCCCCGGACATCGTGGGGCACCGCAGGGGAAGGACCCGTCGGCCCCGTGTGCACGACGCAGAGGGAGATCCATCCATGACCGCCCCCACCGCGGAGCAGCCCCCGGAGCAGACATCTCGCCGCACCCGCGGGGAGGCGGTGGACGAGGGGGCGGCGCCCGAGCCGCCCAAGCTGCGCCGCCGCCCGCTGCTCATCGCGGTGTCGGTGCTCCTCACGGCGATCGGCGCCCTGCTCGGCGCGTGGCTCCTCACCGGCCTCTCGGGGACGGAGTCCTACATCGCCGTCCGCGACGACATCGAGCGTGGTGACAAGATCACCGAGGCCGACCTCGTCCGCACCCAGCTGAGCAAGGACGACGCGATCAAGCCCATCCTCTGGGAGGAGCAGCGCTTCGCCGTGGGGCAGTACGCCGCCGTCGACATGGCGGCCGGCTCGATCGTGACCGAGAACTCGATCAAGCAGACCAATGTGCCGCCCTCCGGCTACACCACGGTCGGTCTCTCGCTCGTCCCCGGCCAGACCGTCTCGGGGGAGCTGCCGACCGGCTCGCCCGTCAACGTCGTCATCGTCCCCCCGACCTCGGACGTCGCGACCCAGGGTGAGTCCTACGCGGGCACCATCGCCCGGGAGGAGATGTCCGACGACGGCACGACGAAGCTCGTCGACGTCGTCGTCCGCGAGGACGCCTCGGCCGCCATCGCCGCGGCCGGTGCCCGGCAGGAGGTCTCCGTCGTCCTCCGCTCCACCGAGGACGCCGACACCGACCCGAGCTCGACCGGCCTGAGCAACCCCTCCGGCGACTCGTCGGAGGGCGAGGCCCCGGAGGGTGGCTCGTCCGAGGGCGAGGGTGGCGGCAGCGGCTCGGGCGGTGGCGGCTCCTCCAGCCCGTCGGCGTCGAGTGGCTCGGGCAGCTGATGGCGGTCATCACCCTCTTCTCCGCGTCCGGCTCCCCCGGGGTCACCGTGACCTCCCTCGGTCTGGCCCTCGCCTGGCAGCGGCACGTCATGCTCGTCGACGCCGACGCCAACGGGTCCTCCTCCGTGCTCGCCGGCTACCTCCAGGGGCAGACCGTCCACGACCGGGGTCTCCTCGACCTCGCCGTCGCCAACCGCGTCGGCAACCTCGGGTCGGCGATCGCCACGGTCTCGATGCCGCTGCCGGGCTCGTCGGTGCAGTTCGTCCCCGGGATCCGGTCGCACCAGCAGGCGGCCTCCGTGGCTCCCCTCTGGGAGCCCCTCTCCGGTGTCCTCCGCAGCATGGAGCAGCGCGGCGTCGACGTCGTCGTCGACGCCGGTCGGCTCGGCCTGGAGAACTCCGCCCTGCCCGTCGTCCGCTCCTCCGACCTCGCACTGCTCGTCGTCCGGAGCGACCTGCCGGCCGTCGCCGGCGCCCGGGCGTGGGCCCACAGCCTCCACGAGCAGTTCACCGCCGTGGGGTCCGGCCACCAGCTCGGCGTCCTCCTCGTCGGCCCGGGACGGCCCTACTCCAGCCGGGAGATCCGCTCGGTCCTCAACCTGCCCGTCGTCGCCGAGATCCCGTGGGACCCAGAGGGGGCAGCGGTCTACTACTCGGGCACGCGGCCGAAGAAGAGCTTCGCCTCCGGCCCCCTCAACCGGGGTCTGCGCACGGCCGTGAGCTCGACGCAGGGCCTCATCGCCAACAACCGCCAGCGCCTCGGCACCCAGCGAGCGAAGGACGGTGCCCACCAGTGAGCGACCAGCACGGCGGCCACGCCTCCGACCCGACCTCCCTGCCCCTCTTCGCCTCCCCGGGACCCGCCCCGGGCGAGCAGTCCGACGACTCCGTCTCCCAGCGCCTCGCCGCAGGAGCCGGCTCCGTCTCGCCCTACGACCGCAACGCAGCCCCCGAGCAGACTCCCCCGCCGCCCACCTGGGGCCGGACCCAGGAGCGGCCGGCCTCCCCGCCCGCCGCAGAGCCGCCGACCCCACCGGGCGGCGAGCAGCCCCCTTCGCCCTCGGGGTACTCGACGGTGCCCGCCCAGCGCCTCGGCGAGGACATCGCCCACGACACCGGCGTGGACTGGGCCCAGGTCGCCGAGCTGCGCTCCCAGGCCTCGGAGATGCTCACCGGCGCCCTCCAGGACCGCGGCCACCTCGAGCCCGAGGCGCAGCGCGAGCTCGGGCGCTCGATCATCGTCGAGCTCCTCCAGACCACCGCCTCCAACAACCTCGCCGCCGGCCGCCGCGCGTGGTCGATGGACGAGCAGGACCGGATCGGTCAGGCCGTCTTCGACGCCCTCTTCGGCCTCGGCCGCCTCCAGCCGCTCGTCGACGACGAGAGGGTGGAGAACATCGAGATCACCGGCTGCGACCAGGTCCTCCTCGAGTACACCGACGGCTCGCTGCGCCAGGGCCCCCCGGTCGCGGAGAACGACCAGGAGCTCATCGACTTCCTCATCTTCCTCGCGAGCCGCTCGGAGGTGAACGCGCGCCCCTTCTCCGAGGCCCAGCCCCGCCTGCACATGCGTCTCGACGGTGGCGCGCGACTGGCCGCCACTGCATGGGTCACCCCCCGGCCCTCCCTCGTCATCCGGCGCCACCGCCTCCGGGAGATCACCCTCGAGGAGCTCTCCGAGCGGGGGATGATGGACAGCGTCGCCGTCTCCTTCCTCCGGGCCGCCGTCAAGGCGAAGAAGAGCATCGTCGTCGCCGGGGCGCAGGGCGCCGGCAAGACGACGATGGTGCGGGCCCTCTGCGCCGAGCTCGACCCCTGGGAGCGGATCGGCACCTTCGAGACCGAGTACGAGCTGCACCTCCACGAGCTGCCGGAGAAGCACCGCCGCATCGTCGCCTGGGAGTCCCGCCCGGGCTCGGGCGAGGTCGGGTCCGACGGCCGCCAGGCCGGCGAGATCCCCCTCGACGACCTGCTCTACGACTCCTTCCGCTTCAACCTCTCCCGCCAGATCGTCGGTGAGGTCCGTGGCCGCGAGGTGCTCGCGATGATCAAGGCGATGCAGTCCGGCTCGGGCTCGATCAGCACGACCCACTCCGCCAACGCCGTCGGTGCGATCCGCAAGCTCGTCACCTGCGCCATGGAGGCCGGCTCGCACGTCACCGAGGCCTACGCCGAGCGGGCCGTCGCAGAGCACATCGACGTCATCGTCCAGGTCCAGCTCGACACCGCGCCCACGAGCGAAGGGGAGGCCCGCCGCGACCGGTACGTCAGCGAGATCATCGCGATCCAGCCCGGCGAGGACGGCCCCGCGACGACCCACGTCTTCTCCCCCAGCCCCCAGGGCGGACCGCCGGTGCCGGGCATCCTGCCGGACGAGTACCGCAGCCTCGCCCGATGGGGGTTCGACCTCGACGGCTTCTTCGCCAAGGCGGGGCGATGAGCCCCTGGCTGGTCGGTGCCCTCGCTGGCGCCCTCCTCGTCCTCGGAGGCATCGCCTTCTTCGAGGGGATGCGCAAGGTCCCGCCGCGGCAGAAGAAGGTCAAGCTCGCTGCCGCGGACAAGAACACGTGGTGGGATACCCTCCCCCGGCGGCAGCGGCAGCTCATCATCGCGGGGACGACGTTCGGGGTGATCTTCGCCCTCCTCACCGGCTGGGTCATCGCGATCATCCTCATCCCGGCCGCGATCATCGGTCTGCCCTGGCTGCTCAGCTCCGGCGACGCGACCGCCCGCATCGAGCGCCTCGAGGCGATGGAGGAGTGGACCCGCTCCCTCGCCGGCGTGCTCACCGTCGGCGTCGGTCTCGAGCAGGCGATCGTCGCCACCCTTCGCTCAGCGCCGAAGGAGATCCAGCCCGAGGTGAGCCTGCTCGCCGCCCGGCTCCGCGCCCGCTGGCCCACCGAGGACGCGCTGCGCGCCTTCGCCGACGACCTCGACGACTCCACCGGGGACCTCCTCGCCGCCAACCTCCTCCTGGGCGCCAAGCGGCGCGGGGCCGGCCTCGCCAGCGTCCTCGAGTCCGTCGCGGTGTCCGTCGGCGAGGACGTCCGCGCCCGCCGGATGATCGAGGCCGACCGGGAAAAGCCCCGGGCGACCGCCCGAGTGGTCACGATCATCACTCTCGGCGCCCTCGTCATCATGTTCTTCTTCTCCGGGATGTTCGACGCCTACCGCTCCGGTCTCGGCCAGTTCATCCTCACCGCCCTGCTCGCGGCCTATGTCGGAGCCCTCATCTGGATGAAGTCGATGGCGAAGGGCAAGAAGCTGCCCCGCTTCATCGGTGCCGAGATCGCCGAGGAGGCCCGACGATGACGACCTCCCTCCAGATCGCGCTCCTCGCCGGTGGCCTCATCGGCCTGGGTCTCTCGCTCCTCGTCTGGCGCTTCCGTCCGGCCCAGGTCGACCTCGCGACCGCCCTCGACCGGCTGTCCCCCGACCGCTCGCTGGGCCGGGCCCCGGCCGAGCACGAGGAGGAGGCCCAGTCGGACCAGGACTCACGCGACCGGCTGGGTCTCTGGGCGATGCGCGCCCTGCCCCTCGACTCCCTGGGCGCCCCGCCCTACCGTGAGCTCGCGCTCATGCGCATCCCGGTCCACCGGTTCTACGGCGAAAAGGTCCTCTTCGCGATCCTCGGGGCATTCCTCCCCGTCCTCCTCTACATCCTCGCCCAGTTCGTCGGCTTCGCCGTGCCCTGGTTCTTCGCCGTCGTCGGCGCCTTCGTCGGCGCGGGCCTGATGTTCTTCCTGCCGGACTACAACATCAAGGACGACGCCAAGGTGGCCCGCAAGGAGTTCGGTCGCGCCCTCGCCTCCTACATCGACCTCGTCGCCCTCGAGCGCAACAGCGGGTCGGGGCCCCGCCAGGCCATGGAGATCGCGGCCAACATCGGCGACTCCTGGGTCTTCCGGCGACTGGCGGAGGAGCTCTCCCGGTCCCGGTGGTCCGGCCTCCCGCCGTGGGACGCTCTGCGGAGGCTCTCCGACGAGCTGGGGCTGCCCGAGCTCGCCGACCTGGCCGACATCATGCGTCTGTCCGGCGAGGAGGGGGCGCAGGTGTACCAGACCCTGCGGTCGCGGTCGCAGAGCATGCGCACCGCCGAGCTCAATGCCGCGCTCGCGGACGCCAACGCGACCGGGGAGCGGATGTCGATCCCCATGTCGGTCCTGGGCCTCATCTTCATGGCGATCCTCGTCACGCCCTCGATCCTGCGGATCCTGCTCGCCTGAGCCCCCGCGGGCGCACGTGAACGGCGCATGATCGCACGGTGACACCTTGGGTTCGTGCGAGGGGTCCGATATCGTGTCCGTGACCTAGGGGGGCCACATCACAGACACGGCTGGCTCCCGACGACCGTATGACACTCACGGGAGCACCACATGATCCAGTTCGTCGCGACGCTCCACGTTCTGGGCGCCCAGGCTCTGAGCTACCTCGACGACCAGGCCGACGTCCTTCGTCGCGCCCGCACCGACCGCGGATCCATCACCATCGAGCAGGTCCTCTGGGCAGGTGCGATCATCGCCCTGGCCATCGGCGTCATCGGGCTCATCCAGACCTTCGTCAAGAGCGAGAGCGACAAGATCGGCCGCTGAGCGGATGAGGCGGCGAGGACACGACGCGCGGAGCGGACTCCTTCGAGTCCGCTCCGATCGCGGTGCCCTCTCGATCGAGATGGTCCTCCTCCTGCCGCTCGCCTTCTCACTGCTCTTCCTCTCCGTCCAGGGCGCGGTCTACTACCAAGGCCGCACGGTGGCGCTCTCCGCGGCCCAAGAGGGTGCCCGCAGCGCCGCTGGCTACGAGGCCACCGACGGCGACGGCCGCTCGGCGGCGCTGGGCTTCGCCGAGCGCGCCGCTGGCTCGACGGTCTTCACCGACCCCAAGGTGACCGTCGACCGCGACACCTCCACGGGCAAGGTCACCGTGGAGGTCACGGGCACGACCGAGTCTTTCGTGCCCGGGTGGGAGCCGCGGGTGACGCAGTCGGCCAGCCGGACGATCGAGGACTTCACCCCACCCGAGGAGCGGCACAGCTCCAACGAGCACAAGGACGACGAGCCGCTGTGGTGATGCGCTCCCTTCGCGACGAGCGTGGGTCGGCCACCATCGAGATGGTGCTGCTCGTCCCCGCCTTCATCCTGCTCCTCATGATGCTCATCATGGGCGGACGCCTCGCGCTCGCCCAGCAGTCCATCCAGTCCGCCGCGAGCGAGGCCGCCCGGGCCGCCTCGCTCGAGCGTGGCACCGACTCCGAGGACCGTGGGCTCGCCGCCGCCGAGGACTTCCTCGCCGAGGAGGGCCTCGACTGCTCCACCGTCGACGTCACCCTCGACGCCGATGGCAAGGAGACCGAGCCCGGCGTCCCGGACCAGTTCGTCAACGCCACGGTGTCCTGCGAGGTCCCCCTCGCCGACCTCGCCCTCCCGGGCATCGGCGGCTCGCGTGCGGTCTCGGCCAGCGCCTCCAGCCCCATCGACACCTTCCGGGAGCGCTGATGACGGGGCTCGCCGAGGCCGCCCGCACCGCGCGCCGCCGACTGGCCGGTGACCGGGGATCGCTGACGACCTACTTCGTCAGTGCGGTCCCCGCCGTGCTCATGCTCACCGGTCTCGTCGTCGACGGCAGCGGTCAGATCCGCGCCATGCAGCAGGCCAACGACATCGCTGCCGAGACCGCGCGCTATGCCGGGCAGTCGATCGACATTGGGTGCGCCACCACCGGCGCCGAGGTCGACGTCGTCCCGGCCCAGGCCCGGCTGGCGGCCGAACGCTACATCGAGCAGAACCCTGCCGATGTCAGCCTCACCGATGTCTCCTTCGAGGACGAGCACACCGTGGTCGTCCACACGGAGATGTCCTACGACCCCATCTTCCTCGGCCTCTTCGGGGTCGGCTCCAAGCAGGTCGACGGTGAGGGCACGTCATATCAGTACCGGACGGACGCAGGCGGAGAGGAGTACGACCCGGATGTCGGTGCATGGGGACGCTGCAGGAGCTTCTAGCGGGACGCGACTCCGGGGGCTCCTGGCGCTGATCGGGCTCCTCGCCCTCGTCGTCGGGGTGCCGTGGCTCCTCCTGTCCATCGGAGCGGGCCCCTTGCCCGACGAGTGGGCCTCCCCTGCCGAGATCTGGGACGGGATCACGACGCCGGACGACGGCGCGGTCTTCCTCGTGATCTTCCGGTACGCCGCCTGGCTCGCCTGGCTCTTCATCACGCTCTCGGTCGTCATCGAGGTCGTCGCCCGGCTCCTCGGCACCGAGGTCCCACAGCTGCCGGGCCTCTCCCTCCCCCAGGGGATCGCGCGCTACTTCGTCAGCGCCGTCCTCCTCCTCTTCGTCAGTGCACCGGCGGTCGCCACGTGGGCCGGCACGGCGAACGCCGCCACCGCACCCGGGTCCGCCGCTCCCTCCGCGACGACCCTCACCGGTGGCATCACGGGTGCGACCACCGGCACGGACGCCGCGGCGACGAGCGAGGCGACGACCTCGGCGGACACCGAGCAGGCAGCGCCGACCCTCGACCACGAGGTCGCCCAGGGGGAGACCCTGTGGTCCATCGCCGAGCAGCACCTCGGTGACGGCACCCGATACACCGAGATCCTCGAGCTCAACCAGGGCACCATCCCCTCTTCGCACTGGATCAGCCCCGGACAGGTCCTCCAGCTGCCCGACACCGGCTCCACCACCGCCGAGGGACAGGGCACGAGCACGGGCACGCACACCGTCGAGCAGGGTGACACTCTGTGGGAGATCGCCGAGGACGAGCTCGGCTCTGGCGAGCGCTACCCGGAGATCGTCGACGCCACCGGGACGCAGCAACAGGCCGATGGTGGCCGGCTCACCGACCCCGACCTCATCCGACCCGGGTGGGAGCTCCAGGTGCCCGGTGCCACCTCGGACGACGGGACGGGTCGAGAGCCGGTGGCCACGGCCTCGGGCGCCGTGACCAGTGCCGGCCCGTCCGGGCCTGTGGCGGGCGACGGTTCCGGGGATGCCTCGAGCGGAGGTTCCGGGTCCGGCGAGACCTCGGGTGCCGACGAGGGCTCCGGCGACCCCATCCTCGACGCCGACCCGACGAGCCGGTGGGGCCAGGTCGTCCTCGGTCTCGGCGGCATCACCGCCGCGGGCCTCGTCGGCCTCCTCGAGCTGGCGCGCCGGCGGCGCGCCGGACGCCTGGGGTCCCCCGACACACCCGGCTCCCAGGCCCTCGAGCGCGACCTGCGCCTCGCGGCCGACGAGCACACCGCGTCGACGATCGACCTCGCCCTCCGGCACATCGCGCTCTCCGCCCGCGAGGCCGGCCGCGCCCTTCCCGGGCTGCGCTCCGTGCGCATGACCCGGAGCCAGATCGACGTCCAGCTCGCGGACCCCATGCGCCTGCCGGCACCGTGGACCTCGACGGCCGACCCTCGGCTGTGGACCCTCTCGCGTGACCGGGCCGCGACGCTCACCGGGAGCGGCCTCGACGAGGTGCCGCCGCCCTTCCCCTCCCTCGTGAGCGTCGGTCAGGACGAGGAGGACGCCCACATCCTCGTCAACCTCGCCAACGCACGGACCTTCGCCGTCGTCGGCAACAACATCCACACCCGCAGCACGCTCGCGGCGATGGCGATCTCGCTCGCGACGACGCCGTGGAGCTCGGCGACGACCGTCACCATCATCGGCGGCCACCCCGAGCTCGTGCGGATCATCAACTCCCCGCGGGTGCGCTTCGTCCCCGATATGGCCGCCTACTCCCTGTCGGTGCAGGTCCAGATCGACCCCACGGCCCGCGAGGTGCTCGTCGTCAGCGGGGACCTCGACGCGACCGACCAACGCCGGCTGGACAAGGCCGTCGCCTCGTCGCCGCGGGTCAGCCTCGCCCACGCGGCGGCCAGCGCACCGGACGGCGCGGAGTCGCTGACGATCAGCGACCCGTCGACGGCCGTCCTCTCGCCCGCCTACCTGCAGCTCACGCCGCAGCACCTCAGCGCAGAGGACGCGGCGGCTCTCGGTGAGCTCTTCGATCTCGCGGCGCCCTCGACGGCCATGTGGGCACCCGCGGAGGGCGAGCCGACCCTGGCGCGCATCGGTGCCGCTGCCGCGGCCATGGGCGCTCCGGGCATCGTCGTGGACCCCGAGGACGACCTGCCGATCGACGATGCCCCCACGATCCGTCGGTCCGACCTCGTCGAGCCGGACACGGGGACCCCCGTGCGGTGGAACACCCCCGTGAGCACGCCCTCCCCCGAGACCGCGTCGGTGCCCGGCGACGACGTCCCCACGGTGAGCCGAGCGGCCGGTTACGAGACCACCGCACCCGCCAACACCCCCGGCTGGCTGTCCAACCAGATCACCCCCACTCCGGGCACCCCGCTCCCGCCGGTGATCGCCTTCCCTGAGCGGGTCCGGGAGCTCGCCGCCCCGACGGACGAGCCGGTGCTGCGCCTCCTCGGGCCCGTCGACATCGACAACGTCGGCGAGGTCGAGCCGGCCCACCGGATGCGGCTCACCGAGCTGGCGGCCTTCGTCGGGACCCACCCCGACGCCGATGGCGCGGCGATCGACGACGCGCTCTGGCCCAACCGGGCCCACCACGACCACTCGACGGTGCGCGACCACTCGCTGAGCGCGCTCGGAGGGTGGCTCACCGGATCCCCGTCTGCGGACGCCGACACCGGTCGAGCCGCTGCCACCGGCCTCGTCAGCGACTGGAGCCTCTGGCGCCGCCTCGTGCCCGAGGACCCGACGACGGCCGGGACCGACCACCTCGAGCAGGCCCTCGGTCTCGTCCGCGGTCGCCCCTTCGCCGGGGTCCACCCCCGCCACTACATCTGGGCGGAGCACCTCAAGGCGGAGATGATCTTCGCGATCTCCACGGCCGCCACCGAGCTGGCCCGGCGTCGCCTCATGGAGGGGCGCTGGACCGCGTCGATCGAGGCCACGGTCGTCGGGCTCACGGTCGAGCCCGGCGTCGAGGCCCTCTGGCGGATGCAGCTCCTCGCCGCCCACGAGCTCGCGGACCCCGACGCACGGGCGGCCGCCGCGGTCGGTCTCGCCGACTGCGGACGCCTGCGTGAGGAGCCCTTGGAGCCCGCCTCCCGCGAGCTGCTCGATACGCTGCCCGAGCTGGACGCCGCCGAGGCGCCCACCCGAACCCACCACGCGGTCTGAGGGGGCCGACGACATGACCCACCTGGCATCCCACTGGCGCGAACGGCTCCTCGCCGTCCTCAGCGTCACCGGCCTGCTCCTGGCCGCGTCCATCGTCGCCCCTCCCCAGAGCGAGGCGAGCATCTGCAAGCAGTTCGGGTACGGCGCCATGTGCCGGATCACCTTCGGCGGTGAGAAGTCCGGAGGGGGCGGCGACGGTGGCGACGACGGCGGCGAGTCCTCTCGGCCGCCGTGCCACCAGGGTGGCCCGGAGTACGAGCCCGTGCCGTGCGACAACGACGGCGGTGGCACGTGGAGCAACGAGCGCCAGTGCTACGTCCTGCCCTCCGAGCCCCAGCCGGACCCGAAGACCCCCGGCTACCGGCCGGACGGCACCTACTACGACTGCCTCGGCATCAACGAGGACGGCGAGACCGAGCAGCGCGAGCCCTTCTGGGCGAGCGAGCCCCCTCGCTCCCCCATCGGCGGCAACCTCCAGGAGGACCTCGAGACGGCCGTGGGCGTCGACTTCCTCGCCATGTACCCCGGCATCGCCCCGACACCGATCCCGCCCAACACGGACTGGGAGGGCCAGCGCATGTCGACGCTCGGCGCATGGACGTGGATGTGGCCGCGTGAGCCCCTCGGCGGGATGTTCGAGCCGCCGCGCGTCGAGGAGCCCGAGCGGGGCTACTACGTCGAGGCCAAGGTCAAGAAGCTCGAGTGGGACATGGGCGACGGCAAGGGCCTCGTCACCTGCCAGGGCATTGCCGAGCCGTACCAGCCGTACATGAAGGGGCAGACCCCCGGATGCGGCTACAAGTACGACGAGCCGGGCAGCTACATGGTCAAGGTGCGCACGACGTGGACCGTCGACTACAAGGACGAGAGCGGGGAAAACAGCATCGACATCGAGCTGCCGCACCGGTCGGTCATCGTCCGTGTCGGTGAGAACCAGGTCGTCAACAAGTGACTCGAGCGCGTCGCGGCGCCACCCCCTTCGCCCTGCTCACCCTGACGGCCGTGCTCCTCACCGGCTGCGGCGACGACTCGGACAGCGAGCGGCTCTCCCGTAGTCAGGCCTCGTCGACGTCGAGCAGCGGTGACGACAATGCCTCCGCCGAGAAGCAGGCGCTCTTCCGGGTCCATCAGCTCATCGACGGACGCAATGCCATCCGCCAGGCGCCGGGGACCTACCGGGATGCCTCGTCGATCGGCTTCGCCGACGACGGGATGGCCAAGACGATCATCGCCGAGAGCCTCGAGCTGGAGGACAAGGACCGCAAGCAGGAGGGCAAGGTCGTCCTCTCCGGCGAGCCGACGGTCCACGAGGTCGACCTCAACCCGGAGCGGCAGGGCGAGGCGGCGGTCAACCCCTATGTCGACGTCCGCGCGTGCGTCGACGCCAGCCAGAGCCACCTCGTCGACGCGAAGGGCAAGAAGGTCGCGAAGTCCGAGGGCGACGGCCCGCGGATGATGCAGTTCCACGTCATCAACCGCCACTGGCCCTCGAACTCCGGATGGCGTGTCGCGTGGGAGAAGGACCTCAAGAAACCCTGCTGAGCAGGACGAGGACCACCGGCACACAGGCTAGGGCGACGAGCACCGTGTCCGGCACCCGCCAGGGAGCGCGCGTCGCCCAGGTCCGCCGGCCGGCGGAGGCAAACCCCCGGGCGTCCATGGCCACGGCAAGGGTCGCCGCGGACCCGAGGGAGCGCAGCAGCATGCCCAGCGTGGAGGACCACAGGTGCGCGATGACGCTGCGTGGTCGACGCCAGCTGACGCCCTGGCCCCGCAGCCGCCGGGCCCAGCCCACCTCCGTCCAGGCCGCACCGAAGGACTGGACCCGCTGGAGGGCCGCGCCGACGGCCACGACCGGCCGGGCCGGCAGCCTCAGCCGCTGACCGAGGTGGTCGGCGAGGTCGTCCGGGTCGATGAAGGCGAGGGTGATCGCCGACGGCACGACGATGACGAGCAGGCGCAGGGCCGCCGACAGCGCCTCCTCGCCGTCCTGGCTGCCGAGGAGCCAGGTGGACCACCCGACGCCGAGTGCCCCGACGAGTCCCGGCAGGAGGCGCATGGCCAGGCCCCGCCAGCGACCGGCGACCGTCCACCCACGTCCGGTCCCCGGCAGGGTCGCCAGCCCGACGACGGCCCCCAGGGCGAGGAAACCGAGGACGACGAGGGAGACCGACCAGCCCGGCGACAGCACCGCAGCGACGATGGGCAGGGTCGCGGCGAGGAAGAGGGAGAGCGGACCGCACACGGAGAGCACCGCGCGGGGACGCTCCGGCTCCTCCCGCGGCGGCGGGGGCGTCACCGCGAGGACCTCGTCGGCGCGCCGCACGAGGTCGGGGTCGTGCGTCGCGGTGACGACCGCACCGCCCCTGGCACGGTGCGCCTCGAGGAGTCCGACGACGGCCGCCCAGGTGCCCCGGTCCTGGCCCACGGTGGGTTCGTCGGCGAGGACGACCGCCGGTCCGTGGGCGAGGGCGGCGGCGACCGCCAACCGGCGCTGCTCACCCCCGGAGAGGGTCTGGGGGTCCGCCTGCTCGAGACGGGCCAGGCCGAGCGCCTCGAGGAGGTGGCGGGCCCGCCCTTCGTCGGGGGTGCCGAGGCTGCGCCCGGTGAGCATGACCTCGTCGAGGACGGTCCGGGCGAGGAGCGCGCTGGAGCTCCACTGCGGTACCCACCCGAGGAGGTGGGCGAGCTCCGCCACGGGCACCTCCGACACCTCACCCCCGTCAGCGGTGATCACCTGCCCCGACGACGGGGGCACCAGTCCGGCGGTTGCGGCGAGCCACGTGCTCTTGCCTCCCCCGCTCGGCCCCACGAGTGCCGTGGACCGGCCGGCCGTGGCGGTGAGGGTCTCGT
>DXAR01000081.1 GCA_019116945.1 Candidatus Janibacter merdipullorum | reverse complement strand
CGGTGTTCCAGGTCGGTCAGGGCCAGGAAGTCGATGGCCCGGCTGACGAGCTCCTCGTCGGTCACGGTCAGCCGCCCCTTGGAGTAGGGGAAACGGCCGAACGCGACGAGTTGGCGCACCGTCAGCCGGGTGACGAAGTGGTTCTCCTGGCGCAGGATCGACACGACCTTGGCCAGCTTCTTCGACGGCGTACGCGCCACGTCGTGGCCGTCGATGCTGATCGAGCCCTCATCGATGCCGAGCAGTCGCCCGATCATCGTCAGCAGGGTCGACTTGCCCGCACCGTTGGGACCGACGAGCGCGGTGACCCCATCGGCGGGGATCGTCAGGTCGACCGGGCCGATGGCGACCTCGCTGCTGTAGGACTTGAGCACATTCTGCAGCGTGATCACAGGCGTCCCTTTCGGAGGATGACGAAGAGGAAGACCGACCCGCCGATGAGCTCGATGATGATCGAGACGACGCCCTGCGCGTAGAAGATCTTCGTCATGACGAAGTAGGCGCCGGACAGGACGACGAAGCCGAGCAGCACCGCGACCGGGAAGACCCGACGGTGGTCGTAGGTGTCCGCGAGCTGGTAGGCCAAGGTCGCGACGAGGAAGCCGAAGAAGGTCATCGGCCCCACGAGCGCCGTCGAGACGGCCATGAGGATCGAGACGAGGAAGAGCGTCCGCATCAGCTCGCTGCGGTGGTCGAGCCCGAGGTTCATCGACGTGTCGCGGCCGAGCGCGACGACGTTGAGGCGCTTGGCCCGCCACCACAGGAGAAGGGCCGCCCCGATGCACAGCGGGACGGCCACCGGGAAGTAGTCGGGGTCGGCGTTGGACATCGACCCGAACATCCGCGCGGTGAGCACGTCGAACTCGCTCGGGGTGAGCATGCGCCGCATGAAGGAGGAGACCGAGGCCAGCCCCCCACCGATGACGATGCCGATGAGCAGCATCACCTGGATGTTGCCGTAGCGTCCGGAGAGCAACCAGCCGTAGAGCGCCAGCGACAGTCCGACCATGACGGCGACCTGCAGGACGAACTGCGGCACCCCGGTGAGCATGGTCAGACCGGCGACGCCGAGGAAGTAGACGGCGGCCGTCTGCACCGCGACGTAGAGGGACTCGAAGCCCATGATCGAGGGCGTGATGATGCGGTTGTTCGTCACGGTCTGGAAGCTCACCGTGGCGAGCGCCTGGCAGACCGCGACGACGAGCATCACGAGGAGCGTCGTGGCGCGCAGCTCCGCGATGATCCAGAAGCCCCGCGACCCGACCGGCATCGGGTTGTCCCAAGCGAGGTGCCCGATGGCGAACCCGACCGCGAGCACGACGAGGACCGCGAGGGTGATCCGGTAGCGCCGTCGGGCGCGGGCCGTCGGCAGCGGGCCCGACGCCCGCTCGCCGGTGGGCTCGATCGACGGGGTGACCCGGATGCGCGTCGGTGCCTCAGCCACGACGGCGCTGCCTGAGCAGGAGGGCGATGAAAACCGTCGCGCCGACGATCCCGAGGATGAGGGAGACGGGGACCTCGAACGGGGCGATGATCGTGCGGCCGACGAGGTCGCAGACCGTGACGATGGCGATGCCCAGGAGGCAGACCCACGGGAGGTTGCTGCGCAGGTCGTCCCCGCGGAACATCGAGACGATGTTCGGCACGATGAGGCCGAGGAAGGGGAGGTTGCCCACCACCACGGTCACGACCCCGGTGGCGATGGCGATGAGCCCGGTCCCGACGAGGATGACCTGGTTGTAGTTGAGCCCGACATTGGTCGAGATCTCCTCGCCGAGGCCCGCGACCGTGAACCGGTCGGCCACGACGAAGATCGCCACCCCGACGAGGGCCACGATCCACAGGACCTCGTACTGCCCGCGCAGGACCGAGGTGAAGCTGCCGGCGAACCAGACCCCGAGGTTCTGCAGCATGTCCGTCTGCAGGGCGATGAAGGTCGAGACCGACCCGACGACGGCGCCGAACATGATGCCGACGATCGGCACGATGAGCGAGCTGCGCAGGGTCACCCGGCGCAGGAAGAGGAAGAAGATCATCGTCCCGACGAAGGCGGCGAGGATCGCCCCGATCATCCGCTCCATCAGGCTGGCACCCGGGAAGAGGATCATCACCGCGAGCAGTCCGAGGCCGGCCCACTCGGTCGTGCCGGTGGTCGTCGGCTCGACGAAGCGGTTCTGGGTGAGCAGCTGCATCACGAGACCGGACATGGCCATGGCCGCACCGGCGAGGACGAGGGCGATCGTCCGCGGGATCCGGGTGATGGCGAACATCTCGCCGCCCCTCTCGCCGCCGAAGACGTCGTAGACCCCGGTGAAGAGGGACATGACGAGGAGCCCGCCCACGGCCAGGGTGCCGAGGGCGAGCTTCGCGTCGAAGAGCCGCCCCTTGGCGGCGACCCGTTCTGCCGTGGTGGTCGTCAGCTCGTGCCCTCGAGCGCGTCCGCGAAGGAGTTGAAGAACTCGGTGTAGGTCTGGATGCCCTCGTTGGTGTAGGTGTCCTCGGGCATGAAGACGAGGTTGCCCTCCTTCACCGCGGTGACGTCCTCGAGGGCCTCGGAGTCCTCGAGCAGCTTCTGGGCGGGCGTGTAGCCCTCCTCGTCGGCACCGACGGCGGCGTCCCGGTCCATGACGAGGATCCAGTCCGGATCGGACTTGGCGATCGCCTCGACGGAGACCTCGTCACCCGTTTCGCCGTCCCCGGCGCCCTCGACCTCCAGGGCGGGCTCGAGGTCGAACATGTCGAAGACCGGACCGAGCGTGCGTCCGACCGTCGGGGCGAGGTAGCCGAGCTCGCCACCGGAGGTGTTGATGGCCATGACGGTGTCGCCCGGCTCGTAGGCCTTCTTCACCCGCTCGACGGAGGCGTCGAGGTCGTCGCCGAGCTGGGTCGCCTCGTCCTCCTTGTCGAAGACCTGGCCGAGGACGTCGGTCTGGCGCTTGAGCTCGTCGTCGAGCGGCTCGCCCTCACGGGGGTCCAGGCTGAGGATCGACGCGTCCGGGGCGAGCTCGGTGAACTTGTCCTCGAACTGGGTGAAGCGCTGCCCGTTGATGATCAGGTCCGGCTCGACCTCGACGACGGCCTCGAGGTTCGGCTCACGGTGGCTGCCGAGGTCGACGATGTCCTCGTCCTCGGTGTAGTCGACCGTGTCCGGCATGAGGGTCACCGCGCCGGCCGTGAGCTCGACATCCCAGTCGGACAGCGTCTCGAAGGTGCGGTTGTCGGTGGCAACGACGGACTTCGGTGAGGCGGTGACCTCCTGCGCGCCGTTGTTGTCGGTGACCTCGATGGTCTCGCCCGCCCCACCCCCGGTGTCGCTGTCGGTGGCACCACCACAGGCGGTGAGGGCGAGGGCGAAGCTGCCGATGAGGGCGATCGAGCGCGTGCGCGTCATCTCCGGATGTCCTTTCACAGGGGATTCGTGCCCGACCGATCGCCGCGTCACGAGGTAGTGAGATGAGGGTAGCCTCACCAACCCTGCTCGCGTCATCAGGGGTCCGCAGGGTGGAACGGACCCCGCTCGAATCCCCTCCCCAGAGGGCTCCCCGACTCAGTCGATGGACTGGTCGAGGATCGCGAAGACCCGGCTCTCGACGGCCGCATCGCCGTCGATGACGATGTGGTCGACGGGTCCGCGACCCCAGAGCCACAGGTCGACCTGCTCGGCGGTGCCGGCGATGCTGACGTCGCACGCGGGGGCGCTGCCGTGGACCGCGGGATCGAGGACCCGCACGTCGTCCTCGTCGACGGCCTCGTCCTCGTCGGGGTCGTGCCCGGTGAGCCGCCCGAGCCCGAGCAGCACGCGCCGCCCCGTGTCGGTCAGCTCCACGAGCACGCGCGAGCCGTCGTCGGCGAAGGTGCCCCAGGACGGGTGCTCCCCGTACATCCACTCGAGGCACTCGACGACACCGTCGGTGGCCAGCACCGGGTCGAGGGGCGTCCGCGCCCCGACCGCCAGCTCGGCGTCGACCCGGTGGATCAACGCCTCGTGCGCCTGTCGCCGCATCGTGAAGCCGACGGTGTGCAGCCGTGGGTCGTCGGCCCAGGACCACGCCGGGTCGGTCGGGTGGGCGCCGCGCAGCCGCCGCACGAGGTCCTCGTGGCTCCGGTCGAGCACGTCGAGGAGCGCCGACCTCCCGTCGGGCCGGTCCGGCTCCTCCCAGTCGTGCGGGGCCTCGGGCCGGACGGCGACGACGTATGCCCAGAAGGCCTGGACCTCACCGCCGAGGTGCCACAGGAGGTCCTCGACGTCCCAGTCGGGGCAGCTCGGGACCTCTGCACCCGATGGCGCGTCTGCCAGCACCTCCCGGAAGCGTCGGGTCTCACGCTCCAGGGCGGTCAGGCAGGTCTCGGCAGGCAACCAATGGGTGTCCACGGCGTCTCTCATGTCCGAACCCTTGCCCGCTGGACGGATAACGGCAAGCGGATTGTCGGTGCGGGCGGGCAGGATGGCCCAGTGACCACGACCGTCTTCTTGCACGCCCATCCCGACGACGAGGCCAGCGGCACCGCGGGGTCGATGATCCTCGCCTCCGATGCCGGCCACCGGGTCGTCGTGGTCTATGCGACTCACGGCGAGCACGGCACCGTCCCGGACGACCTGGGCGAAGGGAGGACCCTCGCCGAGTACCGCCGCGTCGAGGCCGAGGCGTCGGCGCGGGTCACCGGCACGGCACGCGTCGAGTGGCTCGGCTACGCCGACTCGGGGATGACCGGCTGGGAGCAGAACGCCCACGAGACCTCCTTCCACTCCGCCGACCTGGAGGAGGCGGCCGGCCGCCTGGCCGCCGTCCTCGACGAGGAGGACGCCGACATCGTCGTCGGCTACGACTGGCACGGCGGCTACGGCCACCCCGACCACGTCAAGGTGCACCACGTCGCGCACCGGGCGGCCGACCTCGCGGCTCGGCGCCCCCGCGTCCTCGAGAACACGATGAACCGCGACCGGATGCGCGCCCAGATCGCCGCCGCCCGCGAGATGGGGGTCGACCTCGGCGACGACTTCGACGCCGACGCCCCGATGGACGACGGCAACCCGATCGGACTGCCGGAGAGCGAGATCCACCACGCGGTCGACGTCACCGATGTCATGGAGCGCAAGCGGGCAGCGCTGGCCTGCCACTCCTCCCAGGTCGACGTGCAGGGGATGCTCGCCATGCCTCCCGAGGTCTACACGGCCGCCTTCGGCGTGGAGCACTACGCGGAGCCGGGCCTACCGCAGGGGATGGCGACGGACCTCCCCTTCGCCTGAGATGCGGAACGCAGGGTAGGCAGGCCTCACCTCCTCGCCTACCGTGCCTCCATGGGCAAGAAGGTGAAGATCGGCAAGGTCACGGTCAAGGAGAAATGCTGCGTCAGCAAGAAGCGCTGCAGCAGCTGCCCCATCCGCCTGCTCCAGGAGGGGCGCCTGCCGGCGGGCTATGCCGTTCACAAGCGCAAGCTCGTCACCGCGAAGAAGAAGGCGAAGCTGCGCGCCAAGGCCGCCTGAGGCAGACCGCAGGGCAGCCTGTCCATACTATGGTCAGCCTTCCTTAACTGGAGTCATTCCAGAAAACTCTCTATCGTTGAGGTCCTCACCTCGTGAGTTCCCCGAGGGATCCAGGACCCAGCACGGAAGAGGCCGATCATGAACGACTCCAAGTTCGCCACCCAGCTCACCGCCCAGATCGGCGAGGAGTTCGCCGCCTACCAGCAGTACCTCGCCGTCGCCGTCCACTACGACGCCCTGGCGCTGCCGCAGCTCGCCGGGTTCTTCTACGCCCAGGCGCGCGAGGAGAGCGGCCACGCCCGGATGATGGTCCAGTACCTCCTCGACACCGACCAGCCGGTGCGCCTCCCGGCGGTCGTCGGCCCGAAGAACGACTTCGAGGGCGTCGTCGAGCCGGTCGAGCTCGCGGTCGCCCAGGAGAAGAGGGTCACCGAGCAGATCCACGAGCTGAGCCGGATCGCCCGGGAGGAGAACGACTTCGCGGCCGAGCAGTTCATGCAGTGGTTCATCAGGGAGCAGGTCGAGGAGGTCGCCACGATGAACGACCTGCTCACCGTCGCCCGCCGCAGCGAGGACGACCTCAACAGCATCGAGACCTACGTCGCCCGCGACATCACCATCGGCGAGACCGACCCGACCGCCCCGAAGCAGGCCGGGGCGGCCTGATCCCCCGGGTCAGCGCTCGCTGACCCGAACCCGGCCGTCGGTGACCGTGAAGGACACCTCGGCCAGCGACTCCACGACGAGGTCGGCGCCGGACAGGGCGTCGGCCTCGCTCGTCGTCGTCACCGCGAGCACCGCGCATCCCGCAGCCTTGGCCGCGGCGACCCCGCTCGGGGCGTCCTCGCACACCAGGCAGTCGGCCGGGTCGACGCCGAGCCGCTCCGCCGCGAGGAGGAAGGGGTCGGGGTGCGGCTTGCCCCGCTCGACATCATCGATGGTCACGACCTCGTCGATCTCGACACCCGCCGCCGCGAGCCGGACCTCGGCCAGACCCCGGGTCGCGGACGTGGCCACGGCGATCGGCGCACCCGCCAGGTCGGCGACGGCGGCCAGCACGCCGGGGAGGGCCACCACGTCGTCGACGTCCGCGGTCTCCAGCGCCTCGATCCGGGCGAAGGCAGCCGCCG
>DXAR01000009.1 GCA_019116945.1 Candidatus Janibacter merdipullorum | reverse complement strand
TTCGACGACGAGCGGGCCATCGTCCGCATCGACATGTCGGAGTACGCCGAGAGGCACGCGGTCGCGCGTCTCATCGGGGCGCCCCCCGGCTACGTCGGCTACGAGGAGGGTGGCCAGCTCACCGAGGCCGTCCGACGCCGGCCCTACTCCGTCGTGCTCCTCGACGAGGTGGAGAAGGCGCACCCCGAGACCTTCGACATCCTCCTCCAGGTCCTCGACGACGGACGGCTCACCGACGGTCAGGGGCGGACGGTGGACTTCCGCAATGTCCTCCTCGTCATGACCTCGAACCTCGGCAGCCAGTTCCTCACCGACCCGACGCTCGAGGGCGAGGCGCGGCGCGAGTCGGTGATGGGTGTCGTGCGGCAGGCCTTCAAGCCGGAGTTCCTCAACCGGCTCGACGAGATCGTCATCTTCGACGCCCTGAGCCGGGACGAACTGGGGCACATCGTCGAGCTCCAGGTCCGCGAGCTGGCGACCCGCCTCGCCGATCGCCGCATCACGCTCGAGGTCACCGACGCGGCCCGGCAGTGGCTCGCAGAGCAGGGCTACGACCCGGCCTACGGCGCGCGCCCGCTGCGACGCCTCGTGCAGAAGGAGATCGGTGACCGGCTGGCCACCGCGTTGCTCGCCGGTGACGTGCGGGACGGCTCGACGGTCGTCGTGGACGCCGACTCCGACGGTGGTGGTCTCGCCCTTCGCTGACCTGTGACCCGGCGGGGTTGATGCAGTGCGATGAGGTTAGGCTAACCTCTGTCAGGATTCAGTAAGGATCCGGACGCCACTGTTGGAGGACCTGCCATGACCGAAGCCACCCGCATCGACCGCCGCCGGGTCCTCAGGGCAGGAGGGTGGTCCGCCCCTGCCATCAGCATCGCAGCAGCCGCGCCGACCCTCGCCGTCACGGTCAGCGAGCCCTGCTCATGATCTCCCCGGACGGCACCGGGACCATCTCGGTGACCCACACCTCGCCGGAGGGGACGTCGACCGTGGTGCTGGCCGACCTCACGGGTGTGGAGATCACTGACGACCAGAACTCCGTGTCGGCCGAGAACGGTTCCCTCACCGCGGACGTTGACGGCACCGGGGTCAGCTGATCCCTCGACGCGTGCACAAAGAGGTCTCCTGACGCCGTGGGTGGCTGAATCTGCCACCGAATGCATCAGGAGACCCCTTTGTGCACACGGTCGGTACCGTCGAGGCGTGCCACCTCGCCACCACGTCCTCGTCGTCGGGGGAGGCATCGCCGGCCTCGCCCTCGCTGCCACCCTTGACCCCCGGCGGGTCCGCGTCACCCTCGTCGAGGAGCGTCCCGAGCGCGCCGGTGCGGGCACGGTCCTCGCGATGTGGCCGGGAGGCCGGCGAGCCCTCGAGACGATCGGCGGGGGCGAGCGAGCACGCGCGGCCTCCTTCCCGGTGCGCGCCGGGACCCTCCGGGCCGCGGACGGGAGCGTCCTCCAGCAGCGCCGCATCCCCGGCCTGTGGTTCACCCCGCGGGCCGACCTCGTCGCCGCCCTCGAAGCCGCGCTCCCGCCCCAGGTCGAGCGCCTCACCCGCGGGGTCACCGATCCGCGCGCGCTGGCCACCGAGGTCGGTGCCGACCTCGTCGTCGGGGCCGACGGGGTGCGCTCGGTCTGTCGCCAGCACGCCGTCGAGGGGTCGGCCCCCGTCGTCACGGACTGGATCGCCCTGCGCGGCCACCTCCCCGGTCCGCCGGTGACGACGGCGACCGAGTGGTGGGGCCCGGGAGGCCTCTTCGGGCAGACGCCGGGGCCGCAGGGGGCGGCCTGGTTCTGTGCCGTGCGGGCCGACCACGGGTCGGCGACCGTCGACCCGGAGGAGGCGATCGCCCTCTCCCGCGGCCATCTCGGCGACTGGGACGCCACGGTCCGCGAGATCCTGACGGCCGTGGGCGATGCGGCCGATGCCCAACGGGTCCTCGTCGCCCCACCCCTTCGCTCGAGCGCCGACGAGGGGCTGGTCCTCATCGGAGATGCCGCCCACGCCATGAGCCCGAACCTCGGGCGGGGGGCCAACGAGGCCCTCGTCGACGCCGTCGTGCTCGCCGAGGAGATCCACCGCCGCGGACCGAAGGGGGCGCCCGGCGCCTACTCGAGACGCCGCCACGCCACCGGTCAGGCACTCAGGGCCACCGCGGGCATCGCCCTGCACCTGGCGACAACCCGGCGAGGTGCCCGGTGGCGCGACCGCGCCCTGCGGTTCGTGCCCGGGGACGGGGCCGGCGGCGGGTAGGTTGACCGGCATGCGACGACGTTCCCTGCTGACCGCGGTCCCTCTCGCGCTCGCGCTCACCACAGGATGCTCGGCCTTCGAGGAGGCAGCCCCGCCCGGGGAGGCCCTCGAGACCGCCCGGACGACCTTCGTCGACGCCGGCACGGTGAGCTTCGACCTCAAGCACTCCGCGATCCCCAAGGGACGCAACGGCGTCTCCGCCGCCGACGGCAGCGGCATCATCGACAAGGACACCCCGAAGTTCCAGGGCCAGGTCACCGGCGTCATCGACGGCGCCTCGGCGGGGGTCGAGATCATCGCCGTCGACGACAAGACGTGGATGTCCTTCTTCACCAAGGACTTCAACCCCGTGAAGATGTCCGACCTGGGCGCGCCGAACCCCGCCGAGTTCTTCCGCGAGGGCAGCGGCGTCGACCAGGTCCTCGAGCACACGAAGGACGCCAAGGCCGGCGAGCAGACCCGCGACGGGGACACCGTCCTGCAGGAGTACACCGGGACGATCCCCGCCGAGGACATCCAGCGCCTCTTCGAGCTGGGGGACGGGGCCAAGGAGTTCGACGTCACCTACGGCATCGAGCCGGACAGCGGTGAGCTGCGCACGGTGGAGATCAAGGGCGACTTCTACGAGGAGCAGCCGACGTCCTTCACCCTCGACCTCTCCGACTACGGCAAGGACGTCGAGATCACCGCTCCCCAGGGATGACGGCAGCGCTCGCGGGCCGCCCCCGCACCCTCCTCGCGCTCGCGTCGACGGCGGTGGCCCTCGCCGCGGCGGACACCTATGTCGTCGTCCTCGCGCTCACCGACATGATGAGCGGCGTCGGCCTCGGCCTCGACAACCTCCAGCGGGCGGCGCCGATCATCTCCGGTTTCCTCCT
>DXAR01000080.1 GCA_019116945.1 Candidatus Janibacter merdipullorum | reverse complement strand
CGGTGGTCGAAGGAGAGGGCGAGCTGGGTGACCCAGCGCGGCTCGACCGACTCGCTGCCGTCAGCCCCCGTGACCACCCACGGCATCCGCCGTACCGCACCGAAGGCGAGGATGACCGCCTCACCGGGGTTGAGGATCGGGGTGCCGGTGTCGACGCCGAAGACGCCCACATTGGTGATCGTCGCGGTCCCGCCGGCGAGGTCGGCCGGTGGGGTCCTCCCTTCGCGGGCCGTGCCGATGAGCCCACCGAGGGCCTCGGCGAGGTCGTGGAGGGAGAGCCGGTCGGCGGCCTTGATGTTCGGCACGAGCAGCCCGCGCGGGGTGGCCGCGGCGATGCCGAGGTTGACGTCGCCGTGGAGGACGATCTCCTGGGCGGCCCCGTCCCAGCTCGCGTTGGCCTCCGGGTGGCGGCGCAGGGCCAGGGTGAAGGCCTTGGCGACGAGCAGCAGCGGCGTGACCTTGACGTCCGCGAAGGAGCGGTCCTTCTTGAGCCGGTCGACGAGGTCCATCATCGCCGTGACGTCGACGGTGATGAATTCCGTGACGTGCGGCGCGGTGAAGGCCGACGAGACCATGGCCTCCGCCGTCGCCTTGCGCACGCCCTTGATGGGGATGCGGGTCTCGCCGGCGCCCTCGGGCCGAGGTGCGGCGGCGGGCACGGATCCGCGAAGGGCGGCGGCCGCGCCACCCGAGGTGGCCGCCTCGACGTCGGCCCGGGTGACGATGCCACCTTCGCCGGTGGGGGTGATGGACTGCAGGTCGATCCCGCGGTCCTTGGCGAGCTTGCGCACGGGGGGCTTGGCGAGCGCCCGGGTCTGCTCGGGTGCGAGAGGTGCCGGCGGGGTGGGGGCCGGAGCCGGCGGTGGAGCGGGGGCCGGCGGGGCGGCGTCCCCCTTCCGTGCGCGTCGGCGGGTGCTGCCCGCCTTGGCGCCGTAGCCGACGAGGTTGGGTCCGGAGCTCTCCTCGGCCTCGGCGGCGGCGGGGGCCTCGCCCGCCGGCGCGCTCGGAGCCGGGTCGGCGCCGGCGACCTCGACGGCAATGATCGGGGCACCGACGTCGACGGTGTCCCCCTCGGCGACGAGCAGCTCGGCGACCGTCCCGGCGAAGGGGATGGGCAGCTCGACGAGGGACTTCGCCGTCTCGACCTCGATGATGATCTGGTTGACGGTGATCTCGTCACCCACCTGGACCTTCCACGAGACGACGTCCGCCTCGGTGAGGCCCTCGCCGGGGTCGGGCAGGGTGAAGTTCTTGATGGCCACGAGGGTCCTCCTGGTCAGTGCGCGAACGAGCGGTCGACGGCGTCGAGGACCCGGTCGAGGGTCGGGAGGAACTCCTCCTCGAAGCGGCTGGGCGGGTAGGGGATGGTGTAACCACCGACCCGCAGGACGGGCGCCTCGAGGTGGTAGAAGCACTCCTCCTGGATCCGGGCGGCGATCTCCGCACCGAGCCCGAGGAAGGTCGACGCCTCGTGGACGATGACCGCCCGGCCCGTCTTCTTCACCGACGCGGTGATCGTCGGCAGGTCGAGCGGGCTGAGCGTGCGCAGGTCGACGACCTCGAGGTCGCGCCCCTCCTCGGTGGCGGCCTCGGCCGCCTGGAGGCAGGTCTTGACCATCGGCCCGTAGCAGAGCAGCGTCGCGTCGCGGCCCTCGCGCACGACGCGGGCGTCGTACAGACCGAGGTCCGGGGCTCCCCCTTCGTCGATCTCGGTCTCGCCGCGCTCGTGGTACCGGCGCTTGGGCTCGAAGAAGATCACCGGGTCATCGGTCTCGATGGCCTGCTGGATCATCCAGTAGGCGTCCGCCGCGTTGCTGCAGGAGACGACCCGCAGGCCCGCCGTGTGGGCGAAGTAGGCCTCGTTGGACTCGCTGTGGTGCTCGACCGCCCCGATGCCACCCCCGTAGGGGATGCGGATGACGATGGGCATCCGGAGGTGGCCGAGGGAGCGCGCGTGCATCTTGGCGACCTGGGAGACGATCTGGTCGAAGGCCGGGTAGACGAAGCCGTCGAACTGGATCTCCACGACGGGCCGGTACCCCCGAAGGGCGAGCCCCACCGCGGTGCCGACGATCCCCGACTCGGCGAGCGGGGTGTCCATGACGCGGTGCTCGCCGAAGTCCTTCTGCAGGCCCTCGGTGATCCGGAAGACGCCGCCGAGCTTGCCGACGTCCTCGCCCATGAGGACGACCTTGGGGTCCTTGTCCATGGCGCGTCGCAGGCCGGCGTTGAGGCCCTTGGCGAGGCTGAGGCGCGTGCTGCTCATGCCTGGCCCCCTTCGTCGGCGAACCCGGCGTGGTAGGCGAGGAACTCCGCGCGCTCGGCGTCGACGAGCGGGTGGGGCTCGGTGTACTGGTGGTCGAACATCGTCGGCAGCTCCGGGTCGGGCATCTCCTGGCAGGCCGTGCGGATGCGGGCGGCGACCTCGTCCGCCTCCCGGTCGATGGCGTCGAAGAACTCCGGCTCGGCGTGGCCGCGCTCGGTCATGAAGCCGCGCATGCGCTTGATCGGGTCCTTGCGCTTCCAGATCTCGACCTCGGCGTCGCTGCGGTACTTCGTCGGGTCGTCCGAGGTCGTGTGGGCGCCCATCCGGTAGGTGTAGGCCTCGATGAGGGTCGGCCCCTGGCCGGCGCGTGCCCGGTCGAGGGCGTCCTTGGCGACGGCATAGGTCGCGAGGGGGTCGTTGCCGTCGACGAGGACGCCGGGGAAGCCGAAGCCGCGAGCGCGCTGGTAGGGCGGGATGATGAACTGCTTGTCGTTGGGCTCCGAGATCGCCCACTGGTTGTTCTGGACGAAGAAGACGACCGGGGACTGGCCCACGGCCGCGAAGACGAGGGCCTCGTTGAAGTCGCCCTGGCTCGTCCCGCCGTCGCCGGTGAAGGCCATGACGGCGGCATCCCGATCCGGGTCACCGGTGCCCATGTCACCGTCAGCGGCGATGCCCATGGCGTAGCCGGCCGCGTGGAGCATCTGGTTGCCGATGACGATCGTGTAGAGGTGGAAGTTGTTCTCGTTGGAGTCCCACCCGCCGTGGTTGACCCCGCGGAACATGCCGAAGAGGCTCACCGGGTCGACCCCACGGCACCAGGCGACGCCGTGCTCGCGGTAGCCGGGGAAGGCGTAGTCCTGCGGGCGAAGGGCACGGCCCGCGCCGACCTGGGCGGCCTCCTGCCCGAAGAGGCTGGGCCAGAGCCCGAGCTCGCCCTGGCGCTGGAGGGCGAACCCCTCGGCGTCGATCCGGCGGACGAGGACGAGGTCGCGGTAGATCGTGCGCGCGTCCTCGCTCGTCATGTCCTCGACGATCTGGGCATAGGGCGCGTTGGTCTCGTTGGTGGCCAGACGGGTGCCGTCGGCATCGACGAACTGGACCATCTCGGGGTTGTCGTCCGAGAAGTGCCCGGTGATCGCCGAGGGTGGCTTCGGCCCCACCTCGGGCGAGGGTTCGAAGGCCCCCGCCATCCGTCCTCGGGTTCCGGCGTGGCCGGCGACCTCGTTGTCGCTCACTGCTGCTCCCTTCGGCCGGCACGGAGGATCACCCTGTGACCGGCACCACAGATC
>DXAR01000079.1 GCA_019116945.1 Candidatus Janibacter merdipullorum | reverse complement strand
CTCCCCCTTCGACAGGAGCCGACATGAGCACCCCACCCGCCGACCCGGGGACCATCCGACTCGTCCTCGTCGACGACCAGGCCCTCGTGAGGGCCGGCTTCCGCATGGTCCTCGACGCCCAGACCGACATGACGGTCGTCGGTGAGGCCGGCGACGGCCAGGCCGCACTCGACCTGCTCCACGAGACCCCGGCCGACGTCGTCCTCATGGACATCCGCATGCCCCGCATGGACGGTGTCGCCGCGACCGAGGCCCTGTGCACGCGCCCCGACGGGCCGCGCGTCATCGTCCTCACGACCTTCGACCTCGACGAGTACGCGCACGCCGCGCTCCGAGCCGGTGCCTCCGGGTTCCTCCTCAAGGACGCCGGTCCCGAGGAGCTGCTGTCGGCGATCCGGTCGGTCCACGGCGGTGACTCGGTCATCGCCCCGAGCACGACCCGGCGCCTCATCGCCCACTTCTCCGACCAGTTGGGGACCTCCCCTTCGTCCTCCGCGCCGGCCGAGGAGGGCCCGCGGCTGGCCGACCTCACCGCACGCGAGGTGGAGGTGCTCCGGTGCGTCGCCCGCGGGCTGACCAATGCCGAGATCTCGGCCGACCTCCACCTCGCCGAGGCGACTGTCAAGACGCACATCGGCAGGATCCTCTCGAAGGCCCAGCTGAGGGACCGGGTCCAGATGGTCCTCCTCGCCTACGAGAGCGGTCTCGTGGACGTACGACCACGGTCGTAATCGGCTCTCTCCCAGGGCAGCAAGACCAGACCACCGCCTGATGTGCAACCACCCCCTCCGGCGAGAACGTGGTGGTCATGACCACGACGACACAGCACCCACCCACCACCAACGCACCAGTTACCGCCATCGCCGCTCGCACGGTCGGCCTCACCAAGACCTTCGGTACCAAGGGGGCCGGGGTCACCGCCCTCGACGCCGTCGACGTGGCCGTCGAGGCCGGCCGCTTCACGGCGATCATGGGGCCCTCCGGCTCCGGCAAGTCCACGCTCATGCACTGCCTGGCCGGGCTCGAGACGCCGACGAGCGGACAGGTCCTCGTCGGTGACACCGACCTGACCCGGCTCCCCGACAAGGCACTCACGCTCCTGCGCCGCGAGCGCATCGGCTTCGTCTTCCAGTCCTTCAACCTCCTGCCGATGCTCACCGCGCGGCAGAACATCCTCCTCCCGCTCACGCTGGCAGGCCGGTCCGTCGAGGCCGACCGCCTCGCCCGCATCGTCTCGGTCCTCGGTCTCGAGGAGCGCCTCGGCCACCGACCGAGCGAGCTCTCCGGCGGGCAGCAGCAGCGCGTGGCCATGGCCCGGGCCCTCATCACCGCACCCGACGTCCTCTTCGCCGACGAACCCACCGGCGCCCTGGACTCGCGGTCCTCCGCCCAGATGCTCGCCTTCCTACGCACGAGCGTGCGCGAGTTCGGCCAGACCATCGTCATGGTCACCCACGACCCGCGGGCGGCGTCCTACGCCGACCGGGTGCTCCTCCTCGCCGACGGTCGGGTCGCCGGCGAGCTCCTCGACCCGACCGAGGACTCCGTCCTCACGGCCATGAAGGGCCTGGGTGAGTGACGATGCTCTCCCTCGCCTTGGCCACACTCCGCCACCAGTCGCGGCAGTACCTCGCCCCCGGCCTGGCGGTCGTCCTCGGGATCGCCTTCATCGCCTCGACGCTCGTGCTCACGGGAACCCTCAACGCCTCGGTGCGTGAGGCCGTGGCCGGGCAGTACGCCCCCTACGAGACCGTCGTCGTCCCGGAGGGCGACACCGAAAAGGTGCCCGCCGCGGTGGCCGACGAGATCGCCGACGTGGACGGCATCGACTCCGTCGACCCGGTCCGGACGGGCTCGGGTCTCCTGCGTGGCTCCGGCGGCGAGTCCTACGCGATGATCACCACCGAGTCCTCCGTCTCCCCGCACCCCGTCCTCGAGGGGCGTGCGCCCCGCGCACCGACGGAGATCGCCCTGTCCACGACGGTCGCCTCCGGCAGCCAGCTCGAGGTCGGTGACCGCACGCAGGTCATGGCCGCGGACGGGGAGTCCACGACACCGGTCCAGGCACGGGTCGTGGGGATCATCGACGTCGCCGACGACCCCCGCTACGCCGGTGGGACGCCCGCCGTCTTCGCGACACCGGAGGGTGTCACCAGCCTCACCGGGGCGAAGGGGTGGGAGGAGATCTCGGTCGTGGCCTCCACCGACGAGGCGACGGCGACCGGGTCCGTCCGGTCCGCCCTCGACGCGGAGGGAGCGGACGTCGCCGTCCGCACCGCGAGCGACCACGCAGACGAGCAGGTCACCGAGTTCACCGGCGGCACCGACTTCCTGGCGATCTTCTTCCTCGCCTTCGCCGTGATCTCTCTCTTCGTCTCCGCCATCGTCATCGCCAACACCTTCTCCATCCTGCTGGCCCGCCGGGCACGCGAGACAGCCATGCTGCGCGCCGTCGGCTCCACCCGCGGACAGGTCATCCGGTCGGCGCTCGTGGAGTCGCTCGTCGTCGGCGCGACCTTCTCCGTCGTCGGCGTGCTCGTCGGGATCGCCATGGCCTGGGGCCTTGCCTGGGCGGGCTCTTCCCTGGCCGGTGACGCCCTGCCCGATCTCGTCTTCACCGTGCCGACCCGAGCCGTGGTCGTGCCGATCGTCGTCGGGACCCTCGTCGTCCTCGTCGCCGCGCTGCGACCGGTCCTACGCTCCTCGCGGGTGGCTCCCCTGGAGGCTCTGCGACCGGACGCCGCGATCACGGCCCGCAGCACCAGCGGGCGCATCCGCATCGCCCTCGGCCTGGTCCTCGTCGTGGCCGGTGCCGCGGCGCTCGTGCTGTCCGGCTCCATGCCGTCCGTGACGGTCGGTGTCGTCGGCGGCATCGTCTCCTTCACCGGCGTGATCATGGCCGGCACGGTGCTCGTGCCCTGGGCCGCACGGCTCATCGGTGTCGCCGCGGCCCGTCCCTTCGGGCCGGCTGGACGGCTCGCCATCGACAACGCGGTCCGCAACCCGGCGCGCGCGGCGGCGACCGCATCGGCCCTGCTCGTCGGCGTCACCCTGGTGACGATGACGGCTGTCGGTGCGGCCACTGCCCGCACCGCCGTCACCGACTTCGTCAACGAGCAGTACCCGATCGACGTCGTCGTCGAGGGGAGCACCATCTCGTCCTCGACCGTGGAGTCGATCGACGATGTCGACGGGGTCAGTGGGGCCAGTGCCCTCACCGGCACGACCGCGACCGCCCTGACCGGCGGGTCCTCGACCGAGACGACCGTCGCGGCCCTGCCCGGCGACCTGGACGACGTCGTGCGCGACCCGGACGCCATGCCGGAGGTCACCGACGGCACGGTGGTGGTCTCGCAGGAGGCTGCCGATTCCTCGGGGATCACGTCCGGGGAGGAGGTCATCCTCCAGGGGCCCGACGGGCGCGCCCGGGCGCAGGTCGAGGTCGACGGCACCTTCGACACGGCCTGGCTCGTGACCCCCGGGACCCTCGCCGAGATCGACGACCAGCCGGCGACGACCGCCCTCTTCCTGCGGATCGACGACGGCAGCGATGCCACCGAGACCCTCGACGCCGTGAACGAGCAGGTGGCCGGCATCGACGAGGGCCAGGTCAGCGGGGCGGCGCCCATCCGGGCGGCCAACATGCAGGCGCTCGACATCGCCCTGGCCGTGGTGCTCGGCCTGCTGGCGATCTCGGTGGTCATTGCGGTCGTCGGCATCGCCAACACGCTCTCTCTGAGCGTCATCGAGCGCACCCGGGAGTCCGCCCTGATGCGGGCGCTCGGCCTCACCCGGGGCCAGCTGAGAGGCATGCTCGCCATCGAATCGGTGCTCCTGGCCCTCGTCGGTGTCGTCCTGGGGTCGGTCCTCGGCATCGCCTACGGCCTGGCCGGTGTCCGCTCCCTCTTCGGTGAGTACATGGCGGTCGCCCCGACCATTCCGTGGGGACAGCTGGCCACCGTCGCCGTGGTGGCGATCCTCGCGGGGCTCCTCGCGTCGGTGCTCCCGGCCCGGCGAGCCGTCAGGGTCTCGCCCGCGCAGGCGCTGGCGGCCGACTAGCAGGTGGGCGGACGAAGGGCGGTGGGATGGCGCAGGGGGCCGTCCCACCGCCCTTCGCGGGTGTCGTGACGCCGGGCTGTCGGCGCTCCCTCATACGGTGGGGAGCATGAAGCTGATCCACACCTCCGATTGGCACCTGGGCCGCTCCTTCCACGGGGTGGGCCTCCTCGGTGCACAGGAGGAGTACGTGGACCACCTCGTGCGCACGGTGCGCGAGGAGTCGGTCGAGGCGGTCCTCGTCTCCGGCGACGTCTACGACCGGGCTCTCCCCCCGCCGGATGCCGTGCGCCTCCTCTCGGACGCCGTGACCCGGCTCATCGACGCCGGTGCCCGGGTCGTCCTCTCCAGCGGCAACCACGACTCCGCGATCCGACTCGGCTTCGCCTCCGACCTGCTCTCCCGCGCCGGCCTCGACATCCGCTCCGACGTGGCCACGGTCGGGACGCCGGTCCTCGTCGGGGACGTGGCCGTCTACCCGATCCCCTACCTCGAGCCAGCGGCCTCCTCGGTGACCGAGACCCTCGGCGTCGAGCAGCGCACCCACACGGCCGTGCTGGGCGCGGCGATGGACCGGGTCCGCGCCGATGCGGCGACGCGCGGTCCCCGGACCCTCGCGATGGCCCACTGCTTCGCCAGCGGTGGCGCCACGAGCGAGTCGGAGCGGGACATCTCCGCCGGGGGCGTGGCGATGGTGCCCACGAGCACCTTCGACGGGGTCGCCTACGCGGCCCTTGGGCACCTGCACGGTGCCCAGGATGTGGCCGAAGGGGTGCGCTACAGCGGCTCCCCGGTCGCGATGTCCTTCAGCGAGGCCACCCACACCAAGGGCTCCCTCCTCGTCGAGTTCGACGCCGCCGGAGGGACGCACGTCGACCTCGTCGAGGCTCCCGTCCACCGTCACCTCGCCCGCGTCCGGGGCACGCTCGAGCAGGTTCTCACCTCGCCGGAGCACGCCGCGGCCGAGAGCGCCTGGGTCCAGGTGACCCTCACCGACCCCGTCCGTCCGGTGGGTGCCCTCGAGCGGCTCGCCCGCCGCTTCCCCCATGTGCTCCAGTTGCAGTTCGACCCCCAGGGCACAGCCACCCCCGTCCGGAGCTACGCCTCCCGGGTCGCCCGCCGCGAGCCGCTCGAGGTCTGCTGCGACTTCGTCAGCGACGTCCGGCGTGGTGCCGCCGCCGACGAGGCCGAGACACAGCTCCTGCGGACCGCTCTCGAGGCCGGTCGGGTCACGGCGGACCGGCGCGAGGACGAGGGAAGAGCGCGCTCCCGGGGCGCGGCATGAGGCTCCACCACCTCTCGGCGACTGCCTTCGGGCCCTTCGCCGACACGGTCGACCTCGACCTCGAGGCCATGAGCGAGTCGGGGCTCTTCCTCGTCCACGGCCCCACCGGCTCGGGCAAGACGAGCCTCCTCGATGCCATCTGCTTCGCCCTCTACGCCGGTGTCCCCGGTGAGCGGCAGGCCACCACCCTGCGCAGCCACCACGCCGAGCCCGACCGACCGACCGTCGTCGTCCTCGAGCTGACCCTCGACGGCCGCCGTCTGCGCATCACCCGCAGTCCCGCCCACGAGCGCCCCAAGAAGCGGGGCACCGGCACGACCACCGAGCCCGCGCGGGTGCAGCTCGACGAGCTCGTGGGGGGCACCTGGACCTCGCTCAGCTCGCGCATCGACGAGACCGCCCGGGTGCTCGACGACCTCCTCGGGATGGCCCTCGACCAGTTCCGGCGCGTGGTCATGCTGCCGCAGGGCGACTTCGCCGCCTTCCTCCGGGCGACCGACGAGGAGCGGCGCGAGGTGCTCGAGCGGCTCTTCGACGTCACCGACTACGTCGGCGTCGAGCACCACCTCGTCGAGCGACGCCAGCAGGTGCAGGCGGCCGTGGCCGAGGTGCGATCCGCCCTCGCCGGGCACACCCTCCGCCTCGAGGAGCTGCTCGCAGAGACCGATGTCGAGGTCCCCGAGCCGGAGACGCCGTGGGCCGAGCTCGACCCAGCCGATCTCGTCACGGCCGTCCGCGCCGTCGACGAGGCCCTCGGTGAGCACGCCTCCGAGATCATGGCCCTCGTCGACCGGGCCCAGCAGGAGGCGACGCGGGCCCGCGCCGCCCTGACGAGCGGTAACCGGCTCGAGGAGCACCGCAGCCGGGGTGCCGCTGCCCGGGCCGTCCTCGCGGAGGGGCAGGAGATAGCCGAAGACCACGCCAGCCGACGCGTAGCCCTCTCCCGGGCCCGCGAGGCGAGGGCCGTCCTGCCCCACGTCGAGGCCGTCCGCCGGTCCGAGCAGGCATTCGCGTCGGGTGCCGAGGCCCGCGAGAGCGCAATCTCCGCGCTGGTCGGGGCGCCTGCGGGCGCCGACCTGGCCCTGCTCCGCGACGACCTCGAGCGTGACGAGGAGCTGCTCAGCGCAGCTCGTCACGAGGCGGAGTCCCTGGGTCGTCTCCGCGCAGAGCTCCCGAGGGCCACCGCCCTCCTTGCTCGTCGTGAGGCTGCGGTCGAGGCCGCGACGGCTGACATCGCCCGGGCCGGCGAGCGGGCGGAGGAGCTGCGCGAGGCTCACGCCGAGGTGCTCTCGGCCCGGGAGCGGATCGCCGCGGTCACCCCGGTCATCACCCTCGGCGACGAGCTCATGACGACCCGCCGGGCAGAGGCGGAGGCCGAGGCCGAGGTCCGTCGGACGACCGACGGCAGGCAGAGCGCCCAGCAGGACCTGCTCGACCGGCGGGAGCACGTCCAGCAGCTCACCCGGCGACGCCTGGACACCATGGCGGCGGAGCTGGCGGACCAGCTCACGGACGGCGAGCCGTGCAGCGTGTGCGGTGCCCTGGAGCATCCCGAGCCGGCACGCAGCGCAGGGACCGTCGACCCCGCGCTCATCGAGGCCGCTGAGGGTGAGGCCGCTTCGGCCGAGGCGGTACTCGAGCACGCGCAGGAGGTCGACGCGGCTGCGGCCTCGCGCCTCGACCGGGTGCGGGTGCGCCGGGGTGGCCTCGAGGAGCAGCTCGCCGCGGCCGGTCTCGACCACGAGCAGCTCTCCCCTGCCGACCTCGCCGCCCATCTCGAGGAGCTGCGCAGTGAGCGCGCCACGCTGGGTGAGATCGCCGGTCGAGGGACGTCCGTCGAGCAAGACCTGACCCTGGTCACGACCCGGATCGACACGGCCGAGAGCACCCGCGGTGCTGCTGCCGCGGAGGCAGCCGAGGCCCGGGCTCTGCTCGACCGGGTCCGTGAGGAGATCGTCGAGACGACGGCCCGGGCGACCAGGTCCCTGGACGCCCACGACGACGTCTGTCCGTGCGAGCGGCTCGTCCAGCCGACCTCACCCGGCCCGGGCCCACTGACGATCGAGGCGACCCTCGGCGCGGCCATCGACCACCACGACCGGGCACAGGCCCTCCTCGCCCGGGCCATCGATGCCGGGGAGGTGCTGGAGCGAGCCGGCGTCGAGGCGGACGCGGCCCGGACCCGGCTGGAGACGGCACTGGGAGAGCACGAGTTCATCGACGCCGAGGCGGTCCTGGCCGCTCTCCTCGACGGGGCGGCGCTGCGCGACCTAGAGCGCGTCGTCGACGAGCACGAGCGGCGCCTCGCTGCGGCGGAGTCCGTCCTCGCCGAGGACGACGTCGTCGCCGCCCTCGCCAGCGACCCCGTCGACCTCATCGCTCTCCGCAGCGCCGCCGTCCGGGCCGACGAGGAGGCCGACACACTGACCCGGCGGCAGGCCTCGTCGCAGACCGTGCTCCGCCAGTTCAGGATCATCCGCGACCACGTGCACCGCACCTGCACCGGTCTCGGGACCGCGCTCGAGGAGGCCGAGGTCGTCACGAGGATGAGCGCACTCGTCACCGGGACGAGCAGGGACAACGACAAGCGCATGCGCCTGTCCACCTATGTCCTCGCCGCCCGGCTCGAGCGCATCGTGGAGCTGGCCAACGAGCGCCTGCTGTCCATGGCCGACGGCCGGTACGAGCTCGGTCACGACGACTCAACGGCACGCGGGCAGCGCCGCGGTGGGCTGGGCCTCGTCGTCCGTGACCTCTGGACCGGGATGGAGCGCCCCACCGACACCCTCTCCGGGGGCGAGTCCTTCACAGCCTCCCTCGCCCTCGCCCTCGGCATGGCCGACGCCATCCGGGAGGAGTCCGGTGGCCAGGAGTTCGGGATCCTCTTCGTCGACGAGGGCTTCGGGAGCCTCGATCAGGACAGCCTCGAGCAGGTCCTCGACCTGCTCGACCGCCTCCGCGACGGCGGCCGCACGGTCGGTGTCGTCAGCCACGTGAGCGAGATGCGCACACGCATCCCGGCCCAGGTGCGGGTCGACAAGACCCCGCACGGGTCCAGCCTGACGGTCCTCCGCGAGGCCGCCGCCGAGGTCGCCTGAGGCCCCTCAGATCTCGGCGAGCTCCTCGGGCGAGGGGCAGGAGCAGACGAGGTTGCGGTCGCCGTACGCCCCATCGATGCGGGCCACCGGCGGCCAGTACTTGTGCGCCGCGTCGACACCGACGGGGAAGACGGCCGCTTCACGGCTGTACGGACGGTCCCACTCCCCGGCCAGGTCCGCGGCCGTGTGCGGAGCACTGCGCAGGACGGAGCTGGTGAGCTCCTCCCCCTTCGCCACGGCCTCGATCTCCTCCCGGATGGCGATCATCGCGTCGCAGAAGCGGTCGATCTCGCCCTTGTCCTCGGACTCCGTCGGCTCGATCATGAAGGTTCCGGCTACGGGGAAGCTCATCGTCGGGGCGTGGAAGCCGTAGTCGATGAGCCGCTTCGCGACATCGTCGACGGTGACGCCGGTCTGCTTCGTCAGCTCCCGCAGGTCGATGATGCACTCGTGCGCGACGATGCCGCCCGGTCCCGCGTAGAGCACCGGGTAGTGGTCGCCGAGGCGAGCCGCCACGTAGTTGGCGTTGAGCACCGCGATCTCGGTGGCCCGGCTCAGGCCGGCACCTCCCATGAGGCGGACGTAGGCCCAGGAGATGGGCAGGATGCCGGCGGAGCCGTAGGGCGCGGCGCTGATCGGGCCGATCCCCGTCTCGGGTCCTGCTGCGGGCGCAAGCGGGTGGTTCGGCAGGTAGGGAGCGAGGTGCTCCCGGACCGCCACCGGTCCGACCCCCGGCCCACCACCGCCGTGCGGGATGCAGAAGGTCTTGTGCAGGTTGAGGTGGCTGACGTCGGCACCGAACTTCCCCGGCTGCGCGAGGCCGACGAGCGCGTTGAGGTTGGCACCGTCGACGTAGACCTGGCCGCCGGCATCGTGGACGAGCCCGCAGAGCTCGCTGATGGTGTCCTCGAAGACACCGTGGGTGCTCGGGTAGGTCACCATGATGGCGGCGAGGTCGTGGGCGTGCTGCTCGACCTTCGCACGCAGGTCTGCCATGTCGATGTCCCCACCATCGGCGGTCTTGACGACGACGACCTTCATCCCGGCCATGACCGCCGAGGCGGCATTGGTGCCGTGCGCGCTCGCGGGGATGAGGCAGATCCGACGCTGCTCCTGGCCTCGGGCCGCGTGGTGCGCCCGGATCGCCAGGAGGCCGGAGAGCTCACCCTGGGAGCCGGCGTTGGGCTGCAGCGACACGGAGTGGTAGCCGGTGACCTCGCTGAGCCACTCCCCCAGCTGGCCGACGAGCTGCCGGATCCCGACCGTCTGGTCGTCAGGGGCGAAGGGGTGCAGGCCGGCGAACTCCGGCCAGGTGATGGCCGCCATCTCGGTCGTCGCGTTGAGCTTCATCGTGCAGGAGCCGAGCGGAATCATGCCGCGGTCGAGCGCGAAGTCCCGGTCGGACAGGCGCCGCAGGTAGCGCAGCATCGCGGTCTCGCTGCGGTGGCTGTGGAAGACGGGGTGGGTGAGGTACTCGCTCGTCCGGACGAGCGCCTCGGGCCAGTCCGGGGCGACGCGAGGTGCGTGCGAGGAGTCCACCTCGAGCTCGTCCGATCCCCCGTCACCCGCACCGAAGGCCGAGGCGACGGCAGCGACCTCGCCGGGGTCGGTCGTCTCGTCGACCGACAGCAGGACGGTGTCGGCGTCGTGGCGCCAGATGTTGACCCCGACCCGCAGCGCCGCCTCGACGACGGCATCGGCCCGACCGGGGACGGCGACGCGCAGGGTGTCGAACCACGGTGCGTCGTTCACCTCGACTCCGGCCTCCCGGAGTCGGGCGGCGAGGCCGACGGCGGTGCCGTGGACCCGCTCGGCGATGGCCCGGAGCCCGTCCGGTCCGTGGTAGACGGCGTACATCGACGCCATGACCGCGAGGAGGACCTGGGCGGTGCAGATGTTGCTCGTCGCCTTGTCGCGTCGGATGTGCTGCTCGCGCGTCTGCAGGGCCAACCGGTACGCCGCCCGTCCCGCGGCATCCACGGAGACCCCGACGAGCCGCCCGGGGAGCGTGCGCTCCAGCCCGGCGCGGACGCACATGTAGCCGGCGTGCGGGCCACCGAACATCATCGGGACACCGAAGCGCTGGGTGGTGCCCACCGCGACGTCGGCGCCCCACTCACCGGGCGCGGTGAGCAGGGTCAGGGCGAGCAGGTCCGCGGCGGCCGTGACGAGGGCCCCGACCTCGTGGGCGGCAGCGGTGAGCGCGGCCCAGTCGTGGATCGTGCCGTCGGCGGCCGGGTACTGGACGATTACGCCGAAGACCTCCCGGCCACCGGCCACGGCCCGCACCTCATCGGCGGTCGTGACCGCGGTGAGGTCGGCGCCGACGACCTCGATGCCGAGCGGGACGGCCCGGGTGTCGATGACCGCCCGGGTCTGCGGGAAAACGTTGTCGTCGACGAGGAGGACCGCGTCCTTGGCCACCTTGCTCGAGCGGCGCATCACCGTCATCGCCTCGGCCGCCGCCGTGCCCTCGTCGAGGAGAGAGGAGCCCGAGGTCTGCAGCCCGGTAAGGTCGGCGACCACCGTCTGGAAGTTCAGCAGCGCCTCGAGCCGGCCCTGGCTGATCTCCGGCTGGTACGGCGTGTAGGCGGTGTACCAGGCAGGGTTCTCGAGGACATTGCGCTGGATCACCGCGGGGGTCGTCGTGCCGTAGTACCCGAGACCGATCATCGACGTGAGGACAGAGTTCTTCGCGGCGAGCTCACGCAGTTCCTCCACGACGGCGAGCTCGCTCGGTGCTGCCGGGATCCCCAGGGCATCCGTCTGCCGGATCGCGGCCGGGACCGCCGCGTCGCACAACGTGGCCAGGCTCGGCTGGTCGATGGCGGCGAGCATCTGCTCGACCTCGGTCTCGCGGGGGCCGATGTGACGGCCGACGAAGTCGGACAGGGGGGACGAGGTGCGCATGAGGCTCCCTTGGACACGTTCGGGTACAAAGCCAGCCTCCCCCTCTGTCACGCCGCGCGCTCCAGAGGTGCCTGATCCGCGAGGTCCTGGCGCCTGAGAGGTTCCGGGGAGATTTGCCCCTTCGGCGCCCCGAGCATGTCGGGGACTCTCCCCCGCGGGGTGTGCAGCGCGTTCAGGCTATCAGCGCCGCGGCAGGACGGCTCTGCGTCAGGCGAGCTTCGCGCGGCGCCGCGCCGAGAGCTCGTCGCCGGCGACCTCGGCGGGCTCCTCGGCGTCCATGCGCTCGCTCGGGATCTCGAGGAGCGACCCCTCGACCTCCCGCCAGACCCGTCCGACGGCGATGCCGAAGACACCCTGACCGCCCTGGACGAGGTCGATGACCTCGTCGGCGGAGGTGCACTCGTAGACGGAGGCGCCATCGCTCATGAGGGTGATCTGGGCGAGGTCCTCGACCCCGCGCTCGCGCAGGTGGGTGATGGCTACCCGGATCTGCTGGAGGGAGACCCCGGTGTCGAGGAGGCGCTTGACGACCTTGAGCACGAGGATGTCGCGAAAGCCGTAGAGGCGGGCGCTCCCGGAGCCGGCCGCGCCCCGCACACCGGGCTCCACGAGTCCGGTCCGGGCCCAGTAGTCGAGCTGGCGATAGGTGATGCCGGCCGCGGCGCAGGCGGCGGGCCCGCGGTAGCCGATGTCCTCCGAGAGCTCGGGCAGGTCGTCGTCGAAGAGCACGCCCTGAGTGCGGACCTCATCGGTCCGAGCCTCGTCGTTCGTGGCGTCCACTACGCCCTCCTGCCTCACCGTGGTCCGGCCGGGACCGGATGGGAAATCCCACCGGTGTCACCCGGTGCTGTCTTCGACGCTACGGCGGCGCACGGGGGGCGTCAAACACCCCCATGGGGTGACCCTCCGCGTGTCGGTAACGATCAGGCCTCGGAGCCCGGCTCCTCGAAGTCCTCCGGTGAGACGTCGTCGAGGAAGGCCTTGAACTTCGCCACCTCGTCCTCCTCCTCGTCCGAGGCCTCGATACCGACCTCGTCGAGCACCTGGTTGGTGGCGACGATCTCGGCGCCGGCCCGCAGCGCCAGAGCCACCCCGTCGGAGGTCCGGGCGGAGATCTCGGTCGCGTCGTCGAGGACGAGCGTGGCGTGGAAGACCCCTTCGAGAACCGCGTCGATGCGCACCGTGGTCAGCTCACGGCCGACGGCCGCGATGACGTCGACGAGGAGGTCGTGGGTCAGTGGGCGGGGCGGCTCGACACCCTCCTGCGCATAGGCGATGGCCGTGGCCTCGGCGGCCCCGATCCAGATGGGCACATGTCGACCACCGTCACGCTCCCGCAGGAGCACGATGGGCTGGGAGGTGGGCATCTCCACCCGGACACCGAGGACGTCGAGCGGCTTCACCCTCCTACCGTATCCCGCGCACCCCTCGCGGGTCAGGCCCCCGACTCGAGCCCGCGACGCAGCAGGGCCACGTGCAGCTCGAGGCAGTCCTCGATGACCTGTCGCGTCACGGTGTCGTCGTCGAGCCCCTCGCTGCTGGCCGCACGTCCGCGCAGCGCATGCTGACCGAGGACATGGTCGGCCAGGCCCAACTCGCGCTCGGCCGCGCTCTTGAAGGGCCGCAGGTGGCGCACGTCGATACCGGTCGCGACGAGAGCACCGGCGGCACGGGCGACTCCGAGGTCCCCCTGGCCGAAGTGCTCCTGGTTCTTCGGGAGGAGCCCGTAGGAGATGAGCTCGCGGAAGGTGTCCGTGTCGATGTCCGCGGCGTGCTGCAGCTCGACGGCCGTGAGGCGAAGGGGGCGCCCCGCCGCCGGGACCGGGCCGAGCCGCTCCGCCGGAGCAGGCGGCTCGTCGACGGCGGGGAGGGCCTCCCCTTCGTCCGAGAAGGTCAGCCCCCGGTCGATGGCGTCGAGGCGCTCCCGGATGACCTTGAGGGGCCAGAAGCGGTCCCGCTGGGCCGAGAGCACGAAGCGCAACCGCTCCACGTCCTCCGGGGAGAACTTGCGGTACCCCGACGCGGTCCGCGCCGGGGTCACGAGCCCTTCGGCCTCGAGGAAGCGGACCTTGCTGATGGTGACATCCGGAAAGTCGTCCTCGAGTTGCGCGATGAGCGCGCCGATCCCGATGTGCTCGCCGGGCACCGTCAGCTGGTCGCGGAGCTGGCGTAGTACACGAGGCGGAACTTGCCGATCTGCACCTCGTCACCCGTGCGCAGCGAGACCTGGTCGATGCGCTCCTTGTTGACATAGGTGCCGTTGAGCGAGCCCACGTCGCGGACACCGAAGCCCTGCTCCTCACGAGCGAAGACCGCGTGCTTGCGCGAGACGGTGACGTCGTCGAGGAAGATGTCGCGGTCCGGTCCGCGGCCGGTCGTCACCTCGGTGTCGTCGAGGAGGAAGCGGGCCCCGGTGTTGGGGCCACGGAGCACGATGAGCAGCGCGGTGCCGGGGTTGAGCGCGTCGACCGTCGCCTGCTCCTCGCGGCTCAGGTGGTAGTCGGAGTCCGGCAGGTCGGCAGGAAGGCCACCGCCGACCCCGGTGAACTGCTGGGTCGCCGGGTCCTGTCGTCCGGACTGGCCTTGGTCGTTGCCACTCATCCAGCACTCCCTCCTGTCATGTCGATACTCGTGGTGTGTCGCGGTCTCACCCTACGTGACCCGCCTCCCGGCGGGCCCGTGCGTGAGGCCACCGGATCAGTCGATCTCGGCGCGGTATGCCTCGACGTCGAGGAGGCTCGACGTGTCCGCACCGTCGGCGAGCTCGAGCTCGTACATCCAGCCGTCCGTGTAGGGCGCGGAGTTGACGAGCTCGGGGGAGGCGTCGAGCGACTCGTTGATCGCGGTGACCGTGCCGGGGAGCGGGGCGATGAGGTCGTTGACCGTCTTCGTCGACTCGACCTCACCACAGGAGTCCCCCGCCTCGATGGCATCCCCCACGGCCGGCAGGGAGACGTAGACGACGTCGCCGAGGGCCTCCTGGGCGTAGTGGGTGATGCCCACGCGGACCGTTCCGGCCCCGGTCTCGCGCACCCACTCGTGGTCGCTCGAGTAGTGCAGGTCCTCGGGATAGGTGGCCTCGGTCATCGCTCTCCTTCGTGTGCCCGCATCAGTCCGAGCCGTCCGTCGGCTCCGGGTCGGGCTGAGCGTAACGAGGCGACGAATTGGAGTGCAATGCCTCGACATTGATCGAGTCGAATTCGCGGATCGCCGCCTCTCCCCCCTTGCTGCGGACGGCCTCCGACACGCCGCCCGGGATCTCCATGGCCGCGCTCATCGTCTGCGGGTCGCCGATGACGGTGAAGGTGTAGGGAGCCTCGAGGGTCTCGCCGTCGGCGGTGATCCCGTCATCGGTGTCGCTGAACCACGTGCTCGCGACGATGCGCACGTCCCCGACCTGCATGGCCTCGGCGCCGGCGTCGCGCAGCTCCTGCACGGTGTCGAGGAGGGTCGCCGCGTCCACCGCGCCGTCCTCGTCGGTGATCGTCAGGGTGATGCCCGGCCCGGTGGCCCGCTCGCTCCCGGAGAGGATGCCGAGGGTGTCCGCACGCTCCTTCGCCGCGGCGATGGCCTCCGGGGAGTTGCCCTCGCTGTCGGCGAGGCCGTCGCGGGTGGACTCGAGCTCCTCGACCTCGTCGTCGAGCCGGTTGCCGTTCTGGGTGACGTCGTCGAGGATCCGCACGAGCTCGTCCTGACGCAGGTCCTCGAGCCCCTGCGCCTGGGTCTGGCGGACCTGCGTGGCGATGGCGAAACCGAGGAGGCAGGCCAGGAGCAGCGCGAAGGCATTGGCCCGGGTGAACCGGGGCCGCGCCATGAGGTAGACCCGCCGCCATGCGCTCGTCGAAGGGCGGCCGTCGGGCTCCTGGGTGCTCATGCCTTGAAGAGGTGTCGGCGGATGGAGGCGACGTTGGAGAAGATCCGGACGCCGAGGACGACGACGACACCCGTGGAGAGCTGGGAGCCGACGCCGAGCTGGTCACCAAGGAAGACGATGAAGGCGGCGACGAGGACGTTGGACAGGAAGCTCACGACGAAGACCTTGTCGTTGAAGATCCCGTCGAGGGTGGCGCGCACGGCGCCGAAGACCGCGTCGAGGGCGGCCACGACCGCGATGGGCAGGTAGGGCTGCATCCACACCGGGACGTCCGGTTGCAGGACCAGCCCGAGCACGATCCCGGCCGCGAGGCCGAATGCGGGGATCACGAGGTCTCCTTCGTCCTGGGCGTCACGGCAGGGGCGGACTTCCCCGAGGGGATGACCTTCGCCTGCCGCGTGGTGGTGCTCGTCGCACCGGGGAGACGGAGGTCGTCCCGGGTCGTCAACGAGGTCTCGATGCCGTAGTTGCTCTGCAACCCGGTGAGGTAGGAGCCGGTGTCGCTCTCGGCGAACCGGGTCTGCATCTCGGTGGCGTCACCGATCGCCTCGACGGTGTAGGGCGGGGTCAGCGGACGGAAGTTCACGAGGATCGCCTCACCGGCGAAGCGAATCGCCGTGCGCGAGGTGAGCCGCTGCCCGTTGACGGAGATCGCCTCCGCCCCGGCGCTCCACAGTCCGTTCGTGATGATCTGCAGGTCCTTGGACCGCACCCGCCCCTCGTCGGAGGCCCCCGTCCGTGGGTCGCCGTCCGCGCTCGACTCGCTCTCGGGGGCGTCGTCGAGGGTGATCTCCAAGCCCTCGCCCGTGACGGGGACGAGCCCGCTGGAGACCCGCATCGACGTCAGCTCCTCCTGCTGGGCGCCGACGAGGTCCGGGTCGAGCCGCTCGGTGGCGGCGTCGATCTCCGACTGGAGCTCGCGCACGGCGGTCCCCTGCTCGTCGACGGCCTCCTGACGGGACTCGATCTGCCGAATGAGCTCTTGCTTGGCGCCGTCGCGGGCTCCATCGCGGGCGCGGAGGTTGGCCGTGCTCACCCCGATGACCAGTCCGATGATGAGGAGCCACACGAGGAGGAGTGGCGCCCGGGTCCCGGTGGAGGCGGGGAGGCCCTGGGCGCGGCGCTGCTCCGCCGCTGCGGCGTAGCCGGGGTCGAGCGGGCGCTCGAGCATCGAGGTGATGAGGGTCATCGACTCGTCCACGCGGCGGGGACGAGCAGCGGGGTGCTCCTCGCCCTCCTCGGGGCCCGATGCCTGCCTGCTCACCCGCCCCAGCGTAGGTCCTCCCCCTCCTGCCAGAGTGGAGGCATGGATCGGCACGTCCTCACCCTCGACGAGACCGCCTGTCGTCGTCGCACGAGCATCAAGTGGCAGCACCACGGCGAGGACGTCCTGCCGCTCTGGGTGGCCGAGATGGACGTCCTGCCGGCCCCGGCCATCGCCGAGGAGGTCGAGCGGGTCGTCCGGGACGGCGACCTCGGCTATCCCGTGCCCCGCCCCTACCTCGAGGCTGTCGCCCGCTGGTACGCCCGGTGGGGTGCGGACGTCGACCCGTCGCGGATGGCCCTCGTCACGGACGCGATGTCCGGGGTGAAGGGAGCGATCCTCGCCCTGACGAGACCGGAGGAGCCGGTCTACATCACCGTCCCCGTCTACCCGCCCTTCCACTCCGTCGTCGCCGCGACGGGGCGGCGCCTCGTCACGGTGCCGCTCACGGCCGAGGGCCGGTACGACGTGGCCGCGCTGGAGGAGGCCGTCGCGACCTCCGGCCGGGGTGCGCTGCTCCTCTCGAACCCGCACAACCCCACGGGCACGGTCCCGACCCACGACGAGCTCGCGGAGGTCGCCCGGGTCGCCGCCCGCCACGGGGTGGGCATCGTCAGCGACGAGGTGCACGCGCCCCTCGTGCTCCCCGGGGCAGAGTTCACCCCCTTCGTCACCGTGCCCGGCGGCGAGCGGGCCCTGAGCGTCATCTCCCCGGCGAAGGGGTGGAACCTCGCCGGGCTCAAGGCGGCCGCCGTCGTCGGCGGGACCGGGGCCGGCGGCGCCATCGCCCGGGTGCCCGCCGACCTCGCGTACACCGCGAGCCACGTCGCCGTGCGGGCGCACATCGCGGCGATGGACGAGGGCCAGGACTGGCTGGCGGACCTCGTCGCCGACCTCACGGCCAACCGGGCGCTCCTCGAGGACCTCCTCGCCGAGCACCTCCCCGAGGTCCGGTGGCGTCCCGGCGAGGCGACCTACCTCGCCTGGCTGGACTGCCGTGACCTCGGGCTCGGCGACGACCCCGCGACACCCTTCCTCGACGAAGGGCGGGTGAGCCTCAACTCGGGTCTCCCCTTCGGCCGTGGAGAGGGTCACGCGCGGCTGAACTTCGCCGCCTCCCCGCAGGTCCTCACGGAGGCCGTCCGGCGGCTCGGGGCCGCCGTCGAGGCCCGCCGGCGATGAGCCGTCCACCGGCCGGGACTCGTGGCGCGTCTCACGATCTAACGAAATCGGCTGTGCCACAAGGGCTTTCGGCGTATTCCCGATCCCGTGACTTGATCTGTGGGCTGGTCACGTTAGGTTCAAACAGGTGACCGACGACTCAGACCTCTCCCCATCCCCGCCCGCGGGCTCCCCCTTCGTGCTGCGCCCGCCCACGATCGAGGACGGCGGCGCCATGTGGCGCGTGGCCCGGGACTCCCAGACCCTGGACCTCAACACCTCCTACGCCTACCTCCTGTGGGCACGTGACTTCGCCGCGACGAGCGTCGTCGCCGAGCGCGACGGCGAGGTCGTGGGCTTCGTCAGCGGCTACATCCGACCGGAGGCCCCGCACACGCTCATGGTGTGGCAGGTGGCCGTCGACGCGGACCAGCGCGGCCACGGCCTCGCCGGCCGCATGCTCGACCACCTCGCGGAGACGGTTCCCGGGGTGACCTCGCTCGAGACGACGATCACCGACGACAACGAGGCCTCCCGCGCCCTCTTCGCCCGCTTCGCCCGCAACCGCGGGGCCGACCACGAGGAGCTCGACCTCTTCGTCCGCGAGCACTTCCCCGACGAGGGGCACGAGCCGGAGGTGCTGCACCGCATCGGACCCTTCTGACCTCGGCCAGCCAGACCCACGACCACCCCTGATCCCTCCACCGGAAGGACCACCATGACCGCCACGAACACCCACATCTTCGAGACCCGCGAGTCCGAGGTGCGCAGCTACTGCCGCAACTGGCCCGTCGTCTTCAGCTCGGCCAAGGGGCCGTACCAGTACACGGAGGACGGCACGAAGTACACGGACTTCTTCTCCGGTGCCGGCGCGCTCAACTACGGGCACAACAACGACGCCCTCAAGGAGGCGCTCGTCGAGTACGTCTCGCGTGACGGCGTCACCCACTCGATGGACATGTACACCGAGGCCAAGCGCGACTTCCTCGAGGCCTTCACCGAGATCATCCTCGCGCCGCGGGGGATGACCCACAAGATCCAGTTCCCCGGACCGACCGGCACCAACGCCGTCGAGACGGCGCTGAAGACGGCCCGCAAGGCCACCGGTCGTGAGGACGTCGTCCACTTCACGAATGCCTTCCACGGCATGACCCTCGGCTCCCTGGCCGTCACGGGCAATGCCTTCAAGCGCGCCGGAGCCGGCACCCCGCTCTACCACGCGACGTCCGCGCCGTACGACGACTACATCGTCGGCGAGACCTCGGACTTCGCCTGGCTCAAGCGCATCTGGGCCGACAGCGGCTCGGGCACCAGCCTGCCCGCGGCGGTCATCGTCGAGACGGTCCAAGGAGAGGGCGGCCTCAAGGCGGCCCGCGGGCAGTGGCTCAAGGAGCTCCAGGAGCTGTGCCGCGAGTACGGCGTCCTGCTCATCGTCGACGACGTCCAGGCCGGCTGCGGTCGCACCGGGAAGTTCTTCTCCTTCGAGGAGTTCGGCCTCGACCCGGACATCATCACCCTGAGCAAGTCGATCTCCGGCTACGGCCTGCCCATGGCCCTGACGCTCATGAAGCCCGAGGTCGACGACTGGGAGCCGGGCGAGCACAACGGCACCTTCCGCGGGCACAACCCCGCCTTCGTCACCGGCACCAAGGCCCTGCGGACCTTCTGGGCGGATGACACGCTCGAGCAGAATGTCGCCGCGCGCACCGAGCAGCTCCACGAGCGTCTCGAGGTCCTCGCCGGGCTCGCCGAGGGCAGCGAGGTCCGCGGACGCGGTCTCCTCTCCGGGGTGGCCTTCCGTGACCTCGAGGCCGCGGAGAACATCGCCAAGGCTGCCTTCCGACGGAACCTCCTCGTCGAGACCTCCGGCCCCTCCAGCGAGGTCGTCAAGGTCATGCCCCCGCTGACCATCACCGAGGAGGAGCTGGCCGCCGGCCTGGACCTCCTCGAGGACGCCACCCGCGAGGTCCTCGGGGCCCCCGCGCGGGCCGGCGCCTGACCTCTCCCCCACCCGCACGAACCACCTGACACGACAGGAGATCCGCATGAAGGTAGTCAACGTCAACGACCTCGACGGCACCGAGTACGACGTCACCCACGGCAACTGGCAGAGCCGCCGCATGGTCCTCGCCAAGGACAAGGTCGGCTTCAGCTTCCACATCACCGTGCTCAAGGCCGGCACGTCCTCGGAGTTCTGGTACGCCAACCACGTCGAGGCCGTGTACGTCTACCAGGGCAAGGGCACCCTCCTGGACCGGGACACCGGTGAGGAGTACGTGCTCGAGCCGGGCGTCATGTACATGCTCGACGACGCGGACAAGCACACCGTGACCGTCGAAGAGGAGATCCACTGCGCGTGCGTCTTCAACCCGCCGGTCACCGGCCGTGAGGTCCACGACGAGAACGGCGTGTACCCGGTCCTCACCGAGGACTGAGCACCCCGCGACTGCCGAAGGGGGCGGACCCGGCCGGGTCCGCCCCCTTCGCCGTGCCGTGGCGTGCGCGCTCGACCGAGGCGATTCTCGATGATCGGCCTCTTCGTCTTCGCCCTCCCGATGTACATGCTCATCGGCGCCGGGTTCGCCGGCGCCGTCGTCGGCTTCGCCGTCCTCGGGCTGCTCTACATCCCGCAACTGTCGACGATCTCCGCGACCTTCCCGGCGATCTTCCCGGCCCACGTGCGCTTCGCCAGCTTCGCCGTGACGTAAACCGTCTTCACGGCGATCTTCGGCGGCACCGCGGGCACGGTCAACGAGGCCGTGGTCGATCGCACGGGCTTCCTCGAGTTCCCGGCGACCTACATGATGGGCGCCTGCGTCATCGGCATGGTCGGCGCCTACTTCCTCAGGGAGACCGCCGGTGCCTCGCTCACGGGCGCGGACATCCCCGAGTCGGAACCGGAGGACCACGGCGCCGAGGTCATCGCGGCCGAGGACGCCGCGATGGACGCCGCGGGTCGGTGACCACACGACCGGCAACGGCGACGACCTACACTCGGCTCCGTGACCGGTCCCATCAGCACCAGCCCCGCACACCCGCGTCTCCTCGCCGGGGACACGGGTGTGCGGGCTCTGCTGCGGACCGTTCGGCACCCGGGGACCAACGGGTGGGTCAGCACCTGGGGCACCAACGCCCACGGCGAGATCGCGGGTTGCCCACCGCCAGGCGGCTGAGCTCCTGCCCGTCATGGTGGCGCCATCGTGCCCACCGATCCCGACATCGACGACAAGGCCGACCCGTGTCCAAAGCCACTCCCAAGCCCCTCCTCCTCGCTCCCCATCAGCTGTGGCGAGGAGCCCACTCCACCGCCCAGAGCGATGCCTTCGGCGGCGCGCTGCTCCTCGGCGCCACCGTCATCGCGCTCATCCTCGCGAACAGCCCGGCGGTCGACGCCTACACCGCGGCTCGTGACTTCGAGTTCGGCCCGGCCGCACTCCACCTCGACCTCAGCATCGGCACCTGGGCCGCGGACGGACTGCTCGCGATCTTCTTCTTCGTCGTCGGCCTCGAGCTCAAGGAGGAGTTCGTCGCGGGGAAGTTGCGCGACCCCAAGACGGCCGCTCTCCCCATCGCCGCTGCTGTGGGCGGGGTGGTCGTGCCGGCGCTGATCTTCGCCGGCATCGCCGTCTCCTCGGACTCCGAGGGGGCACTGCGAGGATGGGCCATCCCCACGGCCACGGACATCGCCTTCGCCGTCGCCGTCCTCGCCGTCGTCGGCCGCTTCCTCCCGCCGGCCCTGCGCGTCTTCCTGCTCACACTCGCGATCGTCGACGACCTCATCGCGATCACGATCATCGCCGTCGTCTACACCGCAGGGCTGCACCTGGAGCTGCTTCTGCTCTCCGTCCTGCCGCTGGTCCTCTTCGCCGTGCTCATGCAGCGCGGGGTCAAGACGTGGTGGATCGTCGGTCCGCTGGCCCTCATCACCTGGACCCTCGTCCACGCCTCGGGCATCCACGCGACCGTCGCGGGGGTCATCCTCGGCTTCACCGTCCCCGTCGTCGCCACGCAGCGGGCCAAGGTCCAGGTGGACACGACCACGGACGGAGAGCCGGTGTACGACGGCTTCGCGCCCTACCTCGCCAACCAGTGGGGAGTCCTGTCCACCCTCATCGCCGTCCCCGTATTCGCCTTCTTCTCCGCCGGGGTCACCGTCGGTGGGCTCGAAGGGATGCGCTCGGCCATGAGTGATCCGATCACCCTCGGGATCATCGCCGGGCTCGTCGTCGGCAAGCCGATCGGCATCGTCACCACGACCTTCGTCCTCAGTCGCTTCCCCGCCTTCCAGCTCGACGAGTCCCTCCGCTGGCCGGACATGATCGGCATGGGTTTCATCGCCGGTGTCGGCTTCACCGTCTCGCTCCTCGTCGGCGAGCTGGCATACGGGGCCGCGAGCGTCGCCGACGAGCACGTGAAGATCGGGGTCCTTCTCGGGTCCTTCGTCTCCGCGATCGTTGGAGGCGCCATCCTCGCCGTCCGCAGCCACCGAGGGCGGCCGCAGGGAGAGGGCGTCAACCACTCCTACTGAGGGTGCCTCTCCTCAGAAGCTGGCCGCCTCGAGCAGCTGGGCCTCCGCGGCGTCGAGGTAGCGCATAAGGGCCTCCTCGGCGTCCGCCCGGCGGCCCTCCCGGAGCAGGGCGAGGATCTGCTGGTTGCCTTCGAGGTAGGGCGCGTGGAAGGTGCGCGGGTCGGCCATCATGCTGAAGACCAGCCGCATCTCGGCGAGGACCTGCTGCATCGACTCGTCGACCCGGCGGTTCTCGGCGAGGGAGGCCAGGGCGGTGTGGAAGCGCATGTTGGCCGTGCCGAGCGCGAGCCAGTCCCCCGCTGCCTCAGCACGCTCGCCCTCGATGCGGACCGTCCTCTTCCTCGCCGTGCTCGGGGTCGTCGCCGGCGGCGTCACGCTTGCCGAGGACAACCCCACGGCCTCCGCCTTCGAGCACGCACTCGGGGAGGTGGGCGTCATCATCTTCGGCGTCATCCTCTGGGCCGCGAGCATCACGAGCGTCATCGGCGCCTCCTACACCTCCGTCTCCTTCCTCGCGACCTTCTCCGGCTGGCTCACCCGCAACCGCAACTGGATCACCGTCGGCTTCATCCTCATCTCGACGGTGATCTACGTGTCGCTCGGCCAGCCCCCGGTCACCCTGCTCATCCTCGCCGGTGCCCTCAACGGGCTGATCCTCCCCTTCGGGCTGGGCTTCATCGTGTGGGTGGCGCTGCGCCGCCGCGACCTCCTCCACGGCTACCGCTACCCGATGTGGCTCGGCCTCCTCGGCCTCGCGGTCTGGGTGCTCGCGCTGTACCTCGCGTGGGAGTCCCTCAGCGAGCTGACCACGCTCTGGCAGTGACCCCCACCGGCTGGCACCATCGACGACAGGATCAGGAGACATGATGCAGATCGACCTCAATGCCGACCTCGGCGAGAGCTTCGGCCGCTGGACGTTGGGCGACGACGACGCCATGCTCGAGATCGTCTCGAGTGCGAACGTTGCCTGCGGCTTCCACGCCGGTGACGCCTCGGTCCTGCGGCACAGCTGCGAGCAGGCCGCCGCCCGTGGGGTCGCCATCGGCGCCCAGGTCGGGTACCGGGACCTGGCCGGATTCGGGCGCCGCTTCATCGACATCGAGCCGCAGGCACTCACCGACGACGTCATCTACCAGATCGGGGCGCTGGAGGGCTTCGCCCGGGTCGCCGGCTCCCGGGTCCGGTATGTCAAGCCACATGGCGCGCTCTACAACGCGATCGTCCATCACGAGGAGCAGGCCGCTGCCGTCGTCGCCGCCGTCGTGCAGTACGACCGGACGCTCCCGGTGCTCGGGCTGCCGGGGTCGGCCTGGCTCCGGCTCGCCGCCGAGGCCGGCCTGCGGACGGTCGGCGAAGCCTTTGCCGACCGGGCCTACACGCCCGAGGGGACGCTCGTCTCCCGACGGGAGCCGGGCTCCGTCCTCCACGACCCCCGCGTCATCGCGGCCCGCTGCGTGCGCATGGCCACCGAAGGGGTCGTCGAGGCCACCGACGGCAGCACCGTCGCCACCCCCGCCGGGTCCCTGTGCGTGCACGGCGACAGCCCGGGCGCCGTCGAGATCGCCCGGGCCGTCCGGGCCGACCTGACCGCCTCGGGGGTGGAGGTCGCCCCCTTCGCCGCGAGTCCGGAAGAGGGCACCCCGTGAGGCTCCTCCCCTGTGCCGACTCCGGGCTGCTCGTCGAGCTCGATGACCTCGACGCGGTGCTCGCCCTCTACGACGACCTCGAGGAGGACCCGCCGGAGGGCATCGTCGACATGGTGCCCGCAGCGAAGTCGCTCCTCCTCACCATCGACCCCGAGGAGGGCGATGTCGAGCAGCTGTCGCGGGCGGTCTCCCGGAGGTCCGTCGGCCGCCACGTCCGCGCGGCGACGGGCGAGGTCGAGATCCCCGTCGTCTACGACGGCGACGACCTCGCCGTTGTCGCCCGCCTCACGGGTCTCGACGAGCGGGGGGTCATCGAGGCACACACCGGCCAGGAGTGGACGGTGGCCTTCTGTGGCTTCGCTCCCGGCTTCGGCTATCTCGTCGGTGGCGACGACCGCCTCCGGGTCCCTCGCCGGGACGACCCCCGCACGAGGGTCCCTGCCGGGTCGGTGGCGCTGGGTGGCGAGTTCGCGAGCGTCTACCCCAGGTCCTCGCCCGGCGGGTGGCAGCTCATCGGGCGCACCTCCCTCGAGATGTGGGACATCGAGCGGGATCCACCGGCCCTGCTCGTGCCCGGGCACCGCGTCCGGTTCGTGGAGGCGTCATGACGGCGAAGGGGGCGGGCCGCACCCTCGAGGTGCTGGCCACCGGTCCGCTGACGACGATCCAGGACCGTGGTCGCCACGGCCTCGCGGCTCTGGGCGTCGGGACGTCGGGGGCGGCTGACGGAGGCTCGCACCGGCTGGCGAACCGGCTCCTGGGCAACCCCGAGGGTGCGGCGGTGCTCGAGGTGACCTTCGGCGGCCTGGCGGTGCGTGCGCGTGGCGGGATGTTCGTCGCGGTGACCGGTGCGGACTGCCCGGTGACCGTCGACGACCGCCCCGTCGGCCGGGCGTCGGTGCTCTGGTTGCCCGATGGGAGCACGCTCCGACTGGGCCCTCCGGCCTCCGGGCTCCGGGCCTACGTGGGGGTCCGCGGGGGCATCGACGTGGCTCCGGTGCTCGGGTCCCGGTCCACCGACACCCTCGCCGGCCTGGGGCCGGCGGTACCCCGGGTCGGAGACCGGATCCCCATCGGTGAGGCACCGGTCGAGGAGCCGCGCCTGGACGTCGCGCCCGTGACCGTGCCGACCGCCGGTGAGATCCTGCTGCGGGTCGTCGTCGGCCCGCGCGAGGACTGGTTCACCGACGCCTCGCTCACGGCCCTGCTCGGCAGCCCCTACACGGTGACCTCGGAGAGCGACCGCGTGGGCATGCGACTCTCCGGCCCCGGGCTCGAACGATCCCGGGAGGGTGAGCTCTCCAGCGAGGGCATGGTCACCGGCGCTCTCCAGGTGCCGCCCTCGGGCCAGCCCACGCTCTTCCTCGCCGACCACCCGGTCACGGGTGGCTACCCGGTCATCGGCGTCGTGCTCCACGCCGATCTCGACCTGGCCGCCCAGGCCCAGCCCGGCCAGCACCTGCGTTTCGTCCCCGCCCGAGGAGGGACTCATGGCTCCTGACACGCCCACCGATCCTGCGGGGCTGCGCCCCGACGCCGCCC
>DXAR01000078.1 GCA_019116945.1 Candidatus Janibacter merdipullorum | reverse complement strand
TCCTCCGGGTCGGCCACGACCGTGACCCGCTCGGCGCCGGGGGTGCCCGGCGAGGCGGTGTAGAGCGCGTCGACGTCGGTGAGGAGGACGAGGGCATCGGCTCGCACGAGCTGGGCGACAAGCGCGGCGAGCCGGTCGTTGTCGCCGAAGCGGATCTCGTCGGTCGCGACCGTGTCGTTCTCGTTGACGATCGGGATGACGTCGTACTCGAGGAGGGAGTCGAGGGTGCGACGGGCATTGGTGTAGTGCGTGCGCCGGGTGATGTCGTCCACGGTGAGCAGCACCTGGCCCACGGTGTGCCCGTGGCGGCCGAAGGCCGAGTCATAGGCGGAGAGGAGGACTCCCTGCCCCACGCTCGCCGCGGCCTGCTGTCGGGCAAGCTCCCGGGGTCGCGTGCTCATCCCGAGCGGGCCGATGCCCGAGGCGATGGCGCCGGAGGAGACGAGGACGACCTCGGTCCCCGCGGCCCGCCGGGCGGAGAGGGCGTTGACGAGGGCGGTGAGCCGCGCGAGGTCGAGCTCACCCCCGACGGCACTCGTGAGCGAGGACGAGCCGACCTTGACGACGACCCGCCCGGCCTCGGCGACGGCCCGTCGCGCGTCGCCGCTCACTCGTCCTCGACCCAGTGGCCGGAGTCGCGCTCCGCGCGCAGCTCGTCACGGGCGGCGGTCTGGGCGTCCTTGCGGGCGTGGAACTCCTCGCGCCGCTCCTGCGTCGTCCGGCGCGTGTTCTCCTCGAGGCGCAGGTCGGTACCGCGGCCCCCGAGCAGCTCGGCGCCACCGACGAGGGTCGGCTCCCAGTCGAAGACGACCGCGTCGTCCTCGGGACCGATGAGCACGGTCGAGCCGGCGACGGCGCCCGCCTTCGTCAGCTCCTCCTCGACACCGGCCCGGTTGAGCCGGTCGGCGAGGTAGCCGATCGCCTCGTCGTTGGTGAAGTCGGTCTGGTGCACCCAGCGGAGGACCTTCTGGCCGATGACCCGGAAGACCTCGCCCTCCGGCGTGCTCTCGCGGCGCACGACGAAGCCGGCGTCGTCGACGGCCTTGGGCCGCAGGACGACTCGCTGCGGGGTCGCCTCGGCCTCCGCCTGCTCGGCCCGGGCCGCGGTGACGTGCCGAGCCATGGCGAAGGTCAGCTCCTTGAGCCCCAGGTGGGCGACTGCCGAGACGATGAAGACCTCGAGACCCCGCTGCTCGAGGTCGGCCTTGACCATCTCGGCGAGGTCCCGCGCGTCCGGGACGTCCGCCTTGTTGAGGACGACGATGCGGGTGCGCTCGGACAGGGGTCGCCCGCCGAGGGTCTCGTCGGCGACATAGGACGAGAGCTCCTCCTCGATGACGTCGAGGTCGGTCATCGGATCGCGGCCCGGCTCGAGGGTCGCGCAGTCGATGACGTGGACGAGCACGGAGCAGCGCTCGACGTGACGGAGGAACTCCAGGCCCAGGCCCCGCCCTTCGCTGGCCCCCGGGATGAGGCCGGGGACGTCGGCGACGGTGTAGCGGACCTCGCCGGCAGTGACGACGCCGAGGTTGGGGACGAGCGTCGTGAAGGGGTAGTCGGCGATCTTCGGGCGGGCGGCGGAGAGCACCGAGACGAGCGAGGACTTGCCCGCGCTCGGGAAGCCGATGAGGGCGACGTCGGCGAGGGACTTCAGCTCGAGGACGACGTCGCCGGACTCCCCCGGCTCGCCGAGGAGGGCGAAGCCGGGCGCCTTGCGCCGACGGCTGGCCAGGGCCTTGTTGCCCAGGCCGCCGCGGCCACCCCGCGCGGCGACGAAGCTCGCGCCGGGAGCGACGAGGTCGGCGAGGACCTCACCGTGGCGATTAGTGACGACCGTGCCGGCAGGCACGGGCAGGACGAGGTCCTCGCCGTTCGCGCCGTTGCGCTCGTCACCGGCACCCGGGGCACCGTTAGTGGCGCGCCGGTGGGGGCTGCGGTGGTAGTCGAGGAGGGTCGTGACCTGCGGGTCGACGAGGAGGAGGACGTCACCGCCGTGGCCGCCGTTGCCGCCGTCGGGGCCCCCGAGTGGCTTGAACTTCTCCCGGTGCACGGACGCGACGCCATGGCCACCCTTGCCTGCCTCGACATGCAGGGTGACGCGATCGACGAAGGTCGTCACGACCTCACCTCTCCTTGGTCTGTGGTGTGGGGACGACGAAGGGGGCAGGTCACCCAGGACCCGCCCCCTTCGCCAGACGCTCGTGTCGCGTCAGCCGGCGGTACCCGCCGGCACGACGTTGACGACCTTGCGGCCACGCGCGGAGCCGAACTGCACCTCGCCGTCGGCGAGGGCGAACAGCGTGTCGTCCCCGCCACGACCGACGTTGTCGCCGGGGTGGAAGTGGGTGCCGCGCTGGCGGACGATGATCTGACCGGTGCCGACGACCTGACCGCCGAAGCGCTTCACACCGAGGCGCTGGGAGTTCGAGTCGCGACCGTTCTTGGTCGAGGACACACCCTTCTTGGATGCCATGTCAGTGGTTCCTCACTCTCTTGGAAGGCTCAGGCCTTGATGTCGGTGATCTTCAGCTGGGTCAGCGACTGGCGGTGGCCCTGACGCCGCTTGTACCCGGTCTTGTTCTTGTACCGGGTGATGGTGATCTTCGGGCCCTTGGCGTCGCCGACGATCTCGGCGCTCACGCTGACCTTGGCCAGCTTGTCGGCGTCACTGGTCACGGTGGACCCGTCGACGACGAGGATCGGCTGCAGGTCGACGCTGTCGCCGGCCTCGCCCTTGATCGAGTTGATGAGGATGGTGTCGCCGACGGAAACCTTCTCCTGGCGGCCACCCGCGCGAACGATCGCGTACATCAGGGGAACTCACTTTCACTTCGTCAGGTGCACTCGCTCTGGTCTGACCGGCTGACAATCCTCGTGCCGTCCGGGCACGAAGCGTCCACGCGGTGGGCGCACCGAGAAGACAGCATAGCGCCGGCCGAGGCCTGCCCGCAAAATCAGTCGGTGGCGTCCTCGGCCTGGGGCGGCCCGGCCTCGGTGGTGACCCGCTTGCGCTTGCGACGCGGCGGGGTCGCCGGCTCCGGGTCGGGCACCGGCGTCGTCGGCGCGTCGCCGCTCTCCCCCGCGATGGAGGTCAGCGGCGCGCTGTCGCTCGCCGACGACGCGGTGAGGTCGACCGGCTGGAGGGCCACCGGCGCGCCGGAGCTCGAGGCGGCGCGGCGGCCGGCGCGGCGCCGGGGCTTCTGCTCCGGCTCCGTGGCGGGCTCCGGCTTCGGGGCGGGCTCCGGCTCGGGGGCTGCCTCGGGCTCGGGAGTGGGCTCCGGCTCGGGAGTGGACGTGGCCTCGGGGGCGGGCTCCGGCTCGGACGAAGGGAGGTCCGCCACGTCGTCCTCCACCGCTTCCCCGGCGATGCTCTTCACGGCGGCCGCGTGGGCCGCAGCGGCGATCTGGGCCGCGGTCCGGCCGTTGGCGTCGGTCTCCTCCGGCTCC
>DXAR01000077.1 GCA_019116945.1 Candidatus Janibacter merdipullorum | reverse complement strand
CTGCCGCTTCGGCTGCGACCCCGACCGGGCAGAGGCTTGCCCGGACGGCCCGCACGCCGGGAACGGCACGGTCCGACCAGCCCGGCTCGTCGAGCTGCCCGTCGGCGCCACCGAGGACCGCGTCGTCGGCTCGCTCGACCTCCGCCGCGCCCTCGGCGACGGCGAGGCCGCCTACCAGCCCGGTCTGCTCGCCGAAGCCCACCGCGGCATCCTCTACGTCGACGAGGTCAACCTGCTCCACGACCACCTCGTCGACGTCCTCCTCGACGCGGCCGCGATGGGCCGCAACACCGTCGAGCGCGACGGGGTCTCGATCTCGCACCCGGCGCGCATCACCCTCGTCGGCACGATGAACCCCGAGGAGGGCGAGCTGCGCCCCCAGCTGCTCGACCGCTTCGGCCTGACCGTGCACATCGCGGCGAGCCGCGACCCGCACGAGCGGGCCGAGGTCGTCCGTCGCCGGCTCGAGGCCGACGCCGACCCGGCCGGGTTCGCCGAGCGCTTCGCGGCGTCGGAGGCCGAGCTCACCGAGCGGCTCGCCGCGGCCCGCGAGGCGGTGCGCCACATCGCCCTCGACGAGCGGACGCTGCGGACGATCGCGCGAGTGTGCGCCGGCTTCGACGTCGACGGCATGCGCGCCGACATCGTCACCGCCCGCACCGCCGCTGCCCACGCCGCCTGGTCCGGCCGGGCCGAGGTCACCCGGGCAGACATCCGCGCCGCAGCGCTGCTGTCGCTGCCGCACCGGCGGCGGCGGGCCCCCTTCGACGCGCCGGGGCTCGACGAGGACCTGCTCGACCGGCTGCTCGACGAGGAGCCGGAGGACGACCCGCCGGGTGGCGGCGAGGAGCCCGAGGGCGACCCCGGCGACGCCCCCACGGAGGATCCCGCCGACCAGGACACGTCCGAGCAGGACCAGTCCGAGAGCCCGACCGCGCCCGAGCAGGGCGGGCCGCAGGACGAGCGGCCGACCCAGCAGGAGCGCCCCGAGACCCCGCCGCAGTCCACCCCCGAGCAGGGTGAGGGCGAGCTCGAGGAGCCGGCGGAGCCGCAGCCGGGCTCCCAGCCGACGCCGATCGGGACCGCGAGCGCCGAGAAGCCCTACCGGGCCCGTCGGCTGGAGCTCACCGGGGTCGGCACCGGCCCGAGCGGCCGCCGCTCCCCCGCGCTCACCCCTCGGGGTCGGACCGTCGGTGTCCACCCGGTCGGGCAGGAACCCGCCGGCGCACCGGTGCACCTCACCGCCACCCTTCGTGCCAGCGCCGCGCGCCGCGCCGCCGGCGGGAGCGCCCGGGTCACCGGTGAGGACCTGCGTCACGCGGTGACCCGGGGCCGCGAGGCCAACCTCGTCCTCCTCGCCGTCGACGCGTCGGGATCGATGGCCGCGCGCAAGCGGATGAGCGAGGTCAAGACCGCCGTCCTGTCGCTCCTGCTCGACGCCTACCAGCGCCGCGACCGGGTCGGGCTCGTGACCTTCCGGGGACGCGAGGCCGAGGTGGCCCTCCCGCCGACCTCGTCCGTCGACGCGGCCGCCGCTCGGCTCGCCGAGCTGCCCCACGGTGGCCGGACGCCGCTCGCGGAGGGGCTGTCCGAGGTCGCCCGGGTCGTGGCGCGGGAGCGGGTGCGGGACCGCAGCCAGCGGGCCCTCGTCGTCCTCGTCACCGACGGTCGGGCCACGTCCGGGCCGGATGCCCTCGCACGGGCCCAGCACATCGCCGACGCCTGGGGACACACCGCCGAGACGGTCGTCGTCGACTGCGAGTCCGGTCGCTTCCGCATGGGGATCGCCGCGGACCTCGCCCGACGCATGGGCGCCGAGCACATCGCCCTCGAGGAGGTCGCCGCGAGCGGCCTCGTCGAGATCATCACCGACCGCACCAGCCAGCCGAGGAGCGCCGCCTGATGGCCCAGGGACAGACCCCCGTCACCCCGAACGACGGACTGACCACGCGACAGCGTCGCAACTCCCCGCTCGTCGTCGTCCACGGCGGGACCGGCAAGGGGAAGTCGACCGCCGCCTTCGGCCTGGCACTCCGTGGCTGGAACCAAGGCTGGTCCATCGGCGTCTTCCAGTTCGTCAAGTCCGCCAAGTGGCGGATCGGCGAGGAGGAGGCCCTCACTGCCCTCGGTCGGCTCCACGACCAGACGGGCGAAGGGGGTCCCGTCGAGTGGCACAAGATGGGCGCCGGCTGGTCGTGGTCGCGCAAGGCCGGGACCGAGGAGGACCACGCCGCGGACGCCCGTGAGGGCTGGGCCGAGATCAAGCGACGCCTCGCGGAGGAGACGCACACCGTCTACGTCCTCGACGAGTTCACCTATGTCATGAAGTGGGGCTGGGTCGAGCTCGACGACGTCATCGAGACGCTGACGAACCGTCCCGGCTACCAGCACGTGATCATCACCGGACGCGACCCGCACCCGCGCCTCCTCGAGATCGCCGACGTGGCGACCGAGATGACGAAGATCGCCCACCCCTTCGACCGCGGCCAGAAGGGCCAGAAGGGCATCGAATGGTAGACCTCCCCCGGGTGCTCGTCGCCGCGCCCGCGTCGGGGCACGGAAAGACGACGATCGCCGTCGGGATCATGGCGGCGCTGGCCCGGCGTGGCCTGACCGTCGCCCCGGCGAAGGTCGGGCCCGACTACATCGACCCCGGCTACCACGCCCTGGCCACCGGACGCCCGAGCCGCACGCTCGACCCGTGGCTCGTCGGCGAGGACCGGGTCGCCCCGCTGCTCGCCCGAGGGGCGGCCCACCCCACCGCCGCGGACGTGGCGGTCCTCGAGGGCGTCATGGGGCTGATGGACGGCCGCCTCGGGGCGGACGGCTTCGCCTCCAGCGCCCACGCGGCGACGCTCACCGACACCCCCGTCGTCCTCGTCATCGACATCTCCTCGACCTCGCGGACCGTCGCGGCCACCGTGCACGGCATGGCGACGATCGACCCGGCACTGACCGTCGCCGGGGTGATCCTCAACAAGGCGGGGACTCCGCGCCACGGCGAGGAGGCCCGCCGAGCCGTCGAGGCCGTCGGCGTTCCCGTCTGGGGCGTCCTCCCGCGCGATGCCGCCATGCACGTGCCCTCCCGTCACCTCGGGCTGGTCCCGGCCGCCGAGCGAGGGCAGGCCGCCGCGACCCTCGACCACATCGCCTCGGTCGCCGAGGAGCACCTCGACCTCGAGGCCCTGCTCTCCGCCGCCCGGACCGCTCCTCCGCTCGACGTGGAGCCCTGGTCACCGACCGCTGCGCTCCGCGACTCGTCCGTGGCGGACGGCCCGCAGCACCCGGACGCACCGGTCATCGCGGTCGCGGGCGGCCGGGCCTTCACCTTCCGCTACCCCGAGACGGTCGAGCTGCTCGAGGCGGCCGGCGCGACCGTGGCGGAGTTCGACCCCGCCCGCGACGCCGCCCTGCCGCAGGGCACCAGCGGGATCTGGCTCGGCGGTGGCTTCCCCGAGGTGCACGCACGCACGCTCGCGATGAACCGTCCTCTCGTGCACGAGATCCGGGCAGCCGTCGCGGCGGGTGTGCCGACCGTCGCCGAGTGCGCCGGGATGCTGTACCTCGCGGAGACCCTGGACGACCACCCGATGGTCGGCGCCCTCCCCGCAGCGGCGTCCATGGGCCGCCGGCTCACCCTCGGCTACCGCGAGGCGACCTCCCTCACCGACTCAGTCCTCGGCCCGGCGGGAACCCGCGTCACCGGGCACGAGTTCCACCGGACGACGACCACGCCCGCCAGCGGGAGCACCGGCGCGTGGGACCTCGGAGGCCACCATGAGGGCTTCGCCCTCGACCCCGCGGGTACCGGCCGGGCCACCCTCGTCGCCTCCTACCTCCACACCCACTGGGCCGGCTCCCCCGCCGTCGCCGCGCACTTCGTCGCCGCTGCCGCCGACTCCCCTTCGTCACGAACCACTGCAGGCAGTAGTTCTTGGCGTCGGCAGCAGCTCGACGTACGGCAGGCGTCACCAAGTACTGCCTGCAGTAGTTCGTGGGGGGACGGAGCGGTGGCGAAGGGCGACGGCCCCGGCGACCCCCTTCGTCACCACGGGGACGTGGAGGTCCGCGACGACCTCGTCGACCTCGCGGTCAACGTCCGGCTCACCCAGCCGCCGCGGTGGCTCGCCGACGCGCTCGTCGACGAGCTCTCCGGCGTCGCGGCCTACCCCGACCCCACGCGGGCCAGGGACGTGCTCGCCGCCCGGCACGGCCTCGCCCGCGAGCAGGTGCTGCCCACGAGCGGGGGCGCCGAGGCCTTCACCCTCCTCGCCCGTGCCCTGGCCCCCCGGGACGCGGTCGTCGTGCACCCCCAGTTCACCGAGCCGGAGGCGGCGCTGCGCGCCGCGGGGCACGACGTGCGGCGGGTCCTCCTCCGGAACGAGGACGACTTCGCCCTCACCGACGCCGCGGTCGAGGAGGTTGCCGACGCCGATCTCGTCGTCGTCGGGAACCCGACCAACCCGACGGGTGTGCTCCACCCGGCGCAGTCGCTGCGCCGGCTCGTCCGGCCGGGTCGGGTCGTCCTCGTCGACGAGGCCTTCATGGACGCCGTCCCCGGCGAGCCCGAGTCGCTCCTGCCCGGCGACCTCACGGGGCTCGTCGTCGTCCGCTCGCTGACCAAGACCTGGGGTGTGGCCGGGATCCGCGCGGGCTACGTCGCTGGCGACCGCGCGATCGTCGCCCGCCTCGCCGCGCACCAGCCGCACTGGTCGGTCGGCTCGCTCGCCCTGCGGCTCATGACCGAGACCGCCGCCCCGCACGCCCTCACCGAGGCCTCCCGCGCGGCCGACGAGCTGGCCCGGTGGCAGGCTCATCTCACCTCCGGACTGCACTCGCTCGACGTCCCGACCGGGGGCGCGGACGCCCCCTTCGTCCTCGCCCGGGTGGGGCGCGGTGTTCACGATGCGCTCCGCGATGCCGGCTGGGCCGTGCGTCGGGGGGATACTTTCCCGGGGCTCGACCCCACGTGGGTGCGGATCGCCGTCCGTGACCCGCACACCATCGATGGTCTGCTCCGCGAGCTGGCCGCGATCCTGTCCCTACGAGACGACACGAGGTCAGCATGAACGACGCCATCGGACGGGTGCTCCTCGTCGGAGGTGGACCGGGCGACCCCGGCCTGCTCACCGTGGCGGGGCGCGACGCGCTCGCGGCCGCCGACGTGGTCGTCACCGACCGGCTCGCCCCGATCGCCGCGATCGCCGAGCACGCACCGCAGGCCGAGGTCGTCCACGTCGGCAAGATCCCGCGCGGCGAGTTCACCCCGCAGGAACGGATCAACGAGCTCCTCGTCGAGCACGCCCTCGCCGGCCGCACCGTCGTGCGGCTCAAGGGCGGCGACGGCTACCTCTTCGGTCGCGGTGGCGAGGAGTGGCTCGAGTGCACCGCCGCGGGCATCCCCGTCGACGTCGTCCCGGGTGTCTCGTCCGCCTTCGCGGTCCCGGCTCTCGCCGGCATCCCGGTGACGCACCGAGGTCTCTCCCAGGGGGTGGCCGTCGTCTCCGGGCACGTGGCCCCTGACGACCCGCGGAGCGAGGTGGACTGGCCGGCGCTGGCCACCTCGGGGCTGACCATCGTCGTGCTCATGGGGGTGGCGACCCTCGACCCGATCGCACGGGCCCTCGTCGACGCGGGCCTGGACCCCGCCACGCCCGCCGCGAGCATCGCCGACGGGGCCGGCCCCGACCAGCGGGTCGTGCACGCACCGCTGTCCGGCATCGCTGCCGCGGCGGACGCCGCGAGCATCGCTCCCCCGGCCATCACCGTCATCGGGGACGTCGTCACCGCCCTGGAGCAGACCGGGTGACCGCCGCCGGCGCGGGGCTGCGGCTGGCCGTGGGGACCTTCACGAGGATCCCCTCGGGCACCGTCGACACCGGCCCGGCGTCGGCCCGCGCCGCGCTGCTCCTCGCCCCGGTCGCCGTCCTGCCCCTCGCCGCCCTCGTCGGGCTCGTCGCCGGGACCGTCGAGCTGGGCGTCCCGCCGCTCGTCGCCGCCGGGCTGGCGCTCGCCGTGCTCGCGCACGGGTCGCGCGGCATGCACCTCGACGGGCTCGCCGACGTCGTCGACGGGCTCGGCGCGGGCTGGGACCGTGAGCGCGCGCTCGAGGTCATGCGCCGCGGGGACGTGGGTCCGATGGGTGCGGCCGCCCTCGTCCTCGTGCTCCTCGTGCAGGCGGCCGCGGTCGCCCACCTCCTCGGCGAAGGGTGGCGGGGCGCCCTCGTCGTCGCCGCCCTCGTCGCGGCCTCCCGGGCCGCGTGCGCCCGGCAGTGCACCGTGGGGACGCCCCCGGCCGCGGGGTCCCGCCTCGGACGGGCCTTCGTCGGGAGCGTGCCGCCCGCCGCGGCCTGGCTGCTCCAGTCCGCCGTCGCGCTGCTCGTCGTCGCGGCCTGCTGGCCGCTCGTGGCGTCGCTCGGGCTCGAGGGCCAGGAGCTGGCCCGCGCCCTCGTCGTCGCCGCCCTCGCCGTGGGCCTGGGCGCCCAGGCCGCGGTCCTGCTGCGGGACCGGGCCACGCGGGTCCTCGGCGGGGTGAACGGCGACGTGCTCGGCGGTGGTGTCGAGATCGCGCTGGCGACCTCGCTCGTCGTCATGACGGTGGCGACATGAGCGGCCGCATCCTCGTCACGGGAGGAGTCCGCTCGGGCAAGTCGCGGCACGCCGAGTCGCTCCTCCGGCCACCCCACCTGCCAGACTCGGCACCGGTGACCTACATCGCCGCCGGCCCGCAGCGCGACGACGCCGACTGGGCTGCGCGAGTGGCCGCGCATCGCGAGCGCCGTCCCGGGACGTGGTCGACGGTCGAGAGCACCGATGCAGCCGCAGCCCTGCGACGGGCCACCGGGCCGGTCCTGCTCGACTGCCTCGGCACCTGGCTGACCGCGCAGCTCGACGAGATCGACGCCTGGGAGGCCCCCGAGTCGGCGTGGGGCAGCCTGCTCGAGGAGCGCATCGATCGCCTCGAGTCCGCCTGGGCGGCAACCGATCACGTCATCGCGGTCACCAACGAGGTCGGCTGGGGTGTCGTGCCGGCTCATCGGTCGGGGCGCGTCTTCGCCGACCGTCTCGGTCTGCTCAACCAGCGCCTCGCCGCCTCCGCGGACCGGGTGGACCTCGTCGTCGCCGGCCAGGTGCTGACGATCAAGGGTGAGCCGTGACCCGACGGTCCATCGACCCGGTCGCGGTCGGCCTGGCGCTCGGGTGGCTCGCCGACCGCGCCGTCGGTGACCCCCGACGTGGCCACCCGGTAGCCGCCTTCGGCCGGTGGGCGACCTGGGTGGAGTCCCGGACCCACGCGGACTCCCGCGCGGCCGGTGTCCTCACCGAGGCCGTCGTCCTCTCCCCCGTCGTCGCGCTCGGCCTCGCCGCGGGCCGGCTCCCCGCACCGGCCCTCACCGTCGCCACCACCGCCTGTACCTGGGCGGCGCTCGGCGGGACGAGCCTGGGGCGGGAGGGCCTCGCGGTCCACGACCTGCTCGCCGCCGAGGACCTCCCCGCCGCGCGGGCACGCGTCCGCACCCTCGTCGGTCGGGTCACCGATGACCTGGACGCCGACGAGATCGCCCGTGCCGCGGTCGAGTCCGTCGCGGAGAACACCTCGGACGCCGTCGTCGGCACTCTCGTCTGGGGGGCGCTGTTCGGCCCCGTCGGCATCGTCACGCACCGGGCGGTCAACACCCTCGATGCCATGCACGGCCATCGCACGCCCCGGTACGCGCGCTTCGGCTGGGCCGCAGCCCGGCTCGACGACGTCCTCGGGTGGCTCCCCGCACGGGTCACCGTGATCGCGACGGCGCTGGCCGCGCCCCGCCGGGCGGGCGAGGTGGTGCGGGTGGCGGCCTCGGACGGGCGATCGCACCCCAGCCCCAATGCCGGGCCGGTCGAGGCCGGGTTCGCCGCAGCCCTCGGCATCCGCCTCGGCGGACGCACGGTCTACGCCAGCGGGAGCGAGGACCGCGTCGTCATGGGTACCGGACCGGTGCCCACCACGGCCGACCTGCCCCGGGCCGTCGACCTGGCCCACCGCGTCGGCGTCCTCACCCTCCTCGTCGGGCTGGCCCACCGGGCACTGTCCCGCCTCGGATGACGTGGTTGTCGTGCGTGGGCGTGGTTATTGCCATGTCCGGTCACGACGTCTGCGCCAGGGACCGCTCCACCCAGCTCGCCGCGGCCTCCGCGTCCCGGGCCTCGTCGACCCCGCCGGCCCGCGGCGGCCGGGCCACGACGACGACGGGCACGCCCAGGTGCCGCGCGGCGTCCAGCTTGGCCTCCGTGTAGCTCCCACCCGAGTCCTTGGTGAGAAGCACCGACACCCCGTGCTCACGCATCAACGCCTCCTCCCCCGCGACGTCGAAGGGACCACGCGAGCGCAGCACCGTCCACGCCTCGGGCAGCGGCCGCTCGGGCGGCTCGACGAGACGTACGACGACGGGGCGCTCGGCCCAGGCATCGAGGTGGTGGTGCAGGGTCTGCCGCCCCGTCGTGACGAAGGGGACACCCCCCACCTCGTCCGCCGCCGCCCGTGCGCCCCCGTGGTCCTCGACCCACGTCCAGTCGGCAGCGTCTGGGTGCTCGGCCCACCCCGGGCGCGCGAGCCGTAGGAGAGGCACCCCCAGCGACGAGCACGCCTGTGCGGCATGGGTGCCCATCGTCGCAGCGAAGGGGTGCGTGGCGTCCACGACGGCCGTGACCGCGTGCTCGCGCAGCCAGTCAGCCAGCCCCTCCACCCCACCGAAGCCGCCGACCCGCACCGGCCCGACCGGCAGCCGGGGCCGGGACACCCGCCCCGCGAGCGAGGAGGTGAGGGGCACCCCCTTCGCCTCGAGGTGTGCCGCCAGGTCGCGGGCCTCGGCGGTCCCGCCGAGGATGAGAACGTGCGTCATGCCGACAGGGTCCCACGTCGCAGGAGACGGACAGGTTGATCGCCTACCGTCTCCCCGTGGACCTGCTCAGCGAGATCATCGACCGCGCTGCGCCGGCGGGCGTGACGCCGCAGCTCGGCCTGCCCGGCCTCGCCGTTGTCCTCGCCCTCGCGGCGGTCGCGATCACGTGGTGGCCGGCATGGCGGGTGCTGCGGCTCGTCGTCGCCCTCGTCCACGAGCTGGGGCACGCGGTCGTCGGTGTCCTGTCCGGCCGCAGGTTCACCGGCTTCGTCCTCCGGTCGGACATGTCGGGGCATGCGATCACCGTCGGCCCGGCCCGCGGTCCCGGCGTCGTCGCCACCACGTGGGCCGGCTACCCGGCCCCGGGGGTGCTCGGTGCGCTCCTCGTGTGGCTGGCCTCCGTCGGGTGGTCGGCACCCGTGCTCACCCTGCTCGTCCTCGGCCTGCTCGTCGCGCTCGTCTTCGTCCGGTCGGGGCTCACCCTCGCCATCGTCCTGGGCACCGCGGTCGCCTTGGGCAGCCTGTGGTGGTGGGGGGACGACTCCCTGCAGCACCACCTCGTCGCCACCCTCGGGGTCGTCCTCCTCATCGGTGCGTGGCGACACCTCGGCACGGTCATCGCCGGGCCGGACAGGTCGAGCGATCCCAGCGCCCTGGCCCGCGCCACCGGCGTGCCCGTCTGGGTGTGGCAGGGCAGCTTCGTCCTCGTGCTCGCGCTGTCGACCTGGGTCGTCGTCGCCGAGCTGCTCACCGTGCTGGGAGGCTGAGGGATGACCTCATCGCTGCGCGCCCTCGCCCAGGCCCTCCTCGCGGCCTTCCTGCTGCTCGCCGGGATTGCCCACCTGACCTTCGCCCGCGAGGAGTTCCGGGCCCAGGTGCCGCCGTGGTTCCCCGCGGACGTCGACCTCGTCGTCCTCGTCTCGGGGGTCGTCGAGATCGGTGTCGGCGCCGCCCTGCTCCTCGCCTGGCGCAACCCCCTCCGGGCCGCCGTCGGCACCGGGACCGCCGTGCTCTTCGTCGCGGTCCTCCCCGGCAACATCGCCCAGCTGACCGAGCATCGGGATGCCTTCGGCCTGACCACGGACACGGCGCGCGCCGTCCGCCTGCTCTTCCAGCCCGTCCTCGTCGTCTGGGCGCTGTGGTGCACCGGCGCGTGGCGCTGGCTGCTCAGCCGCCGGTCGGGGTGAGCCACCCGTCGACGATGTCCAGCACGTCGAGGAGGCTCTCGGCCACGCCATCCGGCGTCGCGTCGACGGTCACCTGCTGGTCGGCGGGGATGTCGCTGTGCGGCACCCAGATGGCCCGCATCCCGACCTCCTGGGAGCCGAGGACGTCCTCGAAGAGCCGATCACCGACGTAGACCGCGTGCGTCACCGGCACGCCGACGGCATCGGCCGCCGCCTCGAAGGCCTCGCGGTGCGGCTTGACCACCCGGATCTCGGAGGAGTAGACGTCACCGTCGATGAGGTCGAGGACGCCGTCGCGCGCGAAGATCTCCCGGTGGTACGCACCGCTCCAGATCGTGTTGGACAGCACGCCGACCTTGAGGCCACGCTCGCGCAGGCCCTGCCACAACGGCTGCACGAGGGGATCGGTGTGGGTGTGCGGCTCCCAGAAGCGACGGTAGGCCGCGAGCGCCACGTGGTGCCGGTCGTCGCGCGGGTCCACCCCGGCCTCGGCGAGGATCCCGTCGAGGTGGGCGCTCGCGCCGTCCTCGACCCGGCCGCGCTGCCAGGCGCGGCCCTCGACGGCCAGGATCCGCTCGGCGAGCTCCTTGGCGCGGTCGAGGTCCGCCTGGGGCACGTCGTCGGAGTCGATTGGGATGCCGTGCACCTCGCGCGCGAAGACGCGCCACTGCTGACCCAGGTCGATCGCGTGCCACGGGGTGAGCGTGCCGCCCCAGTCGAAGATCACCGCCTCGACCGGCCCGGGCTCGGGCCGCGACGGCACCGTCAGCGGGTGGCGCATCTCGTCGACGCTCATGCCTGGTCGCCCCTGACCTCGGCGAGCACCGCCTCGACGGCCTCCCCCACCGGCACCTCCCGCCGTTCACCGGTGCGGCGGTCCTTGATCTCGACGACGCCGTCCGCGAAGCCCTTGCCGACGACGAGGATCGTCGGCACGCCGATGAGCTCCGCGTCCTTGAACTTCACGCCGGGGCTCACCTTGCCGGCCCGGTCGTCGTAGATGACGTCGACCCCCTTCGCCTCGAGCTGGGCGGCGAGGTCACCCGCGGCGGCGAAGATCTCCTCGCCCTTGCCCGCGGCGACGATGTGCACGTCGAAGGGGGCGAGGCTGCGCGGCCAGACCAGGCCGACCTCGTCGTGGTTGTCCTCGGCGACGACGCCGACGGCGCGGGTGACGCCGACGCCGTAGGAGCCCATGGTCACGGTGACGAGCTTGCCGTTCTCGTCGAGGACCTTGAGCCCGAGCGCCTCCGCGTACTTCGTCCCGAGCTGGAAGATGTGGCCCATCTCGACGCCGCGGGCGAGCGTGAGCGTCCCGGATCCGGTCGGGCTGGGGTCGCCCTCGCGGATCTCGGCGGCCTGGATGGTCCCGTCGGCGGTGAAGTCGCGACCGTGGACGAGGTCGAGGACGTGCTTGCCGTGCTCGTCGGCGCCGGTCACCCACGCGCTGCCCTCGGCGATGCTCGGGTCGAGGAGGTACCTGATGCCGCCGCTCCCCGAGGCCTTGTTCTTCAGACCCAGGACGCCCGGCCCGATGTAGCCCTTCGCCAGGGAGGGGTGGGCCGCGAAGTCCTTCTCCTCGAAGGGCTCGACCTCGGCCGGGGCGACCTGGACCTCGAGCCGCTTGGCGTCGACCTCGCGGTCCCCGGGCACGCCGATGGCCAGCGGCTCTCGCCAGCCCTCGGGGTGCTCCTCGTCGGCGGGGTGGGCGAGCACGACGAGGACATTCTTCAGGGTGTCCGCGGCCGTCCACGCGCGTCCGTCGGTGCGCGGGTGATCGGCGTTGAGGGCCGCGACGAGGGTCTCGATCGTCGGGGTGTCGGGGGTGTCCTCGACGTGGGCCGGCCCGGCGGTGACCTCGACGGGCGGGGCCTGCGGGACCTGCACCGCCTCGACGTTGGCGGCGTAGCCGGTCTCGTCACGCACGAAGGTGTCCTCGCCGTTCGGGCTGACCGCGAGGAACTCCTCGCTCGCGCTGCCGCCCATCGCGCCGGAGTCGGCGTGGACGATGACGTACTCGAAGCCGAGCCGGTCGAAGATCTTGATGTAGGCGTCGCGGTGCGCGTCGTAGGCCTTCTGCAGCCCGGCCGCGTCGACGTCGAAGGAGTAGCTGTCCTTCATGATGAACTCGCGGCCCCGCAGCACGCCGGCTCGCGGCCGGGCCTCGTCGCGGTACTTCGTCTGGATCTGGAAGAGCGCGAGCGGCAGGTCCTTGTACGAGCTGTACATGTCCTTGACCGCGAGGCAGAACATCTCCTCGTGGGTCGGGCCGAGGAGCATCTCGGCACCCTTGCGGTCGGTGATCCGGAAGAGGTTGTCGCCGTACTCGGTCCACCGGTTCGTCGACTCGTAGGGCTCCTTGGGCAGCAGCGCGGGGAAGGAGATCTCCTGGGAGCCGATCGCCTCCATCTCCTCGCGGACGATCGCCTCGACCTTGCGCAGCACCCGCAGCCCGAGCGGCAGCCACGTGTAGATGCCCGGTGCCGCGCGACGGATGTAGCCGGCCCGGACCAGCAGCCGGTGGCCCGGCAGCTCCGCGTCGACCGGGTCCTCCCGGAGGGTGCGCAGGAAGAGGGACGACATGCGGGTGACCACGAAGGTGCTCCTGGTGGGACGAAGGGGGTGTTCCCGCTCAGGATATCCGCTCACCCGTGAGCGCGGCCCCGGCCGCGACGAGCCGGTCGGTGACGAGCCGGACCGCGGCCCGCTCGGCCCGGTCCGGCCGCGAGAGGGCGACGATCCACCGCGCGGACAGCACGCCGGTGAGCGGCGTCAGCACGAACTCGTCGGCCGTGCGGGTGGTGAAGCGCGGGAGCAGGGCGACCCCCTCCCCCGAGGCGACGAGCGCCGCGACGAGCTGATTGTCACGGACGCGCAGCCGCCGGTGCAGGCCCCGGTCGCAGGCGGCCTCGATGCGCTGGAGCACGGTGTCGAAGGGGTAGTGCTCGGGCACCGAGATCCAGTCCTCGTCGACGACGTCCTCGGGCCGAAGGGAGGGCCTCCCCGTGAGCGGGTGGTCCGGTGGGAGGGCGATGTCCAAGGGCTCACGGACGAGCACCGTCCGCCGCAGGCCCCCGCTCCCGGACGGGACCTCGCTCGTCAGGGAGTGGGCGACGACGATGTCGGCATCGGCCACGGCGTGCGCGTAGTCGTGCTCGGCGAGGTCGCGGTCGTCGACGAGGACTTCCACCGAGCTCCCGGCCAACATCGTCAGGGTCCCGGGCAGCAGGGCGGTCAGACCGCTCGGCAGCCCGGCGACGCGGACCGTGCCGACGGGCTGGCCGCGGTGCTCCTCCAGCCGGGCGCCGACCCGGGCGAGGGCCGCGGCGACCTCGTCCGCGCCGTCGGCGAGCAGATCGCCGGCCGCGGTGAGCCGCAGCCCGCGCCCGTGCGCCTCGACGAGAGGCACCCCGACGTCTCGCTGGGCGGTGCGCAGCTGCTGGGAGAGCGCGGAGGGGGTTCGGTGCGTCGCCGCGGCGACCGCGGCGAGGCTGCCCCGCTCCCGCAGGTCGCGGAGGAGCTCGAGGTGACGCACATCCATGAAGGGAGCCTACGCTTTTGATGAAACAAACTTCGCTTGTCCTGCACGGTCGTGCGGGACGACGATCGGTGTCGTGCCCTTCCGCCACCGCCTGCTCGCCGTGCTCGTCGCCGTGCTCTGGGGAGCGAACTTCATCGCCATCCACGCCTCGCTCGAGGTCTTCCCGCCCTTCCTCTGCTCCGCGCTGCGCTTCACGCTCATGGCGATCCCGACGATCCTCTTCGTCCCGCGGCCACAGGTGCCCACGCGGTGGCTCGTCGGCTACGGGGTCGGCTTCGGCATCCTCCAGTTCGCCTTCCTCTACCTGGCGATGGACGTCGGGATGCCCGCCGGGCTGGCCTCGCTCGTGCTGCAGAGCTCGGCCCCCTTCACCGTCGTCCTCGGCGCGATGCTGCTCGGCGAGCGGCTCTCCGGCCGGGCCGCGTCCGGTGTGCTCCTCGCCGCCCTCGGCATGGCCGTCGTCGGCTCCCAGCGGTTGTCCGCCGAGGCGGGGCTCCTCCCCTTCGTCCTCACCCTGCTCGCCGGCCTGGGCTGGGCCTTCGGCAACCTCGCGTCGCGGCTGGCGGCGGCACCCAAGCCGCTCCACCTCACGATGTGGATGACCGTCGTCCCGCCCCTGCCGATGCTCGCCCTCTCGCTCGTCGCCGAGGGGCCGGCGCAGATCGGCGCCGCCCTCCGCGACGCGATGTCGACCGAGGCGCTGTGGGCCTGGGCCGGGCTCGGCTACACGACGATCATCGCGACGGTCGTCGGCTCGGGGATCTGGACCTGGCTCATGGCCCGGCACCCGGCGGGGTCGGTCGCGCCCTTCTCGATGCTCGTCCCGGTGACGGGGATCGCCCTGGCCTGGCTGGTCCTCGCGGAGATCCCGGCACCGCTCGAGCTGGCCGGTGGGACCCTCGTCATCGCGGGGGTGTGGTGGGCCTCGACCCGCCGGCGCCCCGCCGCCCGCCCCATCCCGGAGGCCGACCCCGCCGACGACGTCCGTGAGAGGGTGGCGGGGTGAGCGAGGAGACGATCCGCACCGCCGAGGAGCTGCGCGAGCTCGTGGGCGCGCCCCTACCGGCCGTCCGCGACAAGGTCATCGACCACCTGCGCGATGTGCACCGCCAGTGGCTGGCGCACACGGCCTTCGTCGTCGTCGCCACCTCGGGCGCCGACGGCCGCACCGATGCCAGCCCGAAGGGGGACCCGCCCGGGCAGCTCGTCCACGTCCTCGACGACCGGACGATCGCCCTCGCCGAGCGCCCCGGCAACCGCCGCGCCGACGGCTATCTCAACATCCTCGACAACCCGCACGCCGGCCTCGTGTGCATCATCCCGGGCCGCGGCGACACGCTGCGGATCAACGGGCGCGCCCGGCTCGTGCGCGATGCCCCGTGGTTCGACGAGATGGTCGTCAAGGGGCACCGTCCGCTGCTGGCCCTCGTCATCGACGTCGAGGAGGTCTACTTCCACTGCGCCAAGGCCTTCATGCGCAGCCGGATGTGGCACCCGGACGAGTGGGACCCGACCGCGGTCTCCTCACGCGCCGAGATCTCGAAGCTCCTCGAGCGTCCCGACGAGACGATCGAGGCCCTCGAGGAGTACTACGGCTCGCAGTACTCGACCGGTCTCTACTGACCGACGACCTCGCCCTCCTCGGGCACCCGCACCCCGTCCGCGAGACGGAAGGCGAGCGGCACGCCCTTCGCCCGGTCCCAGTCGCGGCAGTCGCTGACCTGGACGTGCACGTGCGGCTCGGTGGAGTTGCCGGAGTTGCCGCACTCCCCCAGCACCTCGCCGGCCCGGACCCGGTCGCCGACCGCCACCCGCAGCGACCCACGCCGCAGGTGTGCCAGGAGGATGACCGGCCCGCCGAGCTCCGGCTCGAGGACGACGTGGTTGCCGGCGAGGGCGTGGTGACCCCGTCGCGCGCGGGCCGCCTGCCCGAGGGCATAGGGAACGAGGGCGAGCTGCGAGCGCCGGGCGGCGTGGTCCTCCTCGCCGCCGTGCACCGCGACGACGGTCCCCGCGATCGGGGCGAGCACGGGGGCGCCGAAGCCGACGAAGGCCTGCGGCGGCTCGGTCGCGAGGGCCGCCCGCCAGGATCGCGGCGCGCTGCGGCCGGCGGCGTCGACGGCGACGAAGTCGATGGCATGGCTCGTGCCGTAGAGCGTCGTCCCGTGGCTGGGGATCCGCCGCGCGGGGCTCATCTCGGTGCGCCACCTCCCACGGAAGGGGAGGTCGAGGACGAGCGGCCCGCGGGCGGCTTCGCTCATCCGGTGACGGCGGTGACGAGCGCGGGCAGCACCTCGGCGGCCGGACCGCGGACGTGGTGGTGGCACATGTCGGAGATCTCGGTCTCGGTCGGGTTGACCTCGATGACCGTCGCCCCCTCGGCCCGCGCCATCGCCGGGTACCCCGCCGCCGGGTAGACGATCCCCGAGGTGCCGACGACGAGGGCGACGTCACCCGGCTCCAGGGTGTCGATCGCGGCGTCGGTCGCCTCGACGGCCGCCTCCGGGAGCATCTCGCCGAACCACACGACACCGGGACGGACCTCCCCTTCGCACACGGGGCAGGTCGGGGGCTCGATCCGCTCCTCCGGCACGGCCGGTAGCGGCACGTCACCGGTGTAGGGCGTGTCGCAGTCCGCGCACCGCAGCTCGTAGAGCGACCCGTGCACGTGCGCGGTCACGACGGAGCCGGCCCGCTCGTGGAGGTCGTCGACGTTCTGCGTCACGATCATCACCTCGCGCGCACCGGCGAGCTCGGCCAGGGCCACGTGGCCCGGGTTGGGGTCGACGTCGCGGACGAGCTGCATCCGCCAGGCGTACCAGGCCCAGACGAAGGGGGGATCCGCCCGCCAGGCCTCCTCGGTCGCCAGCTGGGCGGGGTCGAACTCCTCCCACAGCCCGGTCTGGGCATCGCGGAAGGTCGGCACCCCCGACTCGGCGCTCATCCCGGCGCCGGTGAGGACGAGGACGCGGCGGGCGCCGCGCACGGCATCGACGACCTCCTCGGGGAGGATGCTGGTCTCCTCTGGTGTGGTCATGCTCGTCGCTCCCTCCGTAGGGTCTGCTGCTCGTACAGGGCCCGGGTGCCGCGCCCTCGGAAGCCGAGTCGCTCGTAGAGCGACCGGGCGGGGTTGTCGCACCCGACGGCGAGCCAGGCCTCCTCGTGGCCCCGCTTGGCCATCGCGGTGAGCGTCCGGGCGACGAGGTGCGCGCCGACCCGGTGGCCGCGCCACTCCGGGACGACCCCGACCTCCTCGATCCACCCCTCGGAGACGGTGACGAAGCCCGCGAC
>DXAR01000076.1 GCA_019116945.1 Candidatus Janibacter merdipullorum | reverse complement strand
TCCACGCCGCCCGCCTGCGCGATGCCGGGAGGGCCTTCGGCAAGGAGGCCGCGGTCGCCAAGCTCGTCGCGACCGATGCCGCGATGCGGGTGACGACCGACGCCATCCAGGTCCTCGGCGGAGCGGGCTTCACCCAGGACTTCCCCGTCGAGCGCTACTTCCGCGAGGCCAAGGTGACCCAGATCTTCGAGGGCACCAATCAGATCCAGCGCCTCGTCATCTCCCGCCAGCTCCTCGCCGACCTCTGACCCCCCTTCGCCTCGCCACACGAACTACTGCAGGCAGCCCTTCGTAGCGTCGGCCGCCACTCGAGTGGGTGCTGACCATACGAACTACTGGCTGCAGCCTTTCGTAGCCTCAGTCCTCGTCGTCGCGGGAGATCCCGGGGAGCAGTGTGCTGCCGCCACGAAGGGCGTCCATCGCCCCGGGCACATCGGCGACCTTGCGCAGGGACCGCCGCCGGTAGCGCCAGATCATCGCGGCGCCGAAGCCCCACAGGAGGAACTGCGCGCTCATGGCGATCCGGAAGTCGTCGAGGGTGTAGCTCTCCGGGCCCGCAGGGGCGAGGCGGTCGAGGATGAGGCCGATGAGGGCCATGGTCAGCAGGGAGGCGATGAAGCCGCCCATGTTGACGACACCGGAGGCCCGCCCGTAGCGGTCGCTGCGGTGGAAGCTGCGGGCGAGGTCGAAGGCGATCATCGAACCGGGACCGCCGGTGGCCGTTACCGACACGAGGACGACGAGCAGCCACAGCGGGGCGGGGTCGGGCAGGAGCAGGACGATCGCCCAGACGAGCGAGATCGCACCGACGACGCCGAGCGCGATCACCGACCGGTAGTAGGGCTGGCGTGCCGTGTACCGCCCGATGACCGGACCGGCGACGAGCGCGACGAAGGTCATGAGCGTGAGCAGGGTTGATGCCACGGTCGGGCTGAGGCCCTGCCCCGAGACGAGGAAGGGGTACCCCCACAGCAGGGCGAAGACCGTGGGCGCGAACTGCGCGGTGAAGTGCACCGACAGCCCGAGCCGGGTGCCGGGGTCGCGCCAGACCTCGGTGAGGCTGTGTCGCAGCGCCCGGATCTTGATCTTCTCTGCCGCACCCTGCTCGTAGGGGGAGTCCTTGATCATCGCGATGACCCCGACCGCGAGGACGAGACCGAGGGAGGCCGCGCCGGCATAGGTCGGCGTCCATCCCCAGGTGTGCAGGGCAGCGCTCAGGGGGACCGCCGCGATGACGGCGCCCATCTGGCCGACCATGCCGGTGAGCTGGGTGATGATCGGCGCCTGCCGGACGAGGAACCACAGGGCGACGAGCCGGAGCACCGAGGTGAAGACCATGGCGTCGCCCGCGCCGACAAGGGCACGGGAGGCGAGCCCGGTCGCGAAGCTGTCCGCCTGCGAGAACCACACCTGTCCGGCGGTCATGCAGGCCAGCCCGGCGAGGATGAGCGCCCTGGACCCGTAGCGGTCGAGCAGGACCCCCACCGGGATCTGCATCGCGGCGTAGACCGCCAGCTGGAGCACGGTGAAGGTCGCGAGCTGGCTGGCGTTGATGCCGAAGCGGTCCGCGGCGATGAGCCCCGCGACCCCGAGCGAGGTCCGGTGGAAGATCGCGAGGACGTAGACGGCGAGCGCGGTCCCCCAGATGGCATAGGCGCGACGCCGGCCGATGTTGTGCAGCTGAACGGTCCCGGTCACTGGACACATGCTACGAATGACGCGGCAGGACCGACCAGCGACCCGTTCCGCCCACCAGACCGAGGAGCCCCGTGGACCGCATCACGACGAAGGGCGGGACCGTCACCGTGGCACGGGCGGGTCCCGAGGACGTCCCCGACATCGTCGCTCTCCTACGGGACGATGAGATCGGCGCCGGTCGCGAGGACGCTGACCACAGCACCTACGAGTCCGCCTTCGCGCGGATCGACGCCGACGGCAACCAGTTCCTCGCCATCGCCCGCGCGGAGGACGGGTCGGCGGTCGGGACCCTGCAGCTGAGCTTCGTCCCCGGCCTCACCCGGGGCGGCGCGACCCGCCTGCTCATCGAAGGGGTCCGCGTCCACTCCGCCATGCGCGGCACCGGCCTCGGCTCGGCCCTCTTCGCCTGGGCCCACGAGCAGGGCCGCGCCCGCGGCGCCTCCCTCGCCCAGCTGACGACCGACAAGCGGCGCGACGAGGCCCACCGGTTCTACGAGCGCCTGGGCTACGAGGCGACCCACGAGGGCTTCAAGCTCGAGCTGGGAGGATGAGCCCGTGGACTCGCTGGTGATCATCGACCCCGAAGACACGACGCCGCCCTTCGAGCAGGTGCGCCGGCAACTCACCCTCCTCATCGAGACCGGGGAGCTCGTCACCGACGAGCGGCTGCCCCCGGTCCGCAGGATGGCCGAGGACCTCGACCTGGCCGTGAACACGGTCGCCCGCGCCTACAAGGAGCTCGAGGCCGCGGGCCTGATCACCACCCGACGGGGAGCCGGCACGCGCGTGGCGCCGCGCGCCGCCACGGCGGAGCCGGCGGAGCTGGAGGCTGCGGCACAGGACTACCTGTCCCGCGCCGCGGAGCTCGGCGCCGGCCCCGACCGGGCGGTGCAGATCCTCGAGATCGTCGCGCGGCGGACTCAGCGCTGAGCCCGGCCTCGACCAGCGAGGCGCCACCGGGCGAGGAGGTACTGCACGCCGAAGGGGGACTCCTCCGCCACGAGTTCCCCGGCCAGGTCGGGGGCAGCGGCCGCGAGCACCTGCAGCGCGGGCCGACCCCGCATCCACAGCCGCTCGCAGGTGGCCGGGTCGAGGCCGGCGAGCGCCGTGGTATCGCCGTCCGCGAGGGCGCGAGCCAACCCGGCGGCGAAGGGGGCGGCATCCGGCTGGAGGTGGCCGGGCGCCTTCTCCGTGAGGGTGGCGGGTCCGTCGGCGACGCAGACGAGGATGCTCGGGCCACCGGTCGTCAGCCGCCTGCCCAGCTCCGCGCACTGCCGCGGTGACGCATCGGCGGCGATCGACCAGAGCTCGGTCTCGCCCCCTTCCGAGGGGGCGAACTCACGGCCGATCTCCAGGGCCGTGGGCAGCGCACCCTCGGGGACGGCGCCCGTGGTGAAACGGGCCGCGCCCGAGGGAGCGTCGGCAGGCCAGGCCCGGGTGATGGGTCCCGAGCCGACGACGATCAGGCGGGTGGCTCCCTTCGTCCCGGCAACGGTCCGCCGCACGAGGTCTCGCGAGCGCTCCCGCAGGTCGGCGAGAGGGTCCGCGGCCCCACCGATCCCGGGCAGCAGCGCAGGGGCGGCTGGGACGACGACCGCCGCGACGACGCTCATGCCAGCCCCCGGATCGTGCGGGCCGGTGGCCGCTCGCCACGCAGAGTCGCGACCATGTCGAGCACCTGCCGGGTCTCCTCGACCTCGTGCACGCGATAGATCCGCGCGCCGAGCCACGCGGAGACGGCGGTCGTCGCGAGCGTGCCGACGAGGCGCTCGTGGACGGGACGGTCGAGGGTCTCACCGACGAAGTCCTTGTTGGACAGGGACACGAGCACGGGCCAGCCGGTCTCGACCATCTCGTCGAGGCGGCGGGTCACCTCGAGCGTGTGGTGAGTGTTCTTGCCGAAGTCGTGCGCGGGGTCGATGACGATGGACTCAGGGGCGACCCCGGCTGCCCGGGCCCGCTCGGCGTACCCGAGGACACCCTCGAGGACGTCCGCCATGACATCCCGCTCGAAGCCGGAGCGGAAGGGCCGCGTCCGCGGCTCCACCCCGCCGGTGTGCGTGCAGATGATGGCCGCGTCGTGCCGCGCCGCGACGTCGACGAGCGCTGGGTCCGCTCCGCCCCACGCGTCGTTGAGCACGTCCGCGCCGGCGGCACAGACGGCTTCGCCGACCTCGGCCCGCCAGGTGTCCACCGAGATGACGAGCTGGGGGTGTGCCTCGCGCACCCGCGCCACGAGTCCCGCCACCCGATCGATCTCCTCGGCGACGTCGACGTCGCCGCCGGGCGCCGCCTTGACCCCGCCGATGTCGACGATGTCGGCACCCTGCTCGACGACGAGGTCGACGCGCTCCATGGCCGTGTCCTCGGCGAAGGTCGCGCCCTTGTCGTAGAAGGAGTCCGGGGTCCGGTTGACGATCGCCATGACGAGCATCGCGTCGTCGGCGAAGGTGTGCCTGCCGAGCCTCATCGCCCGCCTCCCGGGTAGCCCGGCTGGGTGATCGCCGGTGGTCTCTGCGTGAGCGGCACCGGACGGGTGCGCCAGCCGCCGTCACGGGTGAACTGCTGCAGCTCCTCGGCCGCCACGGCGATGTCCGCTGGCCCGCCACCCCGGCGGGCATGCACGACGGCGAGCAGCTCAGCGGCCATGACGGCGAGGTCGTGGTCCTTCTGGTGACGGTGGGCTCGCGCGCCGAGGTCGACCTGGGCGATGCCGCCGAGGCCGTGCAGGCGAAGGGCGTCGACGAGCGAGGCGATCTCCACGCCGTAGCCCGTGGGCACCGTGAGCGTCTCCATGAAGGAGCGGCGTGCGGCCCACTCCCCCGCGAGCGGCTGCACGACGCCGGCGAGCTCCGGCCACCACAGGTCGAGCACGGGGCGGGCGACGAGCTCGGTGACCCGGCCCCCTTCGGCGCTCGGCGCGCGACCGGGCACGTCCATGACGCGGTCGTACCACCCCTTGACGAGCACGGTCGCCGGGTCCGCGGTGAGGGCACCGACGAGGCCGGTGACGAAGTGCGGCCCCCACTCGGTGAGGTCGGCGTCGACGAAGACGAGCAGCTCGCCCGAGGTGACGAAGAGGGACTTCCACAGCGCCTCGCCCTTGCCCGGGTGGGTGCCGAGGTGGGGGGCGACCTCCGCGGAGCGGTGCACGGTGGCGCCCGCGTCGGCGGCGACCTGCGCGGTCGCATCGGTGGAGTCGGAGTCGATGACGACGAGCTCGCTGACGAGCGGCACGCGCTCGACGAGCTCACGCCGGAGACCCGCGACGACGTCACCGACGGTCGTCGACTCGTTGCGGGCGGGGATGACGACGCTGACGCGCTCGGTGGTCGCCGCGGCCAGGTCGGCTGCGACGAAGTCCTCGTGGACATGGCCGTGGGCCTCGAGCCACGCGCGCACGGCGGGCCCCATCAGGCACCGCCCGCATCGAGGATCATTCTGCGAGCGTAGACGCGGCCCCTGACGAAGGGAGCGCCGCCCCCGTCGCGCCGGGCAGGCATCATGGGTCGCGTGCGACGTCTCCTCGGGCTCCTCCTCCTGCCACTCCTGCTCGTCGGTTGCTCCGACCCCGGCAGTGCCCTCTCCCGCGCGGAGAGCACCGGCGTCCTCACCGTCGGCGTGGTCGAGAACCCGCCGGGGACCGTGGCCGAGGAGAGCGGCGAGGTGAGCGGACCGGACGCGGAGCGCATCAGCAGCTACGCCGACTCGATCGGCGCCCACCCCACCTGGCAGGTCGGGAAGCTCGATGCCCTCGCCGACGCCGTCGGCCGGGGCGAGGTGGACGTCATCATCGGGGCGGACGAGAGCGCGGACGGTCTCGTCGCCACCTCCGGCTCGGTCGCGCTCGTCGGCGAGGAGGAGACCCCGCTCAAGGAGTCGATCGACGCCTGGTCCACCGACCAGGAGTGATCCCGAGCTGGCGGGGGGACTCGAACCCCCAACCACCTGTTTACAAGACAGGTGCGCTGCCAATTGCGCCACGCCAGCGAGCCCGGACGACGGAAGACCGGGACCGCGGCATCGTAGCCCGCGACCCCGGTCCCGACCGAGTCACCCGTCTCGTCAGAGGACGTGGTTGTTGAGGTAGGTCTGCAGGCGAGAGGTCGTCTGCGGGCCCCACTGGCCGTCCACGGAGGCGCCGACCTTGCGCTGGAGCGCCCGGGTGGTCTGCGGGCCGATGACGCCGTCCTGGGCCGCACCGACCTTGCCCTGGAGCGCCTGGTTGTCGGCACGGTCGAGCCGGCCGTCCATCGGGCGGCCGCCCCACTTCTCGATGCCGGCATTGGTCTTCGGGCCACGGATGCCGTCGACGGCGAGCTTGCCGCCGGTGTCCGAGGCGGGCGGACGCGGGGTGTCGCGCGACGGGCGCTCGTTGCCGCTGTAGGGGTCGACGGCGAGACCGTTGGAGACGGTCAGACCCGCCTTGCGGGAGCACACCGGCCATGCGCCGGGTCCCTGCACCTTGAGGACCTCCTGCGCGATCTCGATCTGCTGGCCCTTGGTCGCGCGGTCGGCGGTGTAGGCGTACTTCTGGCCGCCGAAGCCCTTCCACGTGTCGTAGGAGAACTGGATGCCGCCGTAGTAGCCGTTGCCGGTGTTGATGCTCCAGTTGCCGGTCGACTCGCACATCGCGAGGCGGTCCCAGACGGTGCCCGAGGCGCCGGCGTTGGAGGCGACGACGAGACCACCGGCGACGAGGGCGCCGGCGGTGACGGTCGCGCCCGCGATCTTGATCCGCCGACCGCGACGCGAGGCCGGCTGGTCGGGGAAGTCGTTGGTGCTGAACATGAAGAAGTCCCTTTCGGCTGAGCGCAGGCAGGGGTCCCGCGCAGGTCCGAGAGCGACGCTATGGACTCACGAGTCACACAGACAACACTTGCCCCATAAATACAGACCTGTAACTCCAGCCGCTTTGACCTCTCCGGACGCACGGGTGGACATGCGAAGGGGGCCCCGCACCGTGTGGTGCGAGGCCCCCGTCGAGGTCAGGGAAGAGCTACTGCTCAGAGGCCCTGGCCGTTGAGGTAGGTCTGGAGGGCGGAGGTGGTCTTCGGACCCCAGATGCCGTCCTGGTCGGCGCCGGTGAGCGCCTGGACCGCACCGGTGGTCTTCGGGCCGATGATGCCGTCCTGAGCGGTGCCGACCTTGGCCTGGAGGGCCTTGATGTCGTCGGTGGAGAGGACACCGTCGGCGTTGGCGCCGACCCACTTCTCGATAGCCGCGTTGGTCAGCGGGCCGCGGATGCCGTCAACGGCGAGCGAGCCAGCCTGCTCCTGCGGGGCCTGCTCCTGCTGCGGGGCGGTGCGGGCCTCGCTGCGCGACGCCTGCTCGGGGGCCTCCTCCTGCGCGGGGGCAGCGGAGCCGCCGGTCATGCCGTTGGAGGCGGTGAGGCCGGCCTTCTGCGAGCACACGGGCCAGGCGCCGGGGCCCTGGGTCTGGAGGACCTTCTGGGCGATCTCGATCTGCTGGGCCTTGGTGGCCTGGTTCGCGTTCGGGGCGTACTGGCCGCCACCGAAGCCCTGCCAGGTCTGGCTGGTGAACTGCAGGCCGCCGTAGAAGCCGTTCCCGGTGCTGATGGACCAGTTGCCGCCGCTCTCACACTGGGCGACAGCGTCCCAGACGTTGTTGGAGGTGCTGGCGCTGGCGCTCTGGGCGGTCGCGACGGAACCCACGGCTGCGGTCGCACCTGCCACCGCGACACCGGCGATCCGCCGGCGGGTGGTGGAAGACGTCGAAGCCTGGGCGTGCTTGGGCGAGTAGAACATGCTGAGGGATTTCCTTCCACGGAATTCAGGGGGCTCCAGATGTGTATGGAGCTGCCAGAAGGTCTGGCGTCATTCGCGGACCTGCGGAACGTTACCGTCCCGTGACCAAAGAGGTCAAACCCGGGCCTTAGACAATCTCCCAGCCCTCGTCCGTGCGCCGATCGCTCTCTGCCGCAACGGCTTGCCGTCGTCGTTGGGCCACGGGTGCGTCGAAGGGGGCGGCGAGACGATCACCCAGCGTCGCGCCTGTGGCGATCGCCATGATCACGCCGAGGGAGCTGAAGACGGCGATGAGACCCTGCTCGAGGCTGGATCCGCCGCCGACGGCCGGCTCGCTGCTCGTGAGGTGGTAGAGGCCGACGAAGATCCCGAGTCCGGGGTAGAGGCCGAAGGAGGCCGGCACGAAGAGCGTGATCGCCGGCGCATCCATGCGCAGCGCGATGACACGGGCCAGGAAGGCGATGATCACGGCGGCGATCCCGGTGGCCGTGACCCGGCCGACACCGGAGGACGTCGTCGACGCCGCCACGGCGACCCCCACCGAGCAGAGGAGGGCAGCGGGCAGGAGCATGCGCGGCCGGTTCTGCAGCGTGATGGCACCGGCGAAGCCGATGAAGCTGGCGCCGACGATGACGACGGGGACGGGGGCCGTGGCCCAGGCGAGCTTGTCGATGCTCGGTGGCTGGTAGCCGAGATTGAGGACGTCCGTGAGCTGGAGGCAGAGACCCAGCCCGGCGGCGACCCCGACGATGAGGCCGAAGGTGTGCAGCATCACGGCCAGGAGTCGCGCCGTGCCGGTCACGGGGAAGCCGGAGAGCACGTCCTCCGTCGCCGAGGTGAGCGTCCGCGAGGGCAGTAGCGCGACGATGCCGCCGGCGACGACGAAGGCGAAGTCCGGCCCGTCGAGCGGGCCGTAGACGTAGGCGGCGAAGGCCATGACGGTCGCCAGGGCACCACCGATCGCCCCGAGGTAGAAGTCGGGCAGGTCGATCCTGCTGACCGCACCGGCGAGGATGATGATGACGATCGCCGAGAGCATGGCGAGGATCACACCGAAGACGCTCGCGCCGAGGATGAGCGCGATGCCGCCGGCCACGCCCCCTTCGCCGAGCGCGACCACCCAGCGCGACCAGGCGCGCGGGGTCTCGCTGATCTCCTTGAGCTTCGCGTCCGCCTGCTCGACGTCGATGTCCCCGGAGACGAGGTCGTCGACGAGGGCGTGGACGAGGGCCAGCCGGGCGAAGTCCTGCCGCGGCTGCCGGACCACGCGCAGCCGGGAGATCGTCTGCCCGCTCGTCGTGCGGCACTGCATGTGCAGCGACTGCATCGTCAGGTCGACGTCGAGGTCCTCGAGGCCGGCGGCGACACCGACGGCGATCGTCGCCGTCTCGACGCCGCTCGCCCCCGACCCGCAGCGCAGCATGAGCTCCGCCACACGGAGGGCCAGGTCCATCGCGGTATTGGCCGCCTGCTCCTCGGCGACGGCACGCGTGACACGCGGGTCGCGGTAAGGCGTGCCGCGGAGGGAGCCGCGCAGGGGGATCGTCTGGGTCGGCTGGTCACCGCGGAGGGTGGGCCGACGACGGGGCTTGGCCTCCTGCTGGGGCCGCGGACGGGGTTTCGGCTCAGGACCCTGCCTGGGCGCGGTCGGCTTCGAGCCCGGCCGCGCCCGGGGGCGAGGGGGTGGTGGGGGTGTCGTCATCGGCCGGGCAGCTGCTGGGGATCAGGCATGGGGGACTCGAGGGCCGGCCACCAGGACACGTCGAGGGCGCCCGCGACGAGGGCCCCGAGGATGCCGACGGCGAAGACGGCGAGCACGACGACGATGCCGAGCCGGATGGCCGGTACGCCGGTGACGCTCCGGACGAGGCTGCGGCTGCCGCGCCGCAGGCCCGGTCCACCCGGGCCCCACCAGCCGGTGACGAGCGCGAGGAAGGCCCCCACGGCGAGCGGGATCGGCGTGTCGAGGCGCACCCCGAGTCCGTCGGCACCGCTCTGCAGCAGGGCCGTCGCCAGGATGCCGGCCGCCCCGACCGCCAGCGGCAGGAGCGCCGCGACGACGGTGGTGAGGGCCGCGGTGAGGAGGTGCCACGGGCTCGCGACGGCCGCGACGACGCCGTCGCTCCGGCGTCGACCGCTCCGATGGCGGCGGCGGACGGTGCTCGTCATCGACGAGTCGACGGTGCGTGCCATCCAGGACCACAGCACGGCGAGGCCGATCCCGACCCACGGCACGGCCGCTGTCAGGGCGACGAAGGCGGCGAGGAGCGCTGCCAGCACGTCGGTGCGGCGGGGCTTGCCGATCCGCGGGTCACCCGGCCGGTCGGGGTCGGCGCCGTGGACACCCGGCCACGCGGCCGGGGCGAACTGCGCCTGGGGCGGTGGCGGCGGCGGGGCCGGCTGCGGGTCGCGCCAGTCCCCCTGCCCCCACGGCCTCGGTGGCTCGACCGGAGCCGGCGTGGGAGCGGCGGCCGGCAGGACACTCGTGCGCCCCTCCTCGAGCGTCCGGGTCCGCTGCGGGAGCGCCTCGGTCACGGGACGCCCGTTGGCCCACGCGTCGAGGGCCGCGAGCACCTCGTCGGCGTCCGGTCGGCGTGAGGCGTCGGGGGTGAAGCAGGCGTGGAGCAGGGGCGCGAGCTGGGGGTCGACGTCACGGAGGTCGGCGTCCCCGCGGAAGACCCGCGCGAGGACGGCCTCCATGCCACCGCGACCGAAGGGAGCGCGCCCCGTCGCGGCGAAGACGAGGGTCGCCGCCCAGCCCCACCAGTCCGTGGCCGGGGTGACCTCGCCCCCTTCGACGAGCTCCGGGGAGAGATATCCGGGCGTCCCCATGACGAGGCCGGTCATCGTCATCCGGGAGCTCTCGGCGACATGGGCGATGCCGAAGTCGATGACGACCGGGTCCCCGTCGAGCATGAGGACGTTGCCGGGCTTGAGGTCGCGGTGGATGACGCCCACCTGGTGGATCGCGCGCAGCGCCTCGACGAGACCGCGGGCGAGGGAGAGCAGCTGCCGGGGCTGGAGCGGCCCCTCGTCCCGGACGAGCTGGTCGAGGCTGGGGCCGGGGACGTAGCGGGTGACGATGTAGGGCCGGTCGGCGTCGAGGTCGGCGCTGAAGACGGGGGCGATGCGATCCGACCGCACCCGGGCGAGGGTGTCGACCTCGCGCGCGAGGCGAGCGCGGGCGTCCTCGTCGTGGGCGACGTGCGGCCGCAGGACCTTGACGGCCACGGCTCGTCCCCGCTCGTCGAGGGCGAGGTGGACGACGCCCATCCCGCCCTGCCCGAGCTCCTGGAGCACCCGGTAGGGCCCGATGGTGTCGACGTGCGACACAGCGCCGTCGCCACCCTCCCCGCGCCCCTCCGGGGGCGGTTCTGCACCGAGCACCTGAGTCGTCATGGGCACCAGCCTAGAAGGCCGACCTTGAGGGATCGTGGAGCGCGCCCTGTGCGCGCGCTGGACCTCGGTCTGCTACTGGGTGATGTAGGCCTCGAGCTGGTCGCGCTCGGCGGCGAGGTCACGGATGCGGTACTTGACGACGTCGCCGATGCTCACGATGGCGACGAGGCGGTCCTCCTCGACGACCGGCACGTGCCGGATCCGCCGCTCGGTCATCCGCGACTCGAGGTCGCTCACGTCGTCGTGACCCGTGCACGTGTGCACGTCGGCCGTCATGATCGCGCTCACGGGCCCCTCGAGGATGCCCGTCCCGGACCGGTGGAGGTGGCGGACGACATCGCGCTCGGAGACGATCCCGTCGATGCTCCCCTCGCCGGAGGAGACGACGACGGCACCGATGCGGTGCTCCGCGAGGAGGGAGAGGAGGTCGGCGACGGTGTCGTCCGGCGCGGCCGTGACGACGTCATCACCCTTGCTGCGCACGACGTCCGAGATCTTCATGTACCGACGGTAGTGGTCCGGCCGCGTGAGCGGAAGGCCGTGGGGTACATAGGGTGGACTCACCGACCCAGGGAGGGGAGAGCCGTGCCGACCACTCGCACCTACGACCTCGTCATCGCCGCCAACCGCCTGCCCGTGGACCGTGTCGTCGCCCCGGACGGCAGCTCGGAGTGGCACCGCTCCCCCGGCGGTCTCGTCACCGCCATGGATTCCGTCATGCGCGGACGGGAGGGCGCCTGGGTCGGGTGGGCCGGCGAGACGGGGACGGCGCCGGCCCCCTTCGAGGAGTCGGGCATGTGGTTGCACCCGGTCCCGCTCTCGGAGCAGGAACGGGAGACCTACTACGAGGGCTTCAGCAATGACACCCTCTGGCCGATCTACCACGACGTCATCGTCCCCGCGCACTTCCACCGGGAGTGGTGGCAGGACTACGAGCGGGTCAACCAGCGCTTCGCCGAGGCGGTGTGCGAGGTCGCCGCGCCGGGCGCCAAGGTGTGGATCCACGACTACCAGCTCCAGCTCGTCCCGGCCCTCGTGCGGGCGCTGCGACCGGACGTGCGGATCGGCTGGTTCAACCACATCCCCTTCCCGCCCGTGGAGCTCTTCGCCCAGCTGCCCTGGCGTCGACAGATCCTCGGGGGCCTCCTCGGCGCCGACTACCTCGGCTTCCAGCGCACCCCCGATGCGCAGAACTTCCTGCGCGCCTGCCGCCAGCTCGACGGCCGCACGACGAAGGGAGAGACCGTCACCACCACCGACCCCGGCGGCGAGACCCGCCGGGTCCGGGCCTCCGCCGTCCCGATCAGCGTGGACTTCGGTGGGCTGGAGGAGCTGGCCAAGTCGGAGCCGGTGCAGCGGCGGGCCGCGCAGATCCGGGCCTCCCTCGGCGACCCCGAGGTCGTCATGCTCGGCGTCGACCGACTCGACTACACGAAGGGGATCCGCCACCGGCTCAAGGCCTACGAGGAGCTCCTCGCGGACGGCGCGATCTCCTCTCCAGCAGTGACGCTCGTCCAGGTGGCCACCCCGAGCCGCGAGCGCGTCCTCGCCTACCAGCAGCTGCGCACCGAGGTCGAGACGACCGTGGGGCGCATCAACGGCGCGTACTCGGCCATCGGCGCCCCCGCCGTCCACTACCTCCACCAGAGCTATCCCCGCGAGGAGATGGCCGCCCTCTTCCAGGCGGCCGACATCATGCTCGTCACCCCGCTCCGGGACGGGATGAACCTCGTCGCCAAGGAGTACGTCACCTGCCGCCACGACGGCGGCGGCGCCCTCGTGCTCAGCGAGTTCACCGGCGCCTGGCACGAGCTGAAGCAGGCCTTCGTGTGCAACCCGCACGACATCGAGGGGCTCAAGCAGGTCATGCTCCGGGTCATGTCCCTGGAGGACCGCGAGCGCCGCAAGTTCATGCGGTCCCTCCGGCGCCGCGTCGCCGACAACGACGTGCAGACCTGGGCCGACACCTTCCTCACGAACCTCGAGATGGCCCCGGAGCGACCTCCCCGCCCCACGCCGAAGGGGGCCTAGGTGGACCCGCAGGTGACCCGGGCACTCGACGTCGTCGCCCGCGCGCCCCGCCTCCTCGTGGCCACGGACTTCGACGGGGTCCTCGCTCCCTTCGTCCTCGACCCGATGGACGCCCGACCCCAGGCCGGCACCGTGGAGTCGCTCGGCCGGCTCGCCGCCGCGGAGGCCACGTGGACCGCGGTCGTCTCCGGGCGGGATCTCGCCACCCTCACCGCACTCACCGGGATCGACAGCGCGAGGACGACGCTCATCGGCAGCCACGGGGCGGAGACGAGCCGCTCCGCCTCCGGGCTGGTGACCCCGGAGGTCAGCGCCCGTCTCCACGCCCTCCGGTCGGCGATCGAGGACGACGTCTCCCGCCGAGAGCCGCGCATCCGCTTGGAGCACAAGCCGACTGCGGTCGTCCTCCACACCCGCGGGCTGCCCGACGAGGCGGTGGACGCGGCGGCGGAGATCGCTGCGGCGGCCGCCACGACGGACGGGATCACCCTGCTCTCCGGCAAGGGGGTGCACGAGCTGAGCGTCGTCCGTGCCGACAAGGGCACGGCCCTCACCGCCCTCGCCGACGAGATCGCCGTGGACGCGATGGTCTACCTCGGCGACGACGTCACCGACGAGCACGTCTTCGCCGTCCTCGGCGAGACCGACCTCGGGATCAAGGTCGGCGAAGGGGAGACCGCAGCCCGGCTCCGCCTCCCCGACAGCACCGCCGTCCCCGACGTCCTCGCCACCCTGGCCCGCCTCCGCACCTGACCCCACGCCCTCGTCGATCGCATTGCCCTGGGGGAATGCACTCCCGTGGCAGGGATCCTGCGCCAGACTGGGGTGTCGTCCGAGCGAAGGGAGAGGCCATGCCCCTCGACATCTCCGCTGCCCGGCCGGACCCGGCCCTCCTCGACCTGCCGTGGTCGGTCCCCCTCGAGGAGTGGCCGACCGACCTCATCGCCGCGCTGCCGCGCGGGATCTCACGGCACGTCGTGCGCTTCGCCCGGCTCTCCGGCGGGATCGTCGCCGTCAAGGAGATCAAGGCCGACCTCGCTCGCGCCGAGTACCAGCTCCTCCGACAGCTGCGCCGACTCGACCTGCCCTGCGTCGAGCCGCTCGCCGTCGTCTCCGGGCGCACCACCCCCGACGGCACCCCGCTCGACGCCTGCCTCGTGACCCGGCACCTGCAGTTCTCCCTTCCCTACCGGGCGCTCTTCAGCCAGAACCTCCGCGCGGACACGACCGCCCGGCTCGCCGATGCCCTCGCCGTCCTCCTCGCCCGGCTGCACCTCGCCGGCTTCTTCTGGGGGGACGTGTCCCTGTCCAACACCCTCTTCCGACGCGACGCCGGCGCCTTCTCCGCCTACCTCGTCGACGCCGAGACCGGAGAGCTGCACGACAGCCTGAGCACCGGTCAGCGCGAGCACGACCTCGACCTCGCGCAGGTCAACATCGCCGGCGAGATGATGGACCTGGCCGCCGCGGGGGTCCTCCCCGAGGAGCTCGACCCGATCGAGGTCTCCCACGAGATCATCGAGCGCTACCGCGGCCTGTGGCAGGAGCTCACGGGCGACGAGTGGTTCGGCGTGGGCGAGCGCTGGCGGGTCGACGAGCGGATCCGCCGGCTCAACGTCCTCGGCTTCGACGTCGACGAGCTGGCCATCACCACCGACCTCGACGGGACGCACCTGCGCATCGAGCCCAAGGTCGTCGACGCGGGGCACCACAGTCGACGCCTGCTGCGGCTCACCGGTCTCGACGTCGAGGAGAACCAGGCCCGGCGCCTGCTCAACGACCTCGACTCCTACCGAGCGGCCATGGACCGGCAGGGGGACGACGAGTCGCTCGTCGCCCACGACTGGCTCTCCCGGGTCTACGAGCCGACCGCGCGCGCCATCCCGCGGGAGCTGCGCGCCAAGCTGGAGCCCGCGGAGATCTTCCACGAGATCCTCGAGCACAGGTGGTACATGGCTGAGCGTGTGGGGCACGATGTCCCCATCGAGGACGCGATCGCCGAGTACCTGCGAGAGGTCCTGCCGAGCAAGCCCGACGAGCAGTCGGTCCTGGGGACGGACACCCAGATGCTGCCCGTCGTCGACAAGGAGATGGAATGACTGATCCCACGCAGGGGGGCCCTTCGCAGCAGGGAGTTCCCGGTCCGCCGCAGCACCCGGGCGGCCAGCCCCCGCAGAACCCCCCGCAGGGCGGCCCCTCACAGGGCGGCCCCCCGCAGACGCCGGGCGCCCCTCCCCCACAGGGTGGTCCGTCCGGCCCGTACTTCTCCGGTCAGGGTGGGAGCAACCCGGACCGGCCGGGGTCCAAGGCGTGGGTGCAGCAGCGGTACGGCCGCATCGCCGAGTTCGCCGAGCGCATCCTCCCTGGACTCGTCGACTGGGCCATGGCCTTCGCCGCGGCCATCATCCCGGTCATCCTCGGGGTCGTCCTCATCATCGCGGGCATGCCCGACACCTATGACTGCGGCTACTACTACACCCGCGACTGCGAGGTCCCCGGGTCCGGCTCGGGCGCCCTCGTGACGATCGGCGTGCTCCTCATCCTCCTGTCCTTCCTCATCAGCCTCGCGGTCGCCTTCTGGAACCGCGTGTGGCGCGTGACGAAGACGGGGCAGAGCATCGGCAAGAAGATGAACGGCCTCAAGGTCATCGACGCCCACACCGGTGGCCACCCGGCGATGGGCCCGGCCCTCCTCCGCGAGGTCGTCCACCAGTTCGCCGGCATCATCTCCTGGATCTGGATGCTCATCGACGACGACGACCGCACCCTCGCGGACATCGTCGGCAAGACCCACGTCATCCACACCGACCAGGCCTGACACAGGCCGAAGGGGGTGGGGAGCGATCGCTCCCCACCCCCTTCGCCGTGCTGCCGGCCCTCAGACGATCGGTGCCCGGTGGGCCGTGAACCAGGCGGTGGAGTCCTTGCGCCAGAGGAAGAAGGTCGCCACGGCGCCGATGATGAGGACGATGACGTTCATGACGGTCGTCAGGGTCGGGTTGGGCTGGGCGAAACCGCAGACGACGGACACGACGAAGATGCCGTAGAGGACGGTCGCGACGATGCGCGCCCATCCCTTGCCCTTGCCGTTGAGGTGGGCCATGAGAACCCACAGCAGTGCGCCGAGCACGCTCATGACGAGCCCGAAGCCGAGAGCCACGGCCACCGCGGCATCGACCATGGACTCGTCATAGGTCGTCCCGGACTCCTTGAGGGACTCCTCGGCGACCTCGCGCATCTCATCGCGCATAAGCAGCGTGGCCGGGATCGCGAGCAGCTGCATCGCGGCACCCGCCCACATCGCGATCTTCGCGTACCGGATCGAGGGGGGCGCGGTGGTCATGGGCGGCCCGGCCGCGTGCTGCCCGGCCCGGTACTGGGGCGCGGGCTGGTAGCCGTGCTGGTCGCCGCCGGGCGGCGGGGGCATCGAGCTCATGGACTCCTCCTCCACGGGAGGCCCTGCGCCCCCGGTCGGCGCCATCTCATCACGCACCGCGGAAACCGGGCAATGACCGGTCCCGCTGCGTCGGGTCAGGCGCCGCGGAGGCGGGCGATCTCGTAGAGCGTCACGCCAGCGGCGAGCCCCGCGTTGAGCGACTCGACGCTGCTGCTCATGGGGATCGAGACGATCTGGTCGCAGGTCTCGCGCACGAGGCGCGAGAGGCCCTTGCCCTCGGAGCCGACGACGACGACGAGCGGTGAGGTGGCCAGCTCGAGACCGGGGAGCTGGACGTCACCGTCCATGTCGAGACCGACGACGAAGAAGCCGGCCTTGCGGTAGTCCTCGAGCGCGCGCGTGAGGTTCGCGGCCTGGGCGACGGGCAGCCGCGCGGCGGCACCTGCGGAGGTCTTCCAGGCGGAGGCGGTCATCCCTGCACTCCGCCGGGACGGTACGACGACCCCCTGGCCGCCGAAGGCCGCCGTCGAGCGCACGATCGCGCCGAGGTTGCGCGGATCGGTGATCGAGTCGAGCGCCACGATGAGCGGGGTTCCGGGGAGCGAGGAGTCGATGAGGTCCTTGGGGTGCGCGTAGTCGTAGGGCGGCACCTGGATGGCGATGCCCTGGTGCACGGCACCATCGGTGAGTCGGTCCAGCTCGGCCCGGGGGGCCTCGAGCATCGGGATGCCGGCACCGGTGGCGATCTGGAGCGCCTCCCGCACGCGGTCGTCGGAGTCGATGCGGCTCGCGACGTACATCGTCGTCACCGGCACCTGCGTCCGGAGCGCCTCGAGGACGGAGTTGCGGCCCGCGACGACCTCGGTGGAGGGCCCCTTCTTGCGGCCGCTCGGCCGACTCGGCCGCTTGGCGGGCGGCTTGTCACCCGTGTAGGCCTTGTG